>NZ_JPFY01000013.1:0-331440 GCF_000722755.1 Streptococcus mitis | reverse complement strand
CTAGGATTGGTACAATTCCAGCTAGAGCTGGCAAGAGAACAGACAGTCCTTTAGCAATTATAATCTCTGATTCTTTAAAGGCATAGGGCCTATACGATGCCAAGTCCTTACTCTCATAAAAGACATTGTAAAATGCAGTGAAAGAAGTTGAAAAGGCAAGCACCAGTAAAATAGCAACCATGCTACTAAAAAAACTTGGCATTTCCTCAAAAGGAAAACGAAAGGCTATATTTATAAACATGAAAAGCATCAAGAGACTAGAAAAAATGTAAGAACTTAGGACTCTAGCGGAAACATTTACTTTTTTTCCAGGATTTTTAGCTTGCTTCTTTCGTAGGTTAGCCAGATTAGCTTCTTGAGATGAATAGAGGATATTGATATCAACTAATTTTTTAATGACTTTGAGACGCATCTGAAACCTCCTCTTTTCTACCAGCAAGGCTAAGGTAAATACTTTCCAAAGACTGGTCTGGGTGGTCTTTTCTCAAGTCCTCCACGCTACCACAATAAATCAAATGCCCCTTTTTCAAAATAGCAATCCGATCACAGACTTGCTCAGCTACCTCTAGGACATGGGTTGAAAACAAGACAGTCTTACCTTTTTGTGCATGTTCCTTCATCATCTGTTTCAAATCAAAGGCAGCTTGGGGATCCAAACCAGTCAAGGGTTCGTCCAAGACCCAAATATCAGGATCAGACAAGAGTGCCCCGATGACAAAGACTTTCTGACGCATTCCGTGAGAAAGGGTTTCAATAACCTGATAGCGGTTTTCAGCAAAATCAAAAACACTCAATAGCCTAGCTAGACTAGCCTCCAAGTCAGAGCTAGTCAGATCATAGGATGAGGCGATCAATTCCCAAAATTCATTGGCCGTTAAGCGTAAAAATAAGTCAGGCGAGTCTGCTACGTAGCCAATCTTTCGTTTAATATCTAAACGATTTTCAGATAACTCCTGACCGTCTACCAAAATACGACCACTGCTGGGCGAAATGATACTGACTAAGGATTTTATAGTGGTCGATTTTCCAGCACCATTATGGCCAATCAAGCCCATAATCTCCCCATTTTCAATCTGCAAATTGAGATTACTCAAAGCCTCTTTATCACCATACAACTTACTAACATTTTGAAATTCAATCATGAGAAATCTCCTCTCTTTATCTATGTAATTTACTATAATTATAGCGCTTTCATTTTAAAAATCAACATTTTATATAAAATAGTCAAAAACTTATTATTCAGTTTTACGCAAACGATTGAGCTAACCAATACTTTATGATAGAATAAAGAACAAGATTGACAAGTAAGAGGAAACATCATGCAAAATCAAACACTCATGCAGTACTTTGAATGGTATCTGCCCCACGACGGTCAGCACTGGACGCATCTGGCTGAAGATGCTCCACACCTAGCTGATCTCGGTATCAGCCATGTCTGGATGCCACCAGCTTTCAAGGCTACCAATGAAAAAGATGTCGGCTATGGGGTCTATGACTTATTTGACCTAGGAGAGTTTAACCAAAAAGGAACTGTCCGCACCAAGTATGGTTTTAAAGAAGACTATCTTCAAGCCATTCAAGCTCTAAAAGCACAGGGAATTCAACCTATGGCAGATGTGGTGCTCAATCACAAGGCTGCTGCTGATCACATGGAAGCCTTTCAAGTTATCGAAGTGGATCCGGTTGACCGTACAGTTGAACTTGGGGAACCCTTCACCATCAATGGCTGGACTAGCTTTACCTTCGATGGTCGCCAAGATACCTACAATGACTTCCACTGGCACTGGTACCACTTCACCGGTACAGACTACGATGCCAAACGCCGCAAGTCTGGGATTTATCTGATTCAAGGGGACAACAAGGGTTGGGCAAATGAGGAATTGGTCGATAATGAAAACGGTAACTATGACTACCTCATGTATGCCGACCTAGACTTTAAACATCCTGAAGTCATCCAAAATATCTATGACTGGGCTGACTGGTTCATGGAAACGACTGGTGTAGCTGGTTTCCGCTTGGATGCCGTTAAACACATTGACTCTTTCTTCATGAGCAATTTTATCCGTGATATGAAGGAAAAATACGGTGAGGATTTCTATGTTTTTGGTGAATTCTGGAATCCTGACAAGGAAGCCAATCTAGACTATCTTGAAAAAACGGAAGAACGCTTTGACCTTGTTGATGTTCGTCTCCACCAGAATCTCTTTGAAGCCAGTCAAGCTGGCGCAAACTATGACCTTCGTGGTATTTTCACAGATAGCTTGGTTGAACTCAAACCTTACAAGGCTGTAACCTTTGTCGACAACCACGATACCCAACGTGGTCAGGCTCTTGAGTCTACTGTTGAAGAATGGTTCAAACCAGCAGCCTATGCCCTCATTCTATTACGCCAAGACGGCCTTCCATGTGTCTTTTACGGAGATTACTACGGGATTTCAGGGCAGTATGCTCAACAAGATTTCAAAGAAGTCCTTGACCGCCTCCTAACCATCCGAAAAGATTTGGCATATGGAGAACAAAATGACTACTTTGATGATGCTAACTGTATCGGTTGGGTCCGTTCAGGTGCTGAAAATCAATCCCCAATCGCAGTCTTGATTTCCAATGACAAAGAAAACAGCAAATCAATGTTTGTCGGCCAAGAATGGGCTAACCAAACCTTTGTAGATTTACTTGGAAACCATCAAGATCAAGTTACAATCGATGAGGAAGGTTATGGACAATTCCCAGTCTCAGCTGCTTCGGTAAGTGTCTGGGCAGCTAATACTATTTAATAGTTCATAATATTCAAGCCAGATCCAATCGGATTTGGCTTTTTTGTATTCACAAAAAGACCTACCCAAATGGATAGATCTTTACTTAATTACAATTTACCTGCTACTGCATCCAACAATTCTTGGATTTTAGCTTGGTTGCTTCCTCCTGCCATGGCCATGTCTGGTTTACCACCACCACGTCCATCGACGATTGGTGCCAATTCTTTGACAAGGTTTCCTGCATGAAGGTCTTTTGTCTTGCTTGCTACAAGGACATTGACTTTGTCACCGATAGCGGCAACTAGGACAAGAAGATCAGAGTAGTCTTTTTGTTTCCAGTTATCTGCAAAGGTACGAAGGGCACCTGCATCTGATACAGACACTTGACTAGCAATGTAACGGTGACCATTGACTTCCTTCACATCCTTGAAGATATCGCCTGCAGCTGCAGCTGCGGCTTTTTCTTTCAACTCAGCATTTTCTTTTTGCAATTGACGAAGTTGTTCTTGAAGTCCTTCTACCTTGTGAGGGACTTCTTTAAGTTGAGGTGCTTTCAAGGTTGCTGCGACAGCTTTAAGAGCATCCTCTTGTTCACGGTAGGCTTCAAAGGCTTCCTTACCAGTCACTGCCAAGATACGGCGAGTTCCTGAGCCGATTCCTTCTTCTTTGACAATCTTGAAGAGGCCAATCTCAGAAGTGTTGCCAACGTGGGTACCACCACAAAGCTCGATAGAGTAGTCACCGATAGTAACAACACGGACTTCCTTACCGTATTTCTCACCAAAGAGGGCCATAGCTCCCATTTCTTTGGCAGTGGCAATATCCGTTTCAACTGTCTTCACTTCAAGAGCTTCCCAGATTTTCTCGTTGACTTGCTGTTCAATCGCGCGCAATTCTTCAGCAGTCACTGCTTGGAAGTGGGTAAAGTCAAATCTAAGGAATTCGACTTCATTAAGCGATCCTGCTTGTGTTGCGTGGTTTCCAAGGATATTGTGAAGGGCAGCGTGAAGCAAGTGAGTCGCTGTGTGGTTTTTCATGACACGGTGACGACGATTAGTATCAATTGCCAAGGTATATTCTTGGTTCAAAGCAAGTGGTGCATGGACTTCAACTATATGAAGAGCTTGTCCATTTGGTGCTTTTTGAACATTTGTCACAGTAGCCACGACCTTACCTAACTCGTCCAAGATTTGTCCGTGGTCAGCCACCTGTCCACCCATTTCAGCGTAGAATGGAGTTTCCGTAAAGATAAGTGAGGCAGTTCCTTCAGATACAGCTTCTACTTCTGCATTGTCAGCCACGATAGCCACCAATTTAGAAGACAATTGTGATGCTTCATAGTTAAAGCGGCTTTCTACAGTGATGTTTTGAAGGGTTTCATTTTGCATACCCATTGAGCCACCCTTGACGGCTGATGCACGCGCGCGTTCTTGCTGTTCTTTCATGGCTGCTTCAAAACCTTCACGGTCTACAGTCATACCAGCCTCTTCAGCGATTTCTTCAGTCAATTCAACTGGGAATCCATAAGTGTCGTAAAGTTTAAATACATCTGAACCAGCAATAACAGATTGACCTTTTTCTTTCAAGTCAGCTACAATGCCTTGGGCAAAGTGTTGACCTGAGTGAAGGGTACGCGCAAATGACTCTTCCTCGCTCTTAACGATTTTTTCAATAAAGTCACGTTTTTCAAGTACTTCTGGGTAGTAGCTTTCCATGATTTTTCCAACGGTTGGAACGAGTTTGTAAAGGAAAGGCTCGTTGATTCCCAATTTTTGACCATGCATAGAAGCACGACGGAGAAGACGACGAAGGACATAACCACGACCTTCATTTCCTGGAAGGGCACCATCACCGATGGCAAATGAAAGTGAACGGATGTGGTCAGCAATAACCTTAAAGCTCATGTTGTCGCCATCTTGGTCATAGACCTTACCAGATAATTTCTCCACTTCACGAATGATCGGCATGAAGAGGTCTGTCTCAAAGTTTGTCTTAGCCCCTTGGATAACGGCCACCAAACGCTCCAAACCAGCGCCCGTATCAATGTTCTTGTGTGGCAATTCCTTGTACTCGCTACGAGGAACAGCAGGATCTGCGTTAAATTGTGACAAAACGATGTTCCAGATTTCGATATAACGGTCGTTTTCGATATCTTCTGCAAGGAGACGAAGACCGATATTTTCTGGGTCAAAAGCTTCTCCACGGTCAAAGAAAATCTCTGTATCAGGTCCAGAAGGTCCTGCACCGATCTCCCAGAAGTTGTCCTCGATTGGAATCAAATGACTTGGGTCCACTCCCACCTCAATCCAGCGGTTATAAGAATCTTTATCATCTGGATAGTAGGTCATGTAAAGTTTTTCAGCTGGGAAGTCAAACCACTCAGGGCTTGTCAAAAGCTCATAAGCCCAAGTGATCGCTTCGTCACGGAAGTAATCACCGATAGAGAAATTCCCCAACATTTCAAACATGGTATGGTGACGTGCAGTCTTCCCTACGTTTTCAATGTCGTTGGTACGGATGGCTTTTTGGGCATTGGTAATACGTGGATTTTCAGGGATGATGGTCCCGTCAAAGTATTTCTTAAGGGTTGCTACCCCAGAGTTGATCCACAAAAGAGTTGGGTCGTTTACAGGAACCAAACTTACTGATGGTTCTACTGAGTGACCTTTGGTCGCCCAGAAGTCAAGCCACATTTGGCGTACTTGTGCACTAGATAGTTGTTTCATATTGTCTCCTTATTTACTTGTTTAATGTGATTGGCTTTCCAGCATTTCCACATAGTCAATCGCGACACAGAGGGAAATGACTAGGTCTGCATAAGCGTCCTCAAGAACCGTTACGGTATAGGTAGAAGTCAGATGGAAGAGTTCTTTCTTTATCTCAGCAATCAGCTGATCGCGATCATCCAGCAATTTGAAATTCAAATCCCAGATATTGCCCTCGATACGAAGACCTAGATTATCAAACTCATACTTATCTCGCCAGAAGGTCAACTTCTTGCGAATGACAAAACTCGAGCCATCCCCAAGCTGAATCTCAAAACGAGGGAGCAAGGTCAAGATTTCTTTACTAATCTGACTGACCTGTTCACCAGCCGCATCATAGATGGTAAAAGTTTTGGGAATCTTAAAAAATGATCCCTCCACCTGATAGGCGATTTCTCCCCTGTCATCCTTGATAGCGAAGCGTTCGCCTCCAAGACGAAACTTTTGTTTGACAAGTAATGTTTTCATCAACACCTCCAAAAATCAAAAGACAAGCTCATATCACGAAGGGCGAAAAACCGCGGTACCACCTTCATTCAATGAACTTGTCATTCTCTTATTCTTATGCAATTGTTAAATTGAGTAGCATGACTTCCTAGCTTAGATGGCTCGCAGCACCGCCATTTCTCTGGGCTAAGACAAGTGAAAATCAATTCTCAACTTTCTTATTATATCGTTTTTTGGGTTCCGCGTCAACTGGAAATGATTCTAGCCAATAGTAGTGAATTAGGAGAGAAGATATTTTGAAAATTCACCTACTAGTTTTGAAATGTAAGTAGTAATATTTAATTTATTTCTAATACTTTTCCCCTATTCTCATATATTGCCACTCAGAATAACCAACCTCAAGGATTTCTGGGACTTTTGTGAGTCCGTTATACACTACAATAAAATGCCCTTTATCATTCCAAAACTTGCCTAAAATTTCTGCATCTTCTTCTTTTGCTTTTAACTTGCTTTCTTGCAGACCTAAGCTTTCTGTTTGTACTGTTTTAATCTCTTCCTTGCTTCCTTGAGTTCCTAAAATATATCCCCAAAAGTTTACCCAAAATAAGATAAAAAGCATAAATACGATTGTAGCATATTTCAAGAATTTCAGCTCTTTCATTTTTCTATTATTCCTTTTAGTTTAATCAGTCTAAAATATTTTGTGTTCTCTAAATATTAAATAGTCTTCTAAATAGTGTCTTTCTTTATCTAAATCTAATTTCAAAGCCAATTTTTTCAATCACTTTTTGGATCTCATCTAGCGATACTAGAAACCATTCTTTAGGGACAAAGCTCTCTCCATTTGGTGCTATTAATTCCACATCTAACTGCTTGTCTGCAAAATAATGATGAAGAGTCGTTTCTAATTTTCGAGCGCTGAAATTCTGAACCTCAAAACTAGCTACTAAACGGACAGGAGCATAAAGATAGGTTCCTTCTCTTTCAGCATTTGCTAACCGTTTTTCAATTTGATCCTGTGTAAAACCGATTTTATAGAGATTACGGATGTTAGCAATTTGAGGATTGCTACTCAAGGATTTCACCACATAGATATATCCAGTTGTAATTCGTTCGCTTGGACTGATACCAGTCATCACATCTTCTATCAATTCTGTTACCATTCGTCCATGGCGCGTTCTATCGTGCAGATTAGATACAAAGGAGCGGAGTAAGGCCTTCTTATTTTCTGTACCATTTTCATATACGAGATGAAGTTCAGCATTAGTATAGCCATTCTTATCAGTGAAATCTTCTCCTTTAGAAACAACATAAACCATTACTCCATTATCCACATAGAACATACCAGGTTTAATTTCTTTTTCTTTTATCACGTCAGACTTTCTGACTTGACGACGACCTTCACTAATTTCATCATGAACACGAGTAAATAATCCCTGATAATCTTCAAAATTTCCCATCCGTTTACGTGTTCGTGTTTTATCACGCGCTTGAATCGTTCGTTTATAACGTGAGACATCAAATAAAGATTTTTCAGCACTATTTACTGACTCAAACAATTCATCTGATAAAATATCTGTTAAACTAGCAGGACTTGAAATAGGGGTCTCGGACTCAACAATATCTATTTTTAGTAGCCCAAATTCATCATAAGGTTCTAACTTTCGGATGCTATCAGGAGATTTTCTAATGCCATTCAATCGAGAAAATAAACTGCGTTCTTTAATGTTTCTAGACTTTTGTGGCTCTTGCCCATTATTTTCTCTCACCCAATCTATAATTTCTAAAAATTTCTCTACTTCATGATCTGTAACTATTTTTTTCTTATGTTTTAAAGGAGCTATTAAATGTTCAAAATCAGAATCATTAAAAATGTCAGTTAAATTTTTGAAATCAATCATTACCATTCTCCATCTTCAACTTCATCTGAGACAATTGTAACAAAGCATAAGCCAGTCTCTGTTCGTACGTATCGTTACTTGATTTATCTGGATAACGACCATTTTCATTCAAAAATTGCTTAATTTGAGGATAAAGAATTAACAGTTCTTCTTCCGAAAACTCCATCTTCTGACCATCCATATAATCTTGTATTAGACGCAAAGTCGGAGCATCAATTTCACGTGATATAACTTCGTAAGCTCTCTGGAAAGGATTGATCTGATCAATCAAATCAATAGACAACTCATCAATATTCACAAATTTATCTGCCATTTTTAGGAAATCTGTTTGCCCTACTCCCTCTTTCCGTTCAGCTGATTGAACGACCGATTGACTAATAAACTGTTGACGAACTTCTTCAACTTCAGCACCACTTAAGTCAGGATAGATTTGTTTAATGATGGCTGGAATCATCTGCTTATTAATGACTTCTGCATCCGTTCCTGAAGCAATCGCAGTTTGGATACGCGGTTCTTGTAAGATACTAGCACGTAAGTCATTCATGTCATTTTCTATGATATCTTTTGTTCTTTGAGTAGTCGGCTCTTTTAAGCCTTTCACAAACATTTCGGCACCAGAAGATTTCTGGTCATCTCGGTCTTTTCGTTTGAACTTAAAATTTGGTGCTAAAACAGACTCCATCAATAGACTAGCTGTAATAGCCTTCATAACATTATTCACAGCAAAGAAAACTTCATCATCTTGAGCATCTGGTTGGGAAATAAGATTGGTAAATTGAGCATGCGATTTATTGGAACTATCTCGTGTTACTCGACCTATAATCTGAACAATTTCTGTTAGCGACTTACGATAGCCAATCGTTAAAGCATACTCAGCATAAGGCCAGTCAAAACCTTCTTTAGCCATACCAAGTGCGATAATGATATCGAGATTATCTAAACTGGTCATCTTATTTAGATAATCCTGTACTTTTTCACGCCCTTCTTCTGTGACAAGGTCAGCAACCTTCAATACACGACCTGTTTCCTCAGTAACTAACCATAATCCAGTCTTAGGATCTGGAACAGCTTGCCCCAGTTCGTCTAAAATTCGGTCAACTTCATCATACTTATCCTTAGTTGACTCACCCGAGTTTACATTGGGAATATGAATAATGGTTTTCTTGCTTGTGTCCAGTACTTCGTGCAAAACATCCGTGTAACGACCACGATAAAAGTTATAACCCATGGCAAAACTTTTCAGATATTTGTACCCCTCCAACTGTTCATAATAAGTATAAGATACCTTATCAAATTTTTGCTCATCTTCAGGTGCCAAAATAGGGACAGAATCTCCACGGAAATAAGACCCTGTCATAGCCACTACATGGGCTGTTGAATTGGCTAATATGTTTCTCAAGGCATTCCCTAAAACTGAATTATCATCTTGAGATACATGATGAAATTCATCGATAGCTAAAAGAACATTGTTAAAATCACTATCAGCCAGCTGTTCAAAGGCAAAACGCAAGGTGGCATGCGTACAGATTAAAACTCTATCATCAGGTGACTCTGAATGCATAAAGTCTACAAACTGTTTTACCTTACTTTTACTGGTTCCTTGTTCAGTCAAATTATTTTTGGAAAGAACTTCCCAATCCCAGTAAAAACCATAATCTGTCAATTTTGTTGAACGAAACGATTTTCCGATAGATCTTTCTGGGACTGCTATAATAGCTTTTTTCAGACCTTGAGCATGTAGTTTATCAAGAGCAATAAACATCAGAGCTCTCGACTTACCAGAGGCAGGAGGCGCCTTAATCAGTAAGTGTTGAGAAGATCTCTTAGCATATACCCGCTCCTGCATTTCACGCATTCCAAGTGCATTATTTGATTGACTAGCACCTGTACCATTGTAATTAATTTCAAATATATTTGAGGTCATTTCGTTTCCTTTTCTGTCATTTCTTTATACAGGTCCAATAAGACACTGAGCCTTTCTTCATCTGATTCAAAAGGCTTTTGCTGGTAGGCACGTTCTACGATACCATCAATTTTTTCATGTGCTTGACGAAGACGTTCGTTCATCGGTTTATTGGCTCCACCGTACAAATCAGCCAAGGTTCCACCTTCTTCTTCTCGAACATCTAACATTTCAAAAACAGCTTCTTCAAGTATATTTTTCCGAGTAACCGAAAGTTCTGGAATTGGGAATGTATTATAGACCAGTCCAGCTGAATAACGCAAACGTGTCTCTAATTTACCACCTACTTCACGTAACCAGATATTATGCATACGCGACCCAATTATCCCTATAAGCCAGATTGGAGCATTGTAAACAATACTTACAGCATAAGTGGCAATTGTACCTTTCTCCATGTAAGCGACTGGTATATAATCTCTACTTTCAGAAGATACTACAGGCATAACAATTGCATCTTCTTCACGATATTTATCTTGACCAAAACGCCACGGTTTATTAGCTACTGAATTTGAACTCTTACCTTTTGTATTCTCACGAAAATATTTCACTTTTTCAATACGACTCTTTATTTCAGGTATTTTCATAGCAAAATCTACTTCTTCATCATTAATCCAAATAGCAAATGAATACGTTCCATTCATGATATCAGTAGCATTAATTAGTTTTTTAAATAATTTCTCCGATTCTGGATATTTAGAAACAAACTTATTCTTTTCTTCAATAGTTAAAATAAGATTATCTTCACCAAATTCAGCACTTCCTTTTGTTATATTCTTTGGTAAACGACTTAATGGCTCTCTTCTTTTGTTTACTATAAAATTTGGTCCTTCTTTTAAATAGACATTTATATTATCTACTGCCTTTACTTCATCAAGTTTAAATAATTTTTTCTTTTCATTATTTATTCTTGAAATACCAACAATTGCAACAGTAACTCCAGCTTTATTTTTAGCACTATTTGACCAAGAAAACGATGGGTAAGCAAAACTAATTTCAAGACTATTTAAAATATTATTCAAGAAAAATGAGGCTTGTTCACCTTGAAAAATAGAATTTGTAGACACAAAGGCTAAATTAGTCAAATTATTTCTTCCTAATATGAATCTACTTCCTTTAACAAACCATCCTAAAATATAATCAATTTTTTTAGCACTAATTGGGAAAATAGCATTCTTTAAATCTTCTTTTTGAAGCTTCGTTTGAGGATTTCTTCCCCCAGCCCCTATATACGGCGGATTCCCAAATATATAAACTTCGTCATCTTCCTTAGCATTCAACACAGTTTCCCAGTCAATTCTTAGAGCATTCCCACAGACGATATTTCCAGCTTCTCTTAAAGGTAATAGTCTTGGATGGACATCAGCAAGAGCTTCTTCCATTTCCACATTCATCTGGTGTTCTGCTATATACAAGGATAGCCTTGCTACTTCATGAGCGAAATCATCCAATTCAATTCCTGAAAACTGGGATAGAGAAATCTTAGATGCATCAGCAATCAATTCTCCTTGATAAACAGCTTTTTCATTCAAGGAGTCACGAATTTCACGCTGTTTGACTAAGATATTAATTTCTAAACGACGAAGTTCTTTATAGGTAATGATGAGGAAATTTCCAGAACCACAAGCAGGATCTAAAAACTTGATAGAGGCCATACGAGTGAGCAACTCTTCTAACTTAGGTAAGATTTGTCGTAATTCCTTGCGACGATGTTCCTCACTAAAGTCACCACCTCCTATATAGTAATCAGCTCGTTCTTCTAATTCCGTAAATGTTGCTCGTAGATTATCTAAAAATAGTGGTTTGATGACCTTCATAATATTAGGCACGCTAGTATAGTGCATACCCGATGTTGATCTTGCTTCTGCATTTGCCACGGTTTGAATCATTGATCCCAAAATATCTGGATTGATTTCATTCCAGTTTAGCAATTCTCCTGCTTCAATGAGTAATTGACGAGTTCTTTTATTGAAAATAAGGTCATGATGTAGCTCTGAAAAAAGCTTACCATTTACATAAGGAAAATCTGATAACCATGACTCCAAATTCTGACGACTAAATTCAGGCATATCTAAAATAGTAAATAGTTTTCTAACACACTCATTCAAGTCAGAACCATCTTCGGATGTCCTCATCTTAATAACATTTGTGAAAGCTCCCTTGGAGATAATATTTGTATCTTCTGCAAATAGTAGAAAAAGAACACGAATCAAAAATAGATTAAATGATTTACCATCAGTTTCAGTAATTGCTAGTTCAGGATTGATAGAAATTAGTTCATCATAAAGTTTGGTGAAACGCTCTGCCGCTTTTACATCAGCAGGATTTTCCTTATCATAATCAATCTTTTCAATACCATTCCAAGGTAAGAAGAAATCACAATGGGCTGGTAAATCATTAAAAGAAATTGCTAGAGTTAGCCCTGTCTGTGTATCCTTTGCATATAATTCTTGAAAATCTGTTGTAATAATAAATCGAAATTTACGAACCTGATCCTCCAACTCTTTATCAATCTCAGTCAGAGTAAGTAATGGCTGATTTTCAACTTTACGAAAATACAATTTGTTTTTTATGATAAAATCATCAGATGCTACTTTACTTGCTCTTGTTATGGTCGTTTTAGTAATGTCAAACAATGAAACAAATTCAATAATAAATGTCGATTTATTAAGATTCTCTACTAAAACCTTGGTTCTATCCTCAATCTCGGTGATATTTAATAACTTTTTAGCCATTAGATACCTCCAAGAAACGCAAAAAGCCTACTGGATTTTCAGTAGGTTTCAGTCTATATTTTTTACATTTTTTTATTAGGTTATATATATATATATGCATTTGCGTAGTCTGGCTCATTTTGAACTCCTTTAGAATTAAATTTTCAGAGATGCTATAAACAATTCTAATAACTCTCAGCCTAAAACTATTATACCATGATTTCTATTTTTTCAAAAAAACGAACCAGCTTGACTGATTCGTTTCGTGACTGCTAACTCCTACTTCCGATACATTTTAAACTGTAGGAAGAGGTCGCTATATTTTCCTGTCCATTTATGGTCAAATTTCTCATAAACTTCTAGGTGTTTCATGGTTTCAGCATCTGGATAGAAGGCCTTGTCTTCTTTTTTCTCCTCTGGGAGTAATTCCTTAGCTGGTAGGTTTGGTGTTGAATAGCCGACATACTCTGCATTTTTGAGGGCATTTTCGGGTTTCAACATAAAGTTGATAAAGGCATAGGCTGCATCTTGGTTTTTGACTGTTTTGGGAATGACCATATTGTCAAACCAAAGGTTACTGGCCTCAGTCGGAACCACATAGCGTAGATTTTCATTTTTCTCCAGCATTTGGCTGGCTTCACCAGAGAAGGTCACGCCGATAGCAGCGTTGTTCTGAATCATGTAGCCCTTCATTTCGTCCGCCACAATAGCCTTGATATTTGGAGTCAGTTTATAGAGCTTATCCACTGTCTCTTCCAACTGCTGGGTATCCTTGGAGTTGAGGCTGTAGCCCAGAGAGTTGAGACCTAACCCCAATACCTCACGCGACCCATCAAAGAGCATGATAGAGTTCTTATACTCTGGTTTCCAGAGGTCATCCCAATGCTCAGGCGCTTCATCGACCATGGTCTCATTGTAAACAATTCCCAAGGTTCCCCAGAAGTAAGGGATAGAGAATTTATTACCCAGGTCAAAGGACTGGTTGAGGAACTCTGGTCCGATATTTTCAAGACCTTCAAGTTTTGAATAATCAAGTGGTACCAAGAGGTCTTCGTCCTTCATCTTGTTAATCATGTATTCACTAGGAATGGCAATATCGTAGGTCGTTCCACCCTGCTTGATCTTGGTGTACATGGCTTCGTTGGAGTCAAAGGTCTCATACTGGACTTGGATTCCTGTCTCTTCTGTAAACTGAGTCAAGAGTTCAGGATCAATATAGTCTCCCCAGTTGTAGATAACCAATTTTTGACTATCTCGGCTATTGATTTTACTGTCTAGATGAGTCGCAATTCCCCATAAGACGAGGATAATGGCTACAATTCCTGCTAAAAATGAATAGAGTTTTTTCATGCTTGCTCCTCCTTCTCACGTGAGATAAAGTAATAACCAACCACTAGGATAATACTAAAGAGAAAGACAAGGGCAGACAGGGCATTGATTTCTAGCGAAATCCCCTTGCGAGCACGAGAGTAAATCTCGACTGACAGGGTTGAAAAGCCATTTCCCGTTACGAAGAAGGTCACGGCAAAGTCATCTAGCGAATAGGTGAAGGCCATGAAATAACCTGCAATGATAGACGGTGTCAGGTAAGGAAGCATGATTTCCTTGAACATCTGAAATTGACTGGCTCCCAAGTCGTAAGCCGCATGAATCATGTCGCCGTTCATTTCCTTGAGACGAGGCAAGACCATCAAGACCACGATAGGGATGGAGAAGGCGACGTGACTAGATAGAACGGTCAAAAAGCCAAGTGAGAACTTGAGTTGGGTAAAGAGAATCAAGAAGCTGGCACCAATCATAACATCAGGCGCAACCATGAGGATATTATTGAGTGAAAGAAAGGCTTCTTGGTACTTCTTACGAGACTGGTAGATGTAAATAGCTCCAAAAGTCCCGATAATGGTCGCTATCAAGGCTGACAGAAAGGCCAAGAAAAAGGTCTGAGTCACAATCAACATAAGGCGACCATCACCAAACATGGTTTTAAAATGGCTCAAGCTAAAGCCTGTAAAGCTATTCATGTCGTTGCCTGCATTAAAAGCATAGCCAATCAAGTAAAAAATTGGCAGGTAGAGGACAAGAAAGACCAGGCCCAGATATAGATTGGCAAATTTTTTCATCGTTCTCTCCTTTCCTTGGTCACCCACATGGTGATGAACATGGTCAAGATGAGAATTACACCGATGGTTGAACCCATACCGTAGTTGTCATTGGTTAGGAAATTCTGTTCAATAGCCGTTCCCAGCGTAATAACACGGTTCCCACCAATCAAACGCGTCAGCATGAAGAGACTTAAGCTGGGGATAAAGACAGATTGGACCCCACTTCTCACTCCGTTCATAGACAGAGGGAAGATGACATGACGGAAAGTCTCCCACTTGGTCGCACCGAGGTCATAGCTGGCATTGATAAGATTGTTATCCATATCGTCCAAGACATTAAAAATCGGCAAAATCATAAAGGGAAGCTCGATGTAGCTTGCGACAAAGATAAAGGAGAAATCGGTAAAGAGCAACTGTTGTGAACCGATTCCGATGAATTCCAAAAATTGGTTAATAGAGCCATTTTGACCAAAAATCCCGATAAAGGCATAGGCCTTAAGGAGCAAATTGATCCAAGTCGGCAGGATAATCAGCATGAGCCAAAGTTGACGGTGCTTGAGACGGGTCAAAAAGAGGGCTGTTGGATAGCTGATAAGCAAGGTTACAAAGGTCACAATTCCTGCATAAAGTACAGAGTTGAAACTCATTTTGAGATAAGTCAAGTTTTGTGACGCAAAGTAAGATTTATAGTTTTCTAAACTGAATTGTCCTTCGATATTGAAAAAGGATTGTCCGAAAATCAAGACCAAGGGTGCCAGGACAAAGAGGGCAATCCAGAGCATGTAGGGCACTACAAAGAGTTTAGAGCTTGTTTTCTTCATCTCTTTCCTCCTCGATTGCATTAATCAGACCTGCTTCTTGCTCTTCGATTTCCACGTACTCCTCGATACGAGCATCGAACTCTTCTTCAGTTTCGTTGAGACGCATGATGTGAATATCTTCTGGTTCAAAGTCCAGACCGATTTCCTCACCCACGATGGCCTTACGAGTTGAGTGGATCATCCATTCATTTCCAAGTTCGTCATAGGCGATAATTTCATAGTGCACCCCACGGAAGAGCTGGGTATCCACCTTAACTTGGAGCTTGCCTTCTTCAGGAAGGGTAATCCGCAAGTCCTCTGGACGAATCACGACCTCAACAGGTTCATTTGGCTTCATCCCACCATCGACCGCTTCAAAGCGTTTGCCGTTGAACTCAACCAAGTAGTCCTCAATCATGATTCCTGGCAAGATATTTGACTCACCGATAAAGGTGGCAACAAAGTGATTGATCGGCTCATCGTAGATATCCACAGGTGTTCCAGACTGGACAATCTCGCCATCATTCATAACGAAAATCCAGTCACTCATAGCCAGGGCTTCTTCCTGATCGTGAGTGACAAAGACAAAGGTAATGCCCAATCGTTGTTGCAGTTCACGCAGTTCGTACTGCATATCTGTTCGTAATTTTAAGTCCAACGCTGACAAAGGCTCGTCCAACAAAACCACACGGGGTTGGTTGATAATGGCACGGGCAATAGCCACACGCTGACGTTGTCCTCCAGAGAGTTTACGAATGGAACGTTTTTCGTAACCTTCCAACTGAACCATCTTGAGAACTTCCGCTACGCGTTTCTCGATTTCTTTCTTGTCAATCTTGCGCAAGCGGAGCGGAAAGGCAACATTTTCAAACACATTCATATGTGGAAACAAGGCATAGGATTGGAAGACCGTATGGACGTCTCGCTTGTTGGTTGGAATGTCATTGATTCGGACACCGTCCAGTAAAATATCTCCTGTCGTCGCATCCAGTAAACCTGCAATGATGTTTAGGATAGTTGATTTTCCTGAACCAGATGCACCTAGAAGGGTATAGAATTTCCCTTCTTCCAACTCAAAGTTGATATCTTTGAGAACCTTGGTGTTGCTGTCTTCAAAAACTTTAGAGACATTTTTGAATTCAATAATTGGTTTTTTCAATTGTCATTTATTCCTTCTTTTTCATAGATTAACAGATCAAGGCTCTGTCAGGCCGCTACTACCTCGTGTAGGAGATTGAACTGCCTACATTCTTCTGCACTGACGATAGGCTTTCACCCCCTTTCCATGACATAGCAGCAGCTTTTCAACTACAGCTTCCTACTTGCTTTCACCTAAAATACGGACTTCTCTCTCAAGAGTAACGCCAGAGTGTTCCTTGACTTTTTCGATCACAGACTCAATCAAGTCCTCGTAGTCTTTAGCCGTTCCGTCAGCAACATTAATCATAAATCCTGCGTGTTTTTCTGAGACTTCTACGCCACCGATACGATAGCCTTTCAAGCCAGCTTCTGAAATTAATTGACCTGCAAAATGCCCGACTGGACGCTTAAAGACCGAGCCACAAGATGGATATTCCAAAGGTTGCTTGAGTTCACGTAGGTGCGTCAAGCGGTCCATTTCTTGCTTGATAACCTGATGGCTTCCTGGAGCAAGGGCAAATTTAGCTGACAAGACAACTGCACCAGACTCCTGAATGGCTGAATGGCGGTAACCAAAAGCCAAATCCTTGACAGACAGGGTCTCGATTTCTCCATCCTTTGTCAAGACCTTACAAGACTGCAAGATGTGAGCAATCTCGCCACCATAGGCACCCGCATTCATAAAGACAGCACCACCGACGCTTCCTGGAATGCCACAAGCAAACTCAAAACCAGTCAAACTATGACGGAGGGCAATGCGAGTTGTTTCAATCAAGTTAGCCCCTGCTTCAGCTTCAATGGTATAGCCATCAACGGAAACATTATTGAGCTTGTCACACAAGATGACAAATCCACGAATCCCACCATCACGAACGATGATATTGCTGGCATTGCCAAGAACCATCCAAGGGATATTTTCTTGATTGGCAAATTTGACAACGCGAGCCAACTCAAAACGATTTCGTGGAAAGACCAGATAATCAGCCTCTCCACCTACTTTTGTATAACTATAGCTATGCAAGGGTTCTTTAAAACGGATATCAATCCCTTCTAAGATTTCAAGCATTTTTTCTTTTACTGACATGACACTCTTCCTTTTACAAAATTCATTCCATTATACCATTTTTAAGACCATTTGACGACCCTAAAAAAATCTTGAGCTTATTTTAAACAAAAAAAGAGGTTTCCCCTCTTTTTATGATTTTTTGCAAAAGATAGCCTTTGTTCCATAGGCGACTAGAACAAGTTCAATTGCTAGGACAACTTCAACTAAGACTGGATTGGTCAACCAGCCAACTTGGGCAAGAGATGGTGCCAGGTCAAAGAAGGCATGTAGTCCATAGGCCACTAGGAGATAAATCCATTTCTTCTGGCGAACAGCTTGGTAAACCCAAACAGTCAAGAGTAATTGGAAACCTAGCGCCAAGATTCTCTCAAAACCAAGCAAATAAATCTGCCAGGCTGATAGCGACTGAATAGTTTTCAACATATTTTCAGACAGCAATTGCATAACCTGTGGATTTTGCGTTTGAACTGCTGAGAGAACGATGTAGAGATTAATCAAACTAGTAAGACCTAGGAAAATCAACTCCAAACCACCATGCCCCAATCCATAAGCCAAGGCATCTGCCTTTTCCAAACTTCTCTTTTTCTCCAACCATTTGAAGAAAACAAGGCGAGCCGTTTCCTCAAAAAATGCTGCCATGGCTAGGCCATAGATGATATAGACAAGCGGATGGTCTTGTAAGAGGGCAATACTACCGTCTTTTTGAGGATGTAAAACCAAGATATGCACCAGTTTTTCCAAAATCTGTGAAGAGACAAAGAAGGCAACAGCCCCCAAGCCCAAGACAGCTAGATTAATCTGGTGTTTCTTTTTGGCATACCAAATGCTTCCTATCAAGAAAGCCAGCAACAGCAACATGGTAATAATGATATGAATGGTCATTTTCTTCTCCTATTCCGCCTTTTCAATATCTTTTTTCATCTCGTCAACATTGAACTTAGCAAACAAGTATTGACGATCTTGGACTGGAAAACGTTGGTCCAACTGGTCAACCGCTCCCACCTCGATAATCCCTTCCTTGATGACAAAGTCCATGACATGCCCACCGAAGGTCAAATCATCTGAGATGAAGTGTAGATGATAGCCTGCCACACTGACTCCATGGAAAATCTCTGGCGTCCAGAAACCAACGATGGTTCCTGCTACATTGTCTCGACGATATTCAGGTTGATGGGTTGCGACCTCAGCAAACTTGGTATCTGGTGTCGACTTGGGAATCATACGCACATGCATATGTGAAAATTCCCCGCGAATCTTGATAGAGCGGAAAAGATTTTCCCCATCATAATAAGACTCGATTCGCTCTTCCAATTCCTTGTCTGTCATCTCAAAGCGCTGGCGGAAAATGACCTCTGCCTGATGCGGTACTACTGCTGCATAAGGAATAAGGGCATCTGGTGATACTTCCACAATTTCTGGCTGATCTCCTGAGCCTTTGGCCTGGTAGGCCTTGCCATCCAATACAATCAATTCCCCATCAATGGAATCCAAGGTTCCCAAACCAAGGTCACCATGCTCTAGCAATTCTCCTACTGTCATGGTACCACCATAAAGGCCTGCCATCAAGGCTCCAAGGGTATTGTATTGAAATAATTTCACTGGTTCCTGCACGTTCTTATCCATTCACTTTCTTATCTGTTATTCTATAAATCTTACTCCTAAGTATACCACATTTGGCCTTAGATGTGAACGAGAGAAACACCCTAGACATTGCCAAGAAAGAAAAAAAGGGTACAATGTAACAAAATCAAGGGAGGTTTGGAATGAAGAAACAAAGCAAGTACCAAGAGGTCGTTTCCTATCTGAAAAACGGCATTGAGTCTGGACGATTTCCGACGGGAAGTCGTCTGCCTTCTATCCGTCAACTGAGCCTTGACTTTCACTGTAGCAAGGACACCATCCAGAGGGCCCTGTTGGAATTACGGCACGAACAATACCTCTATGCCAAGCCTCAGAGTGGTTACTATGTCCTAGAACAAGGGCAACACCAGGATCTAGAAATCGAAGTCACTGACGAACATGCCAGTGCCTATGACGATTTCCGACTCTGTATCAATGAAACCTTGATTGGCCGGGAAAACTACCTCTTCAACTACTATGACAACCAAGAAGGTCTTGAAGAGCTCAGACAATCTGTTCATAAACTCCTCTTTGACCAAGCCCTCTACTGCAAGGCAGACCAACTGGTATTGACTTCTGGAACCCAACAAGCCTTGTTTATCCTCTCTCAAATATCCTTTCCTAGCCAAGCCAAGGAAATCTTGGTGGAACAACCGACCTATCATCGGATGAATCGCCTCTTGATTGCTCAAGGATTAGACTATCAAACGATCGAACGAGGCATTGATGGGATTGACTTGGAGGAACTGGAAGGCCACTTCAAAGCAGGAAAAATTAAGTTTTTCTATACCATTCCTCGTTTTCACTATCCTCTGGGGCATTCCTATTCAGAGCAGGACAAACGGGCTATTCTTGACTTAGCTGCCAAGTATGGGGTCTATATCGTAGAGGACGACTATCTGGGGGATTTGGACTCCAAGAAGGGCCAGACCTTCCACTATCTAGATACAGAGGAGCGCGTCATTTATATCAAGTCCTTCTCAACCAGCCTCTTTCCAGCCCTGCGGATAACAGCACTCATTCTGCCAAATGCTATCAAAGAAGCCTTTGTGGCCTACAAAAATATCCTAGACTACGACAGCAACCTCATCATGCAAAAGGCCCTGTCACTCTATATTGACAGTCAATTATTTGAGAAAAATCGGCTAGCTCGCTTGTCCAATCAGGAAGACTACCAAAAACAAATCGAGGAAAGACTAGCTAACACCCCTTGTCCCCTTCCTCATTTCCCCCTTCACGATGGTTTATTACTAGACCTCAGACAGTATCCTAAAATCGCCAGTCTCAAACACAGTCAACTGGGCTTAGACTTCTTTGAAGAGGCCTATTTAAGCACCTGTCCTTATCAATTTGCCAAGGTGTCCTTAGACAATCTGGAAAATGTTTTAGACTATTTAAAAGCAGAATTGGATTGACTTCCAACTCTGCTTTTTTCTTATACTCTTCGAAAATCAAATTCAAACCACGTCAGCGTCGCCTTACCGTACTCAAGTACAGCTTGCGGCTAGCTTCCTAGTTTGCTCTTTGATTTTCATTGAGTATTATTCTTCAACTTCTGTTAAGGTTGCCGCTTTTTCAAGATATTTTTGGTAGGTACCGTCATCCTTGAGTTTTTGGATGACCTTGTCCACCACTTCTTTTAAATCAGCACTATTTTTTCTAAGGGCAACTGCATTAGCTTCGCCGTCCTTCATCTTCAAGCTGACAGTTGCGACAGCTAAGTCGGCGTTTTTAGCAGCATAGCTAAGGGCAACAGGCTCATCCATGTGAACAGCATCTACTTTTCCAGCCTGCAATTCATTGACAGCTTCACCCATATTGGTTAGGGAAGTCAATTGAGCTTTTGGCAATTGTTCCTTGACCATAGCTTCTGGAACAGTCCCTTTTTGGGCTGCAATATTAGCACTTTCAAGGCTAGTTAAATCCTTGTATTTTTCTACATCAGACTTACGAACCAAGAAACTAATCTTGTTTTCATAGTAAGGGATTGAAAAATCAAAGACTTCTTTTCTCTCATCAGTAGCACTAATTCCTGCAACTGCTAGGTCAGCCTTCCCAGTTTGAAGACTGGTCAAAACATTGTCAAAACTCATGCTTGAGATTTCCAATTTCACCCCAAGTTCATCAGCGATAGCTTGGGCCATATCAATATCCGCACCGACTACCTGATTTTTCCCGTCAACTAAGGATTGGAATTCAAAAGGTGCATAGTCAGGACTAGTCGCCACAACTAATTTCCCCTTTTGCTTAATGGCCTCAACAGCTGACTGAGAACCATTAGAACCCGACTGGCAAGCCACTAAGAAGAAACTTGCAAGAAAGCTACATAAAACAAATATCCATTTTTTCGATTTCATAAATAAACGACCTCTCTGTTAATTTTGTATAATTATAACTCTATCCAAGTTGCTTGTCAAGTGTTTTTTTGAATTTTTATCTTAAAAATATTTTTTTCATTCAAAAAAGGAGCTATCTATTGATTTCAAGCTCCTTTTTATACAGAATGACTCTATTTTATAGTTCGACAATCTTACCTGTTTCAAAGTAAACAACCCATTCACAGATATTCTTGGCATAGTCTCCAATACGTTCCAAGAAGGCAATCACTTGGAAATAATCACGACCTGTAACAATGGCATCAGGATTTTTCTTGATTTCTTCTGTAGCCAAGTCACGAATGCTATCAAAGTAATGGTTGATTTTTTCATCCATTGCTGCTACTTCATAGGCCTGATCTACTGAACCATTGAGATAGAGTTCAAGGGCTGCTTCGACGAAGTTCTTGACATCGCGACCCATTCTCTTTATTTCTTCTTCAACAGCTGGGATGCGTTGCTCCCCCTTCATACGAATTGCCGCCTTGGCAATGGAAACGGCATGGTCACCCATACGTTCCAAGTCAGATACAGCCTTCAAGACTGTCAAAACAGTACGCAAGTCCTGAGAAACGGGTTGTTGAAGGGCAATCATTTCAAATGATTTCTTTTCCAATTTCACTTCGTATTCGTTCACTTCTGCATCGTCTTCGATGACTTCCTTGGCCAAATCACGGTCATGCGTAACAAAGGCACGCACTGTCCGATTGATTTGGGATAGCACTTCTTGTCCCATTGCATAGAACTGGTTGTGCAATTTCTCCAAATCTTCTTCAAATTGAGAACGTAACATCATTTATCTCCTTATCCAAATTTTCCTGAAATATAATCTTCTGTTTCCTTGTGTTGTGGGTTGAGGAACATCTTCTTAGTATCGTTAAACTCAATCAAATCTCCATCTAGGAAAAATCCTGTCTTGTCAGAGATACGAGAGGCTTGTTGCATGGAACGCGTAACCAAGAGCATGGTGTATTTATCTTTTAGAGCATACAAGGTTTCCTCAATCTTACCAGCCGAGATAGGGTCCAGAGCTGAAGTCGGTTCATCCAAGAGAATGATTTTAGGACTAGTTGCCAAGACACGGGCAACGCAGACACGTTGCTGTTGTCCGCCTGAAAGCCCGATAGCTGAATCATGCAGGCGATCCTTGACCTCATCCCAGATAGAAGCTCGTTGCAAGGCTTTTTCAACCGCCTCATCTAGAACCTGCTTGTCCTTCACTCCATTGATACGAAGCCCGTAAACAACATTTTCGTAGATAGACATAGGGAAGGGGTTTGGTTGTTGGAAAACCATACCGATTTCCTTCCGCAATTCAACTGTATCTGTACGCGGGCTGTAAATGTTGTGGCCGTTATAAACCACTGAACCAGTTGTGGTTACCTCTGGATTAAGATCCCCCATGCGGTTGATAGCCTTTAGGAGGGTTGATTTCCCTGATCCAGATGGACCGATCAAGGCTGTAATTTCCTTGGGTTGGAAAGATAGGGAAACACTATTCAAGGCCTTTTTTTGATTGTAGTAAACGGACAGGTCTGACACCTGTAAAATCGCTTCTGTCATACTGTTTCCTTTCTATCCAAAGTGTCCTGTTACGTAGTCATTGGTTGACTGTAGTTTGGCATTTTGGAAAATATTAGAGGTCTTATCGTACTCGATCAAGTCACCCAAGTAGAAAAATCCTGTGTAGTCACTAGCACGCGCAGCCTGCTGCATACTGTGGGTCACGATGATAATGGTAAAATCCTTCTTCAACTCCAGCATGGTTTCTTCCAGCTGAGCTGTCGCAATCGGATCCAAGGCAGACGCAGGCTCATCCATCAAGAGGATATCTGGTTTGACCGAAATAGCACGAGCGATACAGAGACGTTGCTGCTGACCACCTGATAGGGTCAAGGCTGACTTGTGCAAATCGTCTTTGACCTGGTCCCAAAGGGCAGCTTGACGAAGAGAGGTTTCTACAATTTCATCCAAGACTTGCTTGTCCTTAACCCCTGCACGTTCATGGGCAAAAGTGATGTTGCGGTAGATAGACTTAGCAAAGGGATTTGGTCGTTGGAAGACCATCCCGATATGCTTGCGCATTTCATAAACGTTGATTTCTGGACGGTTAACATCAATCCCTTGGTAGAGGATTTGACCTGTGACCTTGGCAATATCAATGGTATCATTCATACGATTGAGACTGCGGAGGTAGGTTGATTTCCCTGAACCAGAAGGGCCAATTAAGGCTGTAATTTTATTCTTTTCAAATTGCATATCGATGCCCTTAATAGATTCATTTTTACCGTAGTAAACATGTAAATCCTTAGTAGAGAGGGCCACTTTCTCTTCAGGAAAGGTGATGATATGCTTTTCATCCCAATTATATTTTGACATGGCTTCTCCTTTAGGCAGCGGTTAATTTCTTATGTAGGTAGCTTCCGAGTTTACGGGCTCCAAAGTTAAAGATGAGGATAAAGATGAGGAGCACGGCTGCAGAACCTGCTGATACAATGGTTCCATCTGGAATGGTACCTTCACTATTGACTTTCCAGATGTGGACAGCCAAGGTTTCTGCTTGACGGAAGATAGAGATTGGGCTGGTCACACTGAGAATATTCCAGTTAGACCAGTCAAGGGCTGGAGCGGATTGTCCTGCTGTATAGATAAGAGCCGCAGCCTCACCAAAGATACGACCAGAGGCCAAGACAACCCCCGTCACAATACCTGGTAGGGCTTCTGGAATGACGACATGGACAACTGTCTCCCAACGAGAAATCCCAAGGGCTAAACCAGCCTCACGTTGCGTATGGTGAACGTGTTTCAAGCTGTCCTCAACATTACGAGTCATCTGAGGCAGGTTAAAGACCGTCAAGGCCAAGGCACCTGAAATGATTGAAAATCCATACTCAAACTGAACTACAAAGATCAAGTAACCAAAGAGACCCACAACCACTGATGGCAGTGAAGACAAGATTTCAATACAGGTTCTGACAAAATTGGTCACAGGACCTTTCTTGGCATATTCAGCTAGGAAAATCCCAGCCCCCATAGACAAGGGCACAGAAATAATCAAGGTAATAACCAGAAGGAAGAAGGAATTATAGAGCTGAATTCCAATCCCTCCACCTGCTTGGTAAGAAGAGGATTTGCCAGTCAAGAAAGACCAAGAGATGTGGGGCAAACCACGAACCAAGATATAAAGAATCAAGGATGCCAAGATGGCAACGATAATTCCTGCAATTGAGTAGAGGACAGCTGTTGCAATTTTATCTAATTTCTTAGCGTGCATAGTTTTTCTTTCCTCTTTCTTTCGTAATCAATTTAATCACACTGTTGAAGGCCAAACTCATCAAAAGCAAGACTAAGGCCAGTGACCAGAGAACGTTATTGTCAACTGTTCCCATAACCGTATTTCCAATACCCATGGTCAACACAGAGGTCAAGGTCGCAGCAGGTGTTGTCAATGAAGTTGGGACAACGGCTGAGTTTCCAACTACCATCTGAATGGCCAAGGCCTCACCAAAGGCACGCGCCATCCCAAAGACCACTGCTGTAAAAATCCCTGAACGCGCTGCCTTCAAAGTCACACGCCAGATGGTTTGCCAACGAGTAGCTCCCATAGCCAAACTAGCTTCGCGGTAGTGACGAGGCACCGCACGCAAGCTATCCGTTGTCATAAAGGTTACCGTCGGTAAAATCATGACAAAGAGAACGAAAATCCCTGACAAAATCCCAAAACCAGTTCCACCAAAGACACTGCGGACAAAGGGAACTACGACCTGCAAACCGATAAATCCATATACGACTGAAGGAATCCCGACAAGTAATTCAATAGCTGGTTGCAAGATTCTAGCACCTTTTGGTGAGACCTCTGTCATAAATACTGCCGCACCAATGGCAAAAGGAGTTGCGATAAGGGCTGATAGGATTGTGACAATAAAGGAACCCAAAATCATAGGAAGGGCACCAAATTGTTTACCTGAAGGATTCCAAGTTTGGCCAAATAGGAAATCAAAGATGTTGACCCCATTGACAAAGAAAGTCGACAAACCTTTTTGGGCTACGAAAATCAAAATCATAGCCACAATGATGACAATCAAAGACAGACAGGCAAAGGTCAAGCCTTTCCCTAGTTTCTCTAGACGAGAGTTCTTTGAGGGAGAAAGCAATTTTTTAGCTAATTCTTCTTGATTCATTATTGACTCCCTTCTAGTGCTGTCACCGTTCCGACAGCATCTTTTTCAACCTTCATTTCCTTGACAGAAATATAGCCCATTCCCTTAACGATTCCACTTTGCGCTTCATCAGAGAGGACAAAGTTGAGAAATTCTGCCACCAATTCATTTGGTTGACCTAGGGTATACATGTGTTCATAAGACCACAAAGGCCAGTTATTGGTTGTAACATTTTCTGCAATCGGCTCATAGCCATTCAACTTCATGCGTTTAACCGAGTCATCCACATAGGCAAAGGCTAGGTAAGAAATGGCTCCTGGTGTCTGAGAAACAATGTTTTTAACCATCCCATTTGAATCCTGTTCTTGACTCTGCACGGCAGATTGACCATCCATGATAACACTATCAAAGGTTGCACGTGAACCTGAACTTGCCGCGCGGTTGATAATGGAAATGGCTAGGTCTTTCCCACCGACTTCTTTCCAGTTGGTCACTTGACCTGTGAAGATGCTACGGAGTTGTTCAGTTGTCAGATTTTCAACATCAACTTCCTTGTTTACAATTACCGCCAAGCCCGCTACGGCTACCTTATGATCCACTAGAGCGGATGCGTTGATACCGTCTTTTTCCTCGGCAAATACGTCTGAATTTCCTACATCAACGGCTCCAGACTGAACCTGAGACAAACCTGTACCAGATCCTCCACCTTGAACGTTGACTGTTTTTCCAACGTGCATAGAGCCAAATTCATCTGCTGCTGCTTCGACCAAGGGCTGAAGAGCCGTTGAGCCAACAGCTGTCATGGATTCTCCACGATCAATCCAGCTAGCACATCCCGCCAAAGAACCTGCGAGCAAAAGAGCTGCGAGGGATAGAGCGAGTTTTTTCCTTTTTTTCACTGTTTTTCTCCTTGAAAATAATGGTGAATGCTGTGAATTTTTTCAACTATTTATTTATGTTTTTCTTTTTTAAAATTGGGAGCCAACTAAAGTTCTTATACTCAATGAAAATCAAAGAGCAAACTAGGAAACTAGCCGCAGGCTGTACTTGAGTACGGCAAGGCGACGTTGACGCGGTTTGAATTTGATTTTCGAAGAGTATTAGCTTGGTTTAACTAGAAATTTGCTTAGTTACCATCTCCACCAATTTTGACTTAAAATGAAAGACAATTTGAAAAAAATCCATACTTCCACTATAACATAGACAAGCTACTTTGACTAGCATTTTCACTTGAATCTGAGGCCTTTTGGAAAATAATTTTTCAAAACATTTCCCGTCACCTTAGCAAAGCCCAAGCCATTTCCTTTAACCAAAACTTGGTACCAACCATTTGGCAGACTTTCCGCCAATTGAACAGTTTCTCCAGCCACATACTTTACAAACGCTTCTTGGTCAATTTCAACTGACTGCTTGACCTGACTCGGTTTCAAGGCTAGACCAAGAGCAAAACTAGGCTCAAAGCGTTTCTTCTTAAAGGTACCCAGATGCAGGCCATTGCGAGCAATCTTGAGTTTCCCTAAATCTGGCAAAAGTTCTGGCAAGAGATAAAGCTGGTCTCCAAAAGTCTGCAAGATACCCCTTAGATTGACCTTCAAATGTTTTTGGGCAAATTCCTGCCACAAGGCAACTTGTTCTCGGCTGAGATTGCTCTTACTTGCCTTAAATTTAGGAACTGGATTTTCACCTTTAAATTGCAAATGGGCTACAAATTGCCCCTCTCCCTTAAAATGATGTGGGTACATACGAGCCGTTTCTGTCAGGTCAATTCCAGCTACCATTCCATTGATATGCTCTACTGGCAACAAATCAAAATCATACTCTTCCAGTAGCCAATTGACTATTTCTTCATTTTCCTCGGGTGCCCAGGTACAGGTAGAATAAACCAGACGACCACCTTGAGCTAACATGGTTACTGCATCTTCCAGAATTTCTCTTTGCAAACTAGCACATTGACTCGGATAATCTAAGCTCCAATAGTCCATAGCATCTGGTTGCTTACGAAACATCCCTTCACCAGAGCAAGGAGCATCAAGGACAATGAGGTCAAAATAGCCTTTAAAAACCTTGGCCAAGCGGTCAGCAGATTCATTGGTCACCACGACATTTGTCGCTCCAAAGCGCTCCATGTTTTCTACTAAAATCTTAGCCCGTTTGCTTGAAATTTCATTGGAAACAAGGAGACCCTCCCCTGCTAGATAGGCTGCCAGCTGAGTTGATTTTCCACCCGGTGCAGCTGCCAAGTCCAAAACCTTCATACCAGGACTGGGCTGGGCTACCTGAGCCACCATCTGGGCAGCAGGTTCTTGCGAATAAACTAAACCAGTAGCATGCTCAGGCGATTTCCCTGAAACCTTCCCATAATGTCCCCAAGGAGTTTGAGGAATGGCATTAGGAAAGAAAACTGGCGCTTCTTTTAAAGGATTGACCCGAAAAGCCGAAACCGCTTCCTCCTCAAAAGAGGCAAGAAAATCTCTTGCCTCATCTCCTAGTATCTCTTCATATTTTTCAACAAATCCTTCTGGAAATTGCATTTAAGTTCTTTTCCTTTCGTAAATATAGGACTGAATTTCCTCCTGCATCTCAAGAGGTAGCATCATGACCGGCTGTCTGGTTTGAAAATCAGGAGCCTCACCAGATAGAGTCACAACCCGATAGCCCAGACTTTCCCCTAAAATACTAGCCGCAGCATAATCCCATGGTTGCAGATAAGTGACATAGGTCAACAAACGCCCTGACAAAATCTTGGCAAAACTAATGGCTGCACTCCCATAGACACGTACACCTAGGACAGCTCGACCCAAATCAGCCAAGCCCCATTCATTGGTTTCCAACATACCACTATTCCCTGCAATGAGAAAATCTCCAAGTGGTTTTGCTTTAAAGGGAGCTAGGGGCTTATCATTTAGACAAACTGGAAATTCCCCACCACCGTGGTAACAATCCCCTTTGACCACATCATAAATGAGACCAAACTGGCCTTGACCATTTTCAAAATAAGCCATCATAACAGCAAAATCTTCCTGCTGGGCTACAAAGTTATTGGTCCCATCAATCGGATCAATGACCCAAACCTTGCCCTCTTGAACCGAGGCTCGCAGACACCCTTCTTCAGCACAAATCTTATCCTCAGGATAACGAGACAAAATCTCACCGACCAATAGCTCCTGAACTTCCTTGTCCAGTCTGGTCACCAAGTCTGTCGGAGAGGTTTTGGTCTCAACTTGCAAATCTTCCTGCATATGGTCAAGAATGTACTGGCCCGCCTTCTTGACAAGCTCTTTGGCAAATTCAAATTTACTTTCCAAGAGAAATCTTCCCTTCCCCTTTTTCCTTGGCAGCCTGAACCGCTCGATAAAGCGAATAGCCACTAACCGTTTCAAATTCTCGGCCCAAACGTTTTTCTTCGCTCTTGGTTGGCACGATCGCCTTGAATCCCTTATAGGAGTCCAGTAACTTTTGAACCTCTACCTTGCCTTCATAGGCAGCTTCAACATCATTAAAAAAAGAAAGCACTGAAGCAAGTTCTTCAGTGCTCCACGACAAATCTAGTGGGTAACTATACTGTTTGTTCATTAACTAATACCAGCCCTCATTCTTGCTTCTTTTAGTTCTTGCTTACGGTAACTACGAGGGAGAAAAGCACGAATCTCATCTTCATTAAAACCGATTTGCATGCGTTTGGCATCGATAATAATTGGACGACGCAAAAGACTAGGATACTGCTCAATCAAATGAAGCAATTCCGATACCGAAATACTCTCTACATCAATATTCAATTTTTGAAAAATTTTTGAACGAGTTGAAATGATGTCATCAGTACCATTTTCGGTCAAGGAAAGGATGTGTTGCAATTCCTTTCTTGTTAAGGGACTGGTCATAATATTGTGCTCCTCAAAGGGCACCTTATGTTTTTCTAACCAGGCCTTAGCCTTACGACATGAAGTACAGCTCGGTGATAGAAATAGTGTAATCATGCTTTTCTCTTCTTATCTATACTTTGCTAATTCTATTATACAAAAAAATAAAGCGCTTGACTAGAGATTTTTAGAAAAAAAGCCTATTTTTTCAAGAAAAATAGACTGTTTGCGAACGATTGAGGTAAGGTAGATTTAGTTAATTCACTCTTGACAATAGTTTCGAATCACACACCTAACTTATTTACTCAAAATAAGAACATCTTTAGTATTATTTCCTACGACTTTTCAGGTACAGAAAAACAAAGAAGCTTTCATAGAGGGCAAAAAAGAGAAGGAAGGTATGAAGGAAGAAGGTCTCTGGCAAAATCAGAATCACTGGATCCTTGGCTGGATCAAAAAGCCAGGTATCATCTCCCACAAAGAGAATTTGATGGAAAAGAGTAAAAAATTGGTCAAAACCAATCAAAACTCCTCCCAGTCCAATCAGCAAAGGCAAGACTACTAGAGCTAGGAGACTTTTACAAAAGAGAGACAAGAAGCCTTTTTTCACAATCTTATTGGCAAAGAAATAGAAGCTTGGTAGTGTCACTAGAACTACTAGCTGCACCAAGTGAAAGAGGTTCTTGACCACTGCAAAGTGGTGCAGACCAGCTGCTGACGAACGAAAATCTGGCATCTGCAAGACCTGACTAAAAGGATTGGTCAGGTAATTCATCAAAATATGAAAGTTATATTGAATTGTTTCTGGTTTTAGATAGACCCGATTGGTCAAATTCAGCCACTGAATTTCCAGCGGATAAAAAATCCAAGCCAGATAGATAGTCAGAAGGATTGAGAGGGAGAGGAGAAAGAGCATAGAGCTCCAAAAGGTCAGTTTAGTCTTCATCAAAGTTCCACTCCGCAAGACTAGAAACCACATGAGTCGGTGCGATTGGCAGGTCTGCCACTTCTTCTGCCTTGGTAAAACCTGTTGTCACCAAGAGCGTTGGAATGCCATTGTCAATCCCTGCTCGGATATCCGTCAGATAGTTGTCTCCAACCATAATCAACTCTTCACGTTCCAAACCTAAGTGCTCAACCGCCTTATCCATAATGATAGCATTTGGTTTTCCAATATAAACAGGCTTCACTCGTGTTGCTACTTCAAGCAGGGTAATCAGTGAACCAGCACCTGGCAAAAGACCGCGTTCTGTCGGGATGTTGAGGTCAGGATTGGTTCCGATAAAGTGAGCACCCTTTTGAATGGCAAGAGTTGCTGTGGCAAATTTTTCATAGTCAACTTGCCAGTCCAGGCCTACTACCACATAGGCCGGATTTTCCTTATCTTCCACATAACCAGCCGCCTTGATGGCTTCCTTGAGCCCTGCTTCTCCGATGACATAGACGGTCTTTTCAAGACCCAAGTCGTTCATATAGTCGATAGTCGCCAAAGTCGCTGTGTAGACAGTCGATAGAGGCGTATCAATATTAAAATTCTGAGCCAGCATCTCCTGAACACTCTCTGGAGTGCGGGTTGTATTGTTGGTCACAAAAAGATAGGGGATATCCCGCTTTTGCAATTCATGGACAAAAGCTTCTCCTGCTGGAATTCGATCCTTCCCCTTATAAATAGTTCCGTCTAAATCAATTAAATAGCCTTTATATTTCATATTTTTCTCTAATCCTTCTTCATTTCTTGCCAAGTGATGATGGCTTGAGCATTAGTCGCACCGTCGCTTGTAATCACATGCTTGCTTTCCAGTCCAGTCCGTTCAACAGACGATGTGATCACCCCACCTGGTCGAACTTCTTTGACATACTTGAGATTGATTTTCTTGGGAATATATTGGGTCAAAAAATCAGCTCCCATAACCTCAAAAATCCAGTCCAGATACTTACTGTTATTGACATGACCATTCATATCCAAGTCGTAAAAACGAACATGGTAATCCTTGCTGATTGGCGCTTCTAGATTTGCATACTTTGGTCCACGAATAAGCTTTTTATCAAACTCAGACTGGTAAGGAGCCACAATCTCGGGTTCTACCGCATGGACTTTTCGACTGTCTCGGTCCATGAGAACAAAGGTCGCCATCATGTGGATGAGTTCCTGACCTGCTTCATCATAGATAGTGAAACGACGATAGCAAAAGAGTCGATTGTAGCTCAAAGCTTCCGTTTCGATGGTAATTTCTTCCGCAAAGCGAGGCAAACGAACCACCTCAATATCGTATTCTGTGATAATCCAGACCAGATTATAGTCCTCCAAAATGACCTTATCACTAACTCCCAACTCAATCGACTGCATCCCTGAAACTTGCAGAGACAGCAAAATCACATCTGGAAGCTTGATATGACCGTTCATATCAGCCATATCAAAAGGAATTTTCATTTTCATTTGATAAGTTAAGCCCATCATCCTACTCCAAAATAAATCGTTCTGCTACGGTGTCTCCTAAAAAGAGACCTCTTTTTGTCATGCGCACGCGATCACCATCTATTTGCATGAGACCTTGTTGAACCAAGTCTCTGACAATTTCTCCATAAAGTCCATCAAAAGACCGTCCAAACTTTTCCTCAAATCGCGCCATGGAGACCCCTGATTTCTTGCGGAGCCCTAGGAACATTTCTTCTTCCATTCGCTCTTTTTGACTCAGGTGCTCTTCTATGATCCGAGCATTGCCTTCCTCAACCGCGCTGAGATAATGACGAATGGGACCATGGTTTTTATAGCGCACTCCGTTGACATAGCCGGATGCCCCAGCACCGATGCCATAGTATTCAGCATTGTCCCAGTACATGAGATTGTGGCGACTTTCAAAACTAGGCTTGGAGAAATTGGAAATCTCATAATGCTCAAAACCAGCTCGCTCCAGCTCTGCGATGATGTACTCAAACATCTCCGCTTCCAGTTCCTCCTTAGGCAGAGGCAATTTCCCTCGTCGCATACGGTTCATAAAGACCGTATGATTTTCCAAAATCAAGCTATACAAACTCATATGGGGAATATCCAGTCCAATAGCCTTAGCCACATTTTCCTTGACCTGCTCCATGGTCTGACCTGGCAGTGCATAAATCAAGTCTATAGAGATATTGTCAAAACCAGCCAGTTTCAGGCGGTCTATATTTTCATAAATATCTTTCTCTAAATGACTGCGCCCAATCTTTTTCAGCATTTTGTCGTCAAAGGTTTGCACACCTAGTGAAACACGATTGACAGCCGAGTTTTTCAAAACAGCTATCTTATCTGCATCCAAGTCGCCTGGATTGGCTTCAATGGTCAACTCTTCTAAGACAGACAAGTCCAAGTTTTTAGTCAAGCCCTTCAATAACATTTCCAGTTGAGAAGCTGACAAAGCTGTCGGTGTGCCACCACCGATATAGAGGGTTCTCAACTTTTGAATATCATAAGATTGAAACTCTTCTAACAGATGTTCCAAATAACTATCTACCGGCTGATTCTTGATAAAAACTTTTGAAAAGTCACAATAATAACAAATCTGAGTACAAAACGGGATGTGCACATAAGCTGACGTTGGTTTTTTCTGCATAGTAATTATTATACCACAAAGACACGCTACGAGAAAAAAATCACCATCCCCAGATACTAGCCTGTCCAGAGATGGTGATGGTTTATTCTTCTGTTATGTCAATAACAATCTCTTCTGATTCATCAAGAGTTTCGGCCTTTTCTTGCCATTGCTCCTTGAGATTATTGAATCGTTCTTTTGATGCTTCTGTCGCTTGACGAGCACATGATTTGGCTTGAGCAAGGACGCTGTCCACAGTGATTTCTCCTGACTCAACCTGTTCTTTGGTTTTAAGAACAAAATCTGTAGCTTGCTCCTTGACTTCTGTCAGTTTTTCACAGACCTGCTCCTTGGCATACTCAGGATCTTCTCTCAAATCATCTAGAAAATCTTGAGCCTGACTGCAAACTTGTTTCCCCTTGTCGCTTGTTAAAAACAAGGCAAGAGCTGCACCTGAAACGGTTCCTAAAAGGATTGAGGATAGTTTACCCATAAGGATTCTCCTTTTTTATTTTTTGAAAAATTTACTTGCAAGACGAAGGGCTGACAAACTTGCACCAGTCTTAAATGTTTTTGAACCAGCTGATGAAGCTTTCTTACTCAATACACGCGCATGGTCATTGAGGTCGGAAACAGATAGAGATAAATCTGCAACAGCACTAAAGAGTGGATCAATCGTTGCCACCTTGACATTGATATCATCTGCCAAGACATTGACCTTAGCCAGCAATTCATTGGTATGATGCAAGGTCACATCTACATCTGAAGTTAAGGTTTTAATCGTCTTCTCTGTTTCATCGATAACACGTCCAAGCTTTTGTACAGTAATGATTAGATACACTAAAAATACAATCAAAGCAAGGGCTACAAGAATATATGCAACTTCTAACATTTAGTTTTCCTCCTCTGAAATATAGTAAGGGGCCTTCTTTCGATTTTGATATAGAATGATAAAAATACCCAGTCCGATAAGGACAACTGAAAGCCATTGAGACACTCGAAGGCCAAAGAACATGAGGCTATCTGTCCGCATACCTTCGATGACCATACGACCGAAACCATACCAAATCAAGTAAAAGGCAGTGATATGACCTCGTCTAAGGCTCTTCCATTTTCGTCTAAAAATCAGAATCAAGGCAAATCCAAGTAGATTCCATAGGGACTCATAAAGGAAGGTAGGTTGACGGTAGCTCCCCTCAATATACATCTGGTCACGGATAAAGCCAGGTAGATAATCCAGATTATCCACTGCTGCACCATAAGCTTCTTGGTTAAAGAAATTGCCCCAGCGACCCAAACTTTGGGCAATCATGACGCTAGGTGCCGCAATATCTAGAAAATCCCAAGTATTGATGAGTTTACGATCAGCAAAGATATAAAGTACAAGGGCACCAGTTATCAAACCACCGTAAATGGCCAAACCACCATTCCAAATGGCAAAAATCTCTCCCAAATTCTGACTATAGTAATCAAAACGGAAAATGACATAGTAGAGACGAGCTCCTAAAATAGCCAAGGGAAAGGCTATCAAGATGAAATCTAAAATATCGTCTGGTATGATCTTCTTTCTAGGCGCTTCTTTCATGGTCAAATAAACTGCAAGAATCAAGCCTGTCACAATACACAAGGCATACCAACGAATGGCTAGAGGGCCTAGATGAATAGCAATTGGATCAAGCATTAGGCACCTCGTTTTGAGCAATGAGATTTGTCAAGCGTTCTTCGAACAAACGTGTCGCATCAAAGCCCATTTCCTTGGCACGATAATTCATGGCAGCTGCCTCAATCACGACAGAAATATTACGACCTGTTTTAACTGGGATACGGATACGAGGAATGGATACGCCAGAAATTTCAAGTTCCTCTGCATTATTTCCTAGACGATCAAAGGTCTTATGTGTATCATAGTTTTCCAAGTAAACAGCCAGCTGGACTTGTGAAGAATCCTTGACCGCACTCGCACCGTAGAGGCTCATAACATCGATAATCCCAACCCCACGAATTTCAATCAGGTGTCTCAAGATTTCAGCTGGTTCACCCCAAAGAGTAATCTCATCCTTGGCAAAAATATCGACCCGGTCATCAGCTACCAAGCGGTGGCCACGTTTGACAAGCTCTAGACCTGTCTCACTCTTACCGATGCCACTATCGCCCTGAATCAAGACACCCATTCCATAGATATCCATCAAGACCCCGTGCACACTGGTCCGTTCTGCTAAACGTGAATCCAGATAACTAGATAACTCTCCAGATAAACGACTGGTTGCCGTACGGCTAGTTAAAATAGCAATCTTACATTCTCTGGCTGCCTTTAGCATCTCCTCTGGAACCACCAAACCACGGGCAACAATAACCGCAGGTGTCTCAGGTAGAAACATTTTTTTCAAGACTTGGTAACGGTTATGAGAGGACATCGAAACGAGATAGGACCACTCCTTCATTCCCAAGAGCTGGATTCGCTCAGGCGTATAATAGTCAAAATAGCCCGTCATTTCAAGACCAGGTCGCGTAATGTCCGCGGTATTGATTTCCTTTTCAAGTAATTCTGGTTCGCCATAGACAATGTCTAGTCTGAGCTTTTCAATCACTTCTTTTACTAAAACCGACATCATTTCCTCCTTCAAATGAGTTCTTCTCTCTATTATATCAAATTGTAGGAGGATATTTGAGATTTTTGCAGGCTTTGTAGTATTTATTTAAAAGAAAAAGACTAGATTTCTCTAGCCTTTCATTTCTAATTAGAATTTTTTACGTTTACGAGCTGCTTCTGATTTACGTTTACGTTTTACAGAAGGTTTTTCATAGAATTCACGTTTGCGTGTTTCTTGAAGAGTACCAGCTTTAGTAACCGCACGTTTGAAACGACGAAGTGCGTCGTCAAGAGATTCATTCTTACGTACTACTGTTTTAGACATTTTTTTCACTCCCTTCAAGTTCAAGATCTATTCTATTTTACACGTAAAAGGAATAATTGTCAAGAAAAAACTGCCATAAACTTATATTATCTTCAATTTTAATCTTATTTAATCTTGTTAAAATTGATTAACATTTATAGATGGAAATGATATAATAGTGGCACATATTGATTAGCAAAAATTAGTATTATTTAGAAGTGAATCTATAACATGAAAAGAATCATAAAAATTTGCCCTGTGGTCAGTATTTTAGTTGTAATTTGTTTATTGCTAGGAATTCTTACTACCTTTTTGGGAAGTGTAATGTATGACTTATTTGCATTTCATTCAAAGCCAATTTATTGTTGGCAATACTTTAGTGGTACATTTATGCATGGAAGTAAAGAAGCACCAGTATGGTTTATATGGTTTCATTTAGTTTTAAATACTTTAATGTTACTTCCTTTTGGTGGGCTATTAGAGTATAAAAGGGGATCAAAATATGTATTTTTAGTTTTTATTACTGCTATGGTAATATCTTCAATTGTGTTCCATATATTAACACAGAATCAAGAAATTCAGGCATCGGGTATCTCTGCTATTGGCTATGCTTTTGTAACGGGTGGGGTGATGAATATGTTTAGTATATGGAAAAATTTCAATTTAGGATTAAAACTATTTTATATCCTTTTAATCGTTCTATCTCTCACCATGCTTCTACCAAATATAACAGGCTGGATTTCAACCTTTCTTCACATGTCAGGAATTGCCAGTTATATCATGGTTTCCAGCATCAACAACTATCGACTGTCTTAATAAAAATCGTATAGTATCATAAAAAAATAGTCAATACGATTATATCACAGTTTACAGACATTTAATAATTTTCTATTGGATACCTTTTTATGAGAAATATCGACAACTGTTACGGGAATTTACAGAAAAATTTCTTTTAGCAGGATAGTGAACATTTGAAGTAAAAAACCACTCACTCCAAAGAGCAAGTGGTTTTTATACTTTTTATTTTTCAAGTAAACTGAGCGCTTCAGCATCTGCGATGATCGTCACATCAGGGTGATTTTGGAGGCTACTTGCTGGGAGATTCTCAGTCACTGGGCCAGACACTGTTCCGGCAACGGCTTCTGCTTTCGACTCACCGTAAGCAAAGAGAATAATTGACTTGGCATCCAAGATGTTTTTAATTCCCATTGAAATGGCTTGAGTTGGAACATCTTCAATCTTGTCAAAGAAGCGCGCATTGGCTTCGATAGTAGACTGGTCAAGTTCTACTAGATGTGTTTGACTGTCAAATGGAGTACCAGGCTCATTAAATCCGATATGTCCATTGCGACCGATTCCCAAGATTTGGAGGTCAACTGGATGGTCAGCCAAAATTTGATTGTAGCGTTCTACTTCTTCTTCAGCATTATCCTTAACACCACGTGGCAAGAAACTTTCTTTAAATGGTTTTTGGTTGAACAAGTTTTCTTGCATGAAGTGACGGTAAGACTGTGGATTGTCCCCATCAAGGCCTACATACTCATCAAGGTTGACACTGGTTAGATTTGAAAAATCAAGGTCACTCTCAACAATTTCCTTGTAAAATTCAAGTGGGCTACTTCCTGTCGCAAGTCCTAGTGTTTGAGCTCCATTGGCCAATTTTTCCTTCAAAATCTCAAAAGCAACTTTTCCACCTTCGATTTGGTTTTCAACTTTAATAACTTTCATCTTTTTATCCTCCGTTTCAATCTATATTTATTATATGGTATAGACCAATTTTTGTCAAGTGAAAACGATTTAATTTTCAAAAAAAGAGCGTCCAAACTTGAAACATGTTATAATGGATAAGATTAGAACTTAGAAAGAATGAACAGATATATGAATACAGCTGATTTTGATTTCCACTTACCTGAGGAATTAATTGCCCAAACGCCCCTTGAAAAACGGGATTCCTCTAAACTCCTCATTGTCAACCGTGAAACTGGAGAAATGCAGGATAAACACTTCCACTCTATTATTGATATGCTGGAACCAGGTGATGCACTTGTTATGAACGATACCCGTGTTCTCCCTGCCCGCCTCTATGGTCAAAAAGAGGAGACAGGAGGCCATGTGGAACTTCTCCTGCTCAAAAATACTGCTGGAGACGAGTGGGAAGTTCTGGCAAAACCTGCCAAACGCCTCAAGGTCGGCACTCGCGTTAGCTTTGGTGATGGCCGTCTCAGCGCTGTTGTTACGGAAGAATTGACTCACGGGGGCCGCATTGTCCGCTTTGAATACCAAGGAATTTTCCTAGAAGTTTTGGAAAGTCTGGGAGAAATGCCGCTACCGCCTTATATCCACGAAAAACTGGATGACCGTGAACGCTATCAAACCGTTTATGCCAAGGAAAGTGGCTCTGCTGCAGCACCTACTGCTGGTCTTCACTTCACCAAAGAACTGCTGGCAGAAATCCAAGCTAAGGGTGTTCATCTAGTCTATCTGACGCTTCATGTCGGACTCGGAACCTTTAGACCCGTTTCAGTTGACAATCTGGACGAACACGAAATGCACTCAGAATTCTACCAACTTTCTGAGGAAGCTGCTGCCATCCTTCGCTCTGTTAAGGAAAATGGTGGTCGCGTCATCGCTGTCGGAACTACTTCTATCCGCACCTTGGAAACTATTGGTTCCAAGTTTGATGGGCAAATCCAAGCAGATTCTGGCTGGACCAATATCTTTATCAAACCTGGCTATGAATGGAAGGTTGTGGATGCCTTCTCAACCAACTTCCACTTACCAAAATCAACTCTGGTTATGTTGGTTTCTGCCTTTGCAGGCCGTGAATTAGTCTTAGATGCCTACCACCATGCCATCCAAGAACACTACCGCTTCTTCAGTTTTGGCGATGCCATGTTTATCTACTAATTTTCACAATCAAAAAGCGCATATTATCAAGATTTTATAATGCTTGATAATATGCGCTTTTGTAATGGATAAAAAATGAAGTTAATTTATTCTAAAGCTCGGATCTTTCAAGCTCTGGACACTGGCATTGATCACCGCGCCGACAATCAAAATCTTAGCGATGAGAATAAACCAGAACATCATGACCACCACGACGACGGAACTGAAAAAACGCACGTCCACTAGGTGATTGACATAATTGTTAATATAGACTGAAAAGATATTGAGCAGTAAGACCAGAGTCAACAAGACAAAGACACTACCTGGCAACACATAGCGAATCCGTCGCACCTTAACATTGGGTAGGAAATAGTAGAGCATGACCAGGATGGCAAAAATCAAGGCATAGACCAAAGGGCCTGTTAGGTCTTGCAGATAATCAAAGAGAGGACTATCCGATTTCCAATAGCTTTTGACAAGGTTGAGGAGCATACGGCCAAAGACACTCAAAAACAGAGCTAAAGCAAAGAGAATCTGCAAACCAAAACTGACAAACAAACTCATAAGCTGATGGGAAATCATTCCACGATTTTTTGCTACTCCGTAAGCTTTATTAAAGGCTTTCTGTAGGAAATTCATGGATTTTGAAAAGGTCCAGAGGGCTGACAAAACCGCAAAACTCAATAAGCCCGTTGACGGTTGGGTCAGCACTTCTGTGATAATCTTTGCCACCACATCATACATGGTTTCCGGCAAGAATTCATTGACAACCTTTAAAAAATTAGAAACTGGAATCCGAAAATAAGGGAGGATATTAACCACCACCAAAAGAAGTGGAAAAATCGAAATCAACCAATAGTAGGCTACTGCGACACTGGTCAACTCACTATCTGATGCTTGATAATAATGCAAAAAAGCTTTTAATAAAGGCTTATCTATCAGCTCTTTCCACCACTTCTTCATGTCACACTCCTTCACTTACAATCTTATACTCAATGAAAATCAAAGAGCAAACTAGAAAGCTAGCCGCAGGTTGCTCAAAGCACTGCTTTGAGGTTGCAGATAAAGCTGACGTGGTTTGAATTTGATTTTCGAAGAGTATTAACTAATTTCTTCTTACCAATTCCACCATATCATAAGGCAGGGTATTGGCAGCTTCCTTCAGAGAATAGTTCTCTAAGTTATTCACATTTTGTCGTAATTTTTTGGCATACTTGGTCGTAATCAATCGTTTTTCTTCGTATTCGAAAATCAACTTGCGCTCCAGATAATAGCCTCTCAGCATTTCATCGATATTGTTGGGCTTAACGCGATTGATAACCCGTTCAACAAAGGCACCACTAGTGATAATAGCTGTTTCACGGAGACGAGAATCCTGCATGAAACTGATTAAAGAACTCTTGTAAACCCCTTTTAGATTCTCCAAACTTTCGATAATCATCTCTGTATTTTCTAGATAGAGCTCTGCAATTTGGTCATAGTCAAGGGCTCTGAGTTTCTGTGATTCTTCATTTTTCCAACTGCGAAAGGTCTTACCTAAGGTAAAGACTTCATGAAGGAGAAAACGTAAAATTCGCAAGGAAACAAGGAAATAATAGGTCAATCGTGAAGCAAACTTGCGATTGATACTTTGTTCCATGTTTTTCAAATAACGTTGGTAAACCCGATAAGCACGCTCACTCATCTTGCCTTCTTCGTAAGCCTGTTCTAAACCATCACTTTCAATACTGAGGATGAGAAGTTTTAAAGCCTCCCAGTCTTCTTGAGCCCCCTTATTTTCTTGACTCAGGATGAGATTTTCAATACGTCCATGGTAATTGTCAATAGCCGCATAGAGGGGAAGTTTATTTCTGGTGCCTTCCAACTCTTTTTCCAACTCTAGCGTTACTTCATTCAAAATGCCGATATGCATGAGATAATCCTTGCTTTCTTCCTGTTCATCAGAAAGATGAGGCAAGACCACGAGGCCTGTTAAAAAGCTTACAAGCGTCACACCTGCGACAAGGAAAAGTAAGAGAGGATACTCCTGCTCTAGATTACTTGGTATCAAAAGAATCGTAGCAATTGACACCGTTCCCTTGACACCTGAAAAGGTCAAAAGAAGCATGTCCTTCATATACTTATTCAGTTTTTTCTTAAGTCGTCGGGTCCTATAAGCATAATAGCCATAAATCATGACAAAACGAATAGCAAAGAGGACAAAGGTAAGGGCTATAAGAGATACCAATAAAAGTAAGGGATTATAGATTGGATTGGTCAAGATAGGCTCTGCTATCATTTCCAACTCCATCCCTAAAATCACAAAGACAGAACCGTTGAGCATAAAGTTCACTGTATGCCAGACCGTCTCGGTCACCGTATCCACTTGGGCTTCGAGGAGCGTAATTTTCTTAAAACGGCTTGCCTTTAAAATCCCAGCAACTACAACGGCAATAATCCCTGAAACGTGGACTTCTTCTGCCAGGAAGAAGGTTACCAAGGGCAAACTCAATTCCAGAAGGAGCTCACTAGCAATATCTGTTGCTCTCACACTTAGCAAGAAGCTATGGAGGAAACGGTTGGTCATGGCTGTTAAAAAGCCAATCAAAAAACCGCCTAGAATTGAAAAGATGAGCGAACTACTAGCTTGCCTAAGGGAAAAGACTCCAGTTGTCCAAGCTGTCAAAGCTACCTGAAAGGCAACCAAGCCAGAAGCATCATTCAAGAGTCCTTCACCCTTAAGAATATTGGACACACGCTTAGGAAAGCTAAAGCGCTCCGAAAGAGAGGCAAAAGCCACCAAATCCGTAGGGCCAAGGGCTGCCCCAACAGCCAAGCAAGCCGCCAAGGGAAGACTGAGCCAAAGCAGATGGGCTAAGCCACCCAAACTCAGGGTCGAGATGAAAATCACTGGAAATATGAGGTAAACAATGATTCGCCAGTGTTTTAAAATAGCCGTAATATCCGCTTCTTCCGACTCTCGGAAAAGCAAGGGCCCGATAACCAATGCCAAAAACAACTCTGTATTGAGGTGAAAGTCGGTATTGGGTAAAAAGAGACCAATCACAATTCCCAAAAGAATTTGCACCAAAGGGAGAGGCAAAAAGGGCAGGAGCTTATTGGTTGTACTTGAGACAATCAAAACCAGTAAAAATAGGATGAGGTAAATCAGTAATTCCACGCACGACCTCCTTAATCTTTTTTACAACAGGATTCAAATATCTCCTTCTGCTCTTTAATTTTTTGGTCAATCTTGGAACAGTCTTTGTGCTCAATTTTTCTCTGGCACCGTTCCATTTCAAGAGCAACTAATTTTTTCTTGATTTTAAGCATTTTTTTGCTCATATGCGCTTGGTCTAGCACGCCCACCGCTCGTTCGTGGTGGGTTGATTCAACAAAATTCTGGCGCATGGCATCCAGCTTTTCACGTAGGTATTGTTTATCCATGTCTATATCTCTCTAATTTTTCAATCATTACTAAAAATGGTGGGTTGTTGACTTGGTTTAAAGTTCGGTAAATAGCAGCTGTATACTCTTGTTGGTTCAACTGGCTAACAAAATCCAAGACAGCATCCCTCTCGAGGTCGCCCCCTTCATGACCATAGTAAATCATGATAGCAATCCTTCCCCCTTTGACAAGCAAATGACACAGCTTTTCTAATGCTTCAATCGTTGTCTGAGGTCGAGTGATGACAGACTTATCAGCAGACGGCAAATAGCCCAGATTAAAAATCCCTGCCTTGGCTTCTGTCACAAACTGATCCAGTGTCTCATGGCCTTGCAAGATTAACTGGGCATTTGTGTACCCAGCCTGTTCCAAACGATCTTGAGTCTTTTCCAAAGCTTGCTCCTGAATATCAAAGGCATAGACTTTCTTGGCTAGTTTGGCTAGAAAAAGCGTGTCATGACCATTTCCCATAGTCGCATCCACTACGATATCGTCCTGAGTTACAACCTCAGCCAAAAAATCATGTGCCAGTTCAAGTGGTCTTTTCATTTTCAAACTCCTGTTTTACAGCCTTGCATCCTTGAACACTTCCACGACGTCGCATCTCCATCTCAATACTGTTAAGAACTTCCCATTTATTGAGGCTCCACATAGGCCCAATCAGCATATCTCTAGGCGCATCTCCTGTAATTCGATGGATGACGATATGCTTGGGAATGATTTCCAGTTGGTCACAGATGACCTTAACATATTCATCCTGACTCATCAATTGCAAACGTCCCTCGTGGTAATCCCGTTGCATACGCGTATTAGTCATCAGGTGAAGCAAGTGCAGTTTAATTCCTTGAATATCATTATCCGTGACACAGCGGCGGACATTTTCAATCATCATCTCATGGGTTTCACCAGGCAAGCCATTGATCAAATGGGAAACAATCTCAATCTTGGGATACTTTCTCAAACGCTTGACCGTTTCCACGTACAATTCATAAGAGTGAGCGCGGTTAATCAGGTCAGAGGTTGTTTCATAAGTGGTCTGCAAGCCCAATTCAACCGTCACATGCATGCGCTCCGATAACTCAGCCAAATATTCAATGGTTTCGTCTGGTAGACAGTCTGGGCGCGTTCCGATATTGATTCCTACTACACCTGGCTCATTGATAGCCTGCTCATAGCGCTCCCGAATCACTTCCACCTTTTCATGGGTGTTGGTAAAATTTTGAAAATAAACCAGATACTTCCGGACCTCTGGCCACTTACGGTGCATAAAGTCAATTTCCTTATAAAATTGCTCACGGATAGGCGCGTCCGGTGCTACGATAGCATCTCCAGAACCTGAAACCGTACAAAAAGTACAGCCTCCATGAGCCACAGTCCCATCACGATTGGGACAGTCAAACCCCGCATCAATAGGGACTTTAAAGGTCTTTTCTCCAAATAGTTTTCGATAATAATCATTCAAGGTATTATAAGATTTCATAACTTTCATTATAACAAAAACATCTACAATCTCAAAAGCCTGACTTTCCTATAAATTCCTCTGTTTCTCGTTTCCATTAGCGATTTTTTATGATACAATATGGGTATGATTTTAATGAAATTAGCATCTATTTTATTATTGATACTGACCTTAGTCGTCTGCATTATCATAACCAAACTTTTTAGATTAAAAAAACTAGGACGAAACTTTGCGGATTTGGCTTTTCCAGTCTTGGTATTTGAGTATTACTTGATTACAGCTAAAACCTTTACCCATAATTTCCTCCCTAGACTAGGCCTAGCCCTCTCTCTCCTAGCCATTATTCTCGTTTTTTTCTTCCTTTTGAAAAAACGTAGCTTTTACTATCCTAAATTCATCAAATTTTTCTGGCGTGCAGGATTCTTATTAACCCTTGTCATGTATATCGAGATGATTGTTGAATTGTTCTTAATGAAATAATTGAATCCCTAAACATTTTCTAGGGATTTTTGCTTTCTCTACAAAATAAGGTAGATAATAACACTATACAATTTTATACAAAGAAAATCCCTTAGAAACTTATATTCCAAGGGATTTATCTTCTATCTAAGACAAGAGTTTCTCTCCACTCTTTAATGATAACGAAAGTATCAAAATTTCTAGTCTTCTTTTTTACCTTTAGTGGCTACTAATCCTGCACTCAAACAGAGTAGAGCTAAACCTGCTGCTACTGTTTCTTGGCTTGTCACACTACCTGTATTTGGTAACTGGGCTTTATTAGTTTGACTAGCTTCACTTGGAGCAATTGGTTTTGTTTCTGCTTTTTCTGACACTTGTGGTTTTGTATCTACCGGCTGTACTGGTTTCGTTGTTTCACCAGCTGTACCGACTTCTATGATGCGATCCTGAGCCATAACTTTATCATAGCTATCCTTTTCAGTTCGCTTACCATTTTCAACCTCGATTAAGTGAACACGGACACCTTGTCTTCCTTCTTGGAGGACTCGAGTTTGACCTACTGGAAGTTTATCGTTCTTTTGTTCCTGAACTTTGAAATCGATTGTTTCTTCTTCAATTACAAGTTCTGGTCTGTTAAGCACAAGATTCTTAACTTCGTCTTCTGGAAGAGAGGTGCCTGGTTTCGTTCCAACTTCTAGGATACGATCTTGAGCAACAACTTTATCATAAGTTTCTTTAAGTTGGCGTTTTCCGTTTTCCACTTCGATCAAGCGAACACGGACGCCTTGTTTTCCTTCTTGAAGAACACGGGTTTCACCTAGATACAACTTATCAGACTTACGTTCCTGAACCTTGAAATCAATGGTTTCTTCTTCGACCACAAGTTCTGGTCTGTTAAGCACAAGATTCTTCACTTCATCTTCTGGAAGGGCGGTGCCTGGTTTCGTTCCAACAAAGACAATGCGGTCTGTTGGTGCCTCTACCACTTCGCGAAGTTTTTCTTCCTTAGTGCCGTCAGGATTAATGCTTGTGAAGATACGTTCCTTACCAACTTTTCCTTCTTGTTCTACACGAGTCTCACCTAGATAAAGTGTTGAATCTTTTTTCTCAACTGTCTTGTAGGCCAAATCGTTTTCAACAAATTCAAGTTTTGGAAGTTCCTCCTGTACAGCAGCAACTGTCTTCTCAGAAACTGGTTTTTCCTTAGTCAACTGGATACGGTATTCCTTAACTTGTTTTCCACTTTCTGAAACGAGGCGAACAAGTACTGGAAGGCTGTCTTCTCCACTATCTACAACTGTTGAAGCTACTTGATTGGTTTCTTCAACTGAGACTTTTGGACGTTGACCTTTATAGGTAATTTGATAATCTTGACGATTTTCAGCGAAATCAGCAAGTTCTTTTCCATCTACAAGAATCTTCGATTGAGTACTTTCTTGAGGCAATTCGCTTGGTGCAAGGAAGGTCATCTCAATCATCGCAACACCGCTCTTATCTGCTTTACGCTCCATACGCCATCTCATGGCTTTAGCTTTGACAGCTTTAAATGTTACGTTGATTTCATCACCAGCTGCAATGTCTTTATCCACACGATAAGGAACAGCTTCCCAATTTTCTGGATTGTTAAATGGATGGCCTGATTCGTATGCTTGGTAGTTTGAATAGTAGGTCGGCACTTCAAAGTCTGGGCCAATATAACGTTCCAAAACAAGTTTAGATGGTGCATCTGTACCACTATCTGCAAAGAAGTGAAGTTTGGCTTGCGCAACAGTCCGCTCTACAATCTTACCATTTTCACGGAAGATGACGCCTGCTGATACTTCTGGATTGGTAGACGGTCTTGCAGACCAGTTTGTCCAACGACGATTTTCAGAGTGATCTCTATCATTGATATAGTCTACACGGTCATGAGAACTGTCGTCAATATCATTAGTTGCTGAAGCAAAGGCCTGGTTACTGTTTTCATCATAGTTAGGGTTATCTGAAAGAGCCTCACCAAGTTTATCTGTCACTCGTACAGTGAACTCTGCAGTAAGATTGCTACCAAGGACACGACCTCGAACAGTAAATTGACCTGCTTTTGTCAGATTTTCTGCTGGAACTTCTTCCCATTCAACTGTCAGGTCTTTTGTTTCGTAGCCGTCTTTACCTGTGAAGTAAACCGGAACCTTAGTTGGCAATTCAAGTGGTTGGTCTAGTTGCAACAAGCGAGCTTGTTTAACTGCAGCAACTGGTTTACGAGAAAGTAAGTCTTTATCCTTAGTGAAGTGCAGACGGTATTCTCCTAAGATGTCGCCATTTTCAGCTTTCGCGATGACACGAACTGGCTCACCTTCACGAACACTTGGAACGACGGTTGCGAGACCATTGTTGCTAACACTTGCTGTGACTGCGGGAACTTTTCCATCTACAGACTCAAGGTAGTAGTCTGTCAAATCAGGGTTGAAGTTTGCTAAGTCTTTGCCGTCAACTTGTATTCTTGTTTGTCCTTGTTTGGCTGCCGCAACTTGTTTCGCAAAGATTTGTACTTCTGTGATAGACGTTCCACGCTTGTTATCTGCTTTAACCATGCGAATGCGAACAGCATAGGTTTCAACTTTATCAAAGCTAAAGTGATTCATTTCTCCAGCCTTGAGTTGTTCTGGAGCTTTTAGATTAGTCACTTGTTTCCAATTAGCAGGATCATTAAAGACATGGTTTTCATTACCGACAAAGCTAGGATTCTTAGGAGCTGTTGGAACAGTCTTACCAACATAATACTCTATCACATAAGATTTCGGTGCACCGACTCCATGGTCTTCGTGGAATCCGACACTTAGATTATCAACGGAGCGTTTGCTCAAGATACCGGAATCTCCGAACAGAACACCGACTGAAGCTTCTGGATTACTACGATTCCAGTTTGTCCAACGATTGGCTGGTCGGTCATTAAAGGAAATCAATTTATCGTTGACATTTGAAACAGGGTCGGTTGGATTTGAATCTGAAGCAAAGGCAAGTGGCAATTCTGAACCGGTCCATTGGTCAGAAATGTTTGCACCTTGCTCAGTTTGAGCAGATACGCGAACATGAAGTTTAGTTGTTAATTGAGTACCTTCTAAGCGACCATTAACTGTAAAGACACCTTCCTTAGCGTATTGCTCTGGACGAATCGCATCCCATGCAACCTTAGCTGATGAAACGTGACCATTTGAATCATATGTACGAACGCTTTCTGGTAATTGTGGTGCTTCTGCGATTGGAGTTGTCACACTAACTTCTTCAACTGAAACGATACCTTCTACAGATACTTTAGCACGCGCTTCCAGGTCAATTCCTTCAACTTTACCTAACACTTCAAAGCTTTGATAGTGGTCTAGTTTTTCTTTCGGAATAGCTTGCCAAGTGACTTTGTGAGCTTTAGGGAAACCTTTGTCATACTCAACCGTTACTGTTGACGGAAGAGTAGGTTCTTGGTGTAAATCTGTCACTACATTTACAGGACGGATGGATTGCGCAATCTTCTTCTCAGTATTTGCTTGTATAGTGAGATTGATTTGACCTGTAGCACCCTCATATTCAGCTTTCAGAGTAAGTGCTCCTGGTTTATGCAACTCAAGCATTCCTTTTCGGACTGCAACTTCCCCTTCACCACTTGTAGAGAAGGCTACTTTATCAGCTGGTAATACAGCTTGCGTTCCATCTTGATAGTGAGCTCGAACCGACAATTTGACTGTTTGGTCTTCTTTAAGACCATCAGCTTGTTCCACTTGCAAGTTCAAATGGTCAATTTTTGGTGCTTCTTCTAGGAATTGAATTGCATAGGTTTGAAGTGGGCCACCATCTTTAGGCTGAACAAAGATGCTCGCACGCATGCCGTTTGCTGCGCTTGCTTGAAGAACTGTAACATCAGCATTTTCAGCACTTGCTGTGACTTCTGGCAATTGGGCACCATAAGCAAGAGTACGATATTGCATTGGTTGTTGACTAGTAAGGCCTGTTACTGCTTCACCTCCAACAGTAACAGTTGGCACTGCAGGTGCTGCAGCTTTTCCTTCTTCTACTACAAGGGTTGCATGAATAGTTTCTCCAGCTAACTGACCAGTCATTTGAATACGTGATCCAGCTACTGAAAGTTTGGCTTTATCTGCTTCCGCAATCTCCCAGCTATCTACTTCGTACTCTTGTACACTTCCATCTGTTACAAGTATTGACACATATTTATCTACAGTATTCAAGTCTGCTCCTGGAGCAACACGTTTAACTGTTGGTAATTCTTTCGCAATTGCTAGAACCTCGACACGAGCCTCTACCTCACGTCCATTTGCTGTACCTTTAGCAGTCACAACTCCTGCTTGACTAACATCGACTTGAGACCAAGTTACTGGAAGTTTTTCACGACTACCATCGCTGTATACAAAACCTACTGTTTTCGGCATTTTTGGATCTTTACCGATTAATGTACGAACTCTTGCTACTTCTGTCCCCAAAACAGTCTTCTCTTGTCCTTCTTTTTTACCAGTAAAGACAGTTACTTGACTAGATTTCAAGAGATCTGAATGGGCTGTCAGTGTGAATTTACCTGCTTGTTCAGTTGATTTGACAATGGCAACACCTTTACCATTAAATGCTTTACGAATCCAAGAACCATCTGCTTGCGCCTTATAGCGTTCACGGCTGGCTTGTTCCCCGTTATCGACACCGACAAGTTGGCCTTGTCCGTGCAATTGGAAGCGAACCAGATTATTGGCAGTTGGTACTACATTCCCTTGGCTGTCAACAATTTCATAGTAGATATATGTCAAGTCTTTTCCATCTGCTGCAATTGCATGGTCTTCCTTGATAAGACGAACAGCCGCTGGCTTACCAGCAGTCGTAATCTTGTCACGTGCAATTTCTTTACCAGCTTCATCACGAGCAATTGCTTCCAAGGTACCTGGTTGATAAGCAACTTTCCATTCAAGATAAAGTTCATTAGCATTAGCACCTTCTTGGTAAGTGCGTCCATCGCTAGTTTGTTTTTTGTTGAAAGTCTTAAGACCAAGAGATTTTCCATTCAAGAACAATTCTACACTTGCAGCATTAGAATAAGCACGTACAGGGATTTTATTTTCCGCGTCTGCTACATTGTCTATCAACTCTTTGTTTTCCCAGTTCCAGTGAGGAAGAAGGTGAACCATTGGTTTTTTCTTTGCAGAAACCCATTGACTTTGGTAAAGATAAAAGTCGTTTTTTGGAATACCTGCAGTATCTACGATACCAAAGTAAGAGCTTTTAACTGGCGTGTTGTTTTGGTTGTGCCATGGAGTGGGTTCACCGATATAGTCCGTACCTGTCCAAATGAATTGACCAGCATAGCCAGCATTGTCACGGTCAAATGTCCATGAAGCAGTTGCCGTTTTACCCCAACCAACACGGTCATTTCCATAATCTGACTGTTCATAGTTACGCCATGACTGATTACTTTGTACCCACTCACGCTCTGGGTGGAAGTAACTTCCTCTTGTACGCGTTGCTGAAGATGTTTCTGACCCATAAATCAACCAGTTTGGATGCTTAGCTCTAAGGGCTTTGTAATTATCTTCAGAGTAGTTAAATCCAACAGCATCGAGTTCATCAGCAATTTTTTCATGCCCACCGCTACCATTACCGAAACGGAACTTATCTGCTCCCATGGTAACATAACGAGTTTTATCAACATCCTTGATAACTTTGACTAGACGTTTAACAGTCGCTAGAGAATGAGGATCCCCATTTGCTTCACCGATTTCATTTCCGATTGACCACATAAAAACAGCGGGATTATTTTTGTCTCTCTCTACCATAGTACGTAGATCGTAGTCAGACCATTTTTCACCTTTTTTAGCCTCAGGATGGGTAGCATCTTTTTCAAAGAAACGTCCATAGTCATAAGGTTTCTTTCCGCCATACCAAGTATCAAAGGCCTCTTCTTGAACAAGTAAGCCAAGTTCAGCTGCAATCTGTAAAGTCTGAGGACTTGCTGGGTTGTGAGTCGTACGAATCGAATTCACCCCCATTTCCTTCATCTGTTTCAGTCTACGGTACTCAGCCTTGTAGTTTTCTTCTGCTCCAAGCGCTCCGTGGTCATGGTGCAAGGAAACTCCATGGAATTTAATGCGTTCACCATTCAAAGAGAAGCCCTCATTTGGAGTCCAGTTATAATATCGGTAACCAAACAGATCTTTCTTAGCATCAACTAATTGACCGTCCCGGTAAACACGTGTAACTAATTCATACAAGGCCGGTTTGTCATTTAAAACCGTCCAGAGTTTTGGTCTTTCAACTTCTAAAATCGCATCAAGACTAGTTACTTCATGTGCTTTCAAGGTACGGCTCTCTGTACGTACTAGACCTGTCACAGCCTGACCACCACGTTCAACGATTTGATATTCTGCTACAAGTTGATGGTCTTTGTCGTCCGTATTGACAATTTTACTAGTCACATGAGTTTCAACCTTGCCGTGTTGCTGTTGTTCAAGTTTTGGTGTTAAGATGGTTGTCCCATTTTTCTCAACATGAACTTTATCTGTCACTTGTAAAGTCACATCACGATAAATACCGCTACCTGAATACCAACGGCTGCTTGGTTGTTTGTTGACTGCATGAACAGCAATTACATTCTCACGTCCATCTTTGTTCAAATAGTTAGTGATGTCATATGAAAATTGGTTATAACCATTTGGGTAATGACCCACTAACTGACCATTGACATAAACTTGAGAATCCATGTAGACGCCATCAAAAGTGAGGCGAACATTTTTCTTGAGATCTTTTTCATCTAGTTTGAAAGTCTTGCGATACCAAGCTTCCCCACCGTTAAGCTGTCCACCTTCATTTTGTGCAGGAGATTCATGATCAAAATCGTTAAAGATACTCCAGTCATGCGGTAAATCTAATTTTTTCCACGTAGATACATCTGCATCCGGTTTAATGGCTTCTTTAGAATTCGCATTGAGTTTAAAGTGCCAATTTTGGTTAAAATTCACTTTTCTGTCTTCAATCATTTGATTGACTTCTTCATTTGTCACAGCTTTAACATCTTCCTTGAGCGGTTTTTCTTGACTTGAAGCTTGTGATTCTATCTTTGGAGCTTTTTCCTCTTTTGGAGTTACTGCTTTATCTTCTTTCTTCTCAGATGAAATAGACTCAGTGGCACTAGATTGTTTTTGTGCTGTACTTTCGACTACATTTTTAGTTTCCAAAGCTTGATCAACCTTTTCTTCTACTATAGGATTTTCCTCTTTAGGTTTCTCAGCAGTACGAGTAATAGGTGTTTCATCCGCATTAACTACAGATTCTCCAGCTATATTTCCTGCGAATAGAACTGCACAAGTTCCAATCATTACTGAGCAAGCTCCTACAGCAAACTTACGAATGCTATAGACTCTTTTCCGATTCCAATGGCTTTTTTCCATAAAATCCTCCTTTTAGTAATCGCTTTCATTTTTGTGTAAGCGCATAACTTTTAATAGTCTTTTACCCTTATTTTATTAAATAATATAGGTATTTTCAATACTTTAGCATATAAAATAATATTTTTGATAGTTTTTTCTAAAATTTGTAGAAGAATTAAAAAACTGAATGTAGTTTTAAAAGAAAAAACACTTATTAACCTTTAAATTAAAAGAAGTAAAAAAGTCCCTTTAAAAGGAACTTCTTCTATTTATAATTAAAAGTTTCCCCTGCCAGCTTATCAGCTAGCTTTGGAAAGAGAGTATAAAACTTATGGGCTAGGTTCAACAAAACAGGAAGATTAAGTTCTCGTTTGTTTTTTCCTATAATCTTGACAATCTTTTTAGCCACTACATCTGGTTTCAATAGGAAGCGTTCAACCGACTTGAGATAGGTGCCATCTGGGTCGGCTTGGTCGAAAAATCTTGTTCGGATTGGTCCTGGATTGACTGTTGTCACATAGACTCCATAGGGCATGAGTTCGAGACGTAGAGCATTTGAAAAACCAATAGCCGCAAACTTAGTTGCTGAGTAGAGACTAGACTTGCCAGTAGCAATCAAACCAGCCATGCTAACAATATTGATGATATGGCCTTTTCGGCTTTCTTTCATTCGAGCCGCAAGGCGACGAGACAGATTCATTAGGGCAAAGGTATTGACCTCGAACATCTGATGAATATCTTTATCGGAAATCTGGTCAAATTCCTCAAAGATCCCATAACCAGCATTATTAATCAAGACATCAATCTTGCCATAGCGGAGATAGAGGTCTGCTAGCAAAGTTTCTAAGGCTGAGTCATCGGTAATATCGATTTCAACCAATTCTGCTTGTGGATGGTTTCCATAGAGTTGAGCTAATTTTTCCTTATTTCGACCAAGTAAGATGAGTTGGTCATTTGGCAAGAGTTTGACCATTTCTTGAGCTAGGCCACCGCTAGCACCTGTAATGAGAATAGTAGGCATACTTATCCTTTCCCAAGCTTTTAGATTTCCACTTCTTCCAAGTCTTTGACCACATGGACATTTTCAAAAACACTAGCAGCGTCTTTTTTGAGCTTGCTGATATCTTTTGAGAGAAAACGGGCACTGATATGGTTGAGCAAGAGGCGTTTGGCTCCTGCTTCTACCGCTACTTGTGCCGCTTGCATATTAGTAGAGTGGCCATGGTTACGAGCAATTTTTTCATCGCCCTTGCCATAAGTGGATTCATGGACAAGGACATCCGCATTAATACCCAAGCGTACACTGGCATTGGTTTTTCGAGTATCTCCTAAAATGGTGATAATCTTTCCAGGACGTGGAGCTGAGATATAGTCTGCTGCCTTGATTTCAGTTCCGTCTTCTAAAACAACATCCTGACCATTTTTGATTTTTCCAAAAAGTGGGCCAAATGGGACGCCAGCAGCCTTGAGTTTTTCAGCATCCAAGGTACCTTCCAGGTCCTTTTGCATGACACGATAGCCAACGCAGAAAATAGTGTGATCCAACTCCTCTGCATACACAGTGAATTTATCGGTCTCAAGGATTTTTCCTAAAGAATCTTGGTCAAATTCATGAAAATGAATGCGATAAGGCAGGCGCGAACCTGACACACGAAGACTGGTTAAGATAAATGACTTGATTCCTTGCGGGCCATAGATTTCCAAATCTGTCTGCTCTTCATTGGCCTGAAAAGCACGACTTGAAAGGAAACCTGGTAAGCCAAAGATGTGATCTCCATGCAGGTGAGTGATGAAGATTTTGCTGACCTTACGTGGTCGAATTGTGGTTTCTAAAATACGATTTTGTGTTCCTTCCCCACAGTCAAAGAGCCAGACTTCATTAATCTCATCCAAAAGTTTCAGGGCGAGACTGGAAACATTGCGGGCTTTAGAGGGCTGGCCAGCCCCCGTTCCTAAAAATTGAATATCCATTCGATACTTTCTAATTAATCAATATATAGCATGGCTGTGCGGTTTTCCGATCGGAAATAGCGCTTGCCAGAAAAAGCTGTGGCTTCTTGTAATAACTCCTCTTGGCTGTAACCTTTAAGACGCTTGCGACCATCAGCCAAGATTTCCAAATCAGTCAAAGCTGTGAGACTCTCCATGCTAACAACTTCCTCATCTCCTACAGCCTTCATGTAAATCTTGCCAGACTCCTCAAATACTAGCTGATGAGGGAAAATTTGCGCAATTTCAAAGAGTAAGTCATCCGAGATTACCTCTTTATTTTCAGAGAAAATCCGACCAAGACCCTCACTCTCATAACAAAAACCAAAGGATTTACCAGACAGATTAAGCCGAATAAAAGGCTTATTTTCTAGGTTGAAACTCGGCTCAGTATTGTAAAGATTCAGTTCCTGACTGAGTTCCGCAAAATAATCCGTCGCTGCCTCAGGACTCTTTTTCTGATATAGTTCTGCAAAGTAAGCATTGACTACGCTGGGCGGAGGGGTGATAAGAGCCAACTGCTCCTGCTCTGTCTTTCCAGCTAGAAGCTGATCCAGATAGACCTTGTCCAGACTTGTATAGCCCCCATATTTTAGAGCCAAGGTTTTGATATCAGTCATAAAATTCCTCTAACCTCCATTTGTTTTTCTCAGAAATGTAGCCTGTAATGACTTCGCCATCCTCTTGATAGTCACGTTCTTCCAGAATCGCAACACTTTCCAAATCATGAATCTTGTAGGACTTAGAAAAAGGCACGCGCAGAGTAAAGGATTCAAAAATATTCTTGATTTTCTCTAAAAATAGTGCCTGCAAGTTCTCGCGACTATCCTCAGACTTGGCAGAAATGAGGGCATAAGGAGTTTGGGTAGGCGTAAAATCTTCGACCAAATCCGCTTTATTATAAAGGGTCAGGCGAGGAATATCCTCCATTTCCAAGTCTTTCATGATGGACAAGACTGTTTTTTCATGCTCTTCGTGGTAAGGATTGCTGGCATCAATGACATGAACCAGAAGATCCACATGCTTGCTTTCTTCCAAGGTTGACTTAAAACTGGACACCAACTCTGTCGGCAAATCTTGGATAAAACCAACCGTATCAGTTAAAGTCACCTGTAGATTGCCCCCAAGATGGATACTCTTAGTCGTCGCATCTAGAGTCGCAAATAGCTCGTCAGCCTCATACTGGGTCTTACTGGTCAAGGTGTTCATGATGGTTGATTTCCCGGCATTGGTATAACCAATCAAACCAATCTTAAAGGTGCTAGACTCCAGACGTTTTTCTCTGACTGTTGCACGATTTTTCTCAACCACCTTGAGCTGACGCTCGATATCCGTGATTTGATTGCGAACGCTACGACGGTTCAGCTCCAGCTGGCTTTCACCAGGTCCACGGGAACCAATTCCCCCTGCCTGACGACTGAGCATAATCCCCTGACCAACCAAACGAGGCAAGAGGTATTTGAGCTGGGCTAGGTGAACTTGGAGCTTCCCTTCATGGCTTCGAGCCCGCATGGCAAAGATATCCAAAATCAACTGCATACGGTCAATAACCTTGACACCCAGAACTTCCTCTAGATTGACATTCTGCCGTGGAGTCAAGCGGTTATTGACGATGACAGTGGTAATTTCTTCTGCATCTACCATAAGCGCAATCTCTTCTAACTTACCAGAGCCGACGAAGGTCTTGGAATCATATTTTTCACGTTTTTGTCTGTAACTATCTACAACGACTGCCCCAGCTGTCTTAGCTAGACTGGCCAATTCTTCCATAGAGAGATCAAAATTGTCCATGCCCTGCAATTCTACACCAATGAGCAGGACCCGTTCCTCTTTTTTCTCCGTTTCAATCATCTAAAAACTCCTCTATCTGGCTTAAAATTCGGTCTTGCACACCAGTTTCTCCAATCTGATAAAAGGTGACCTGCATGCGATTACGGAACCAGGTCAACTGACGCTTGGCAAAACGACGAGTCGCCTGTTTGAGACTCTCACTAGCTTCCTCCAAGGTTTGCTCTCCACGGAAATAAGGAAAGAGTTCCTTGTAGCCAATTCCTTTAGCAGCCTGCACATCAGGGTAATGGTCAAAAAGCCACTTAGCTTCATCCAAAAGCCCAGCCTCAAACATTAGATCTACTCGGCGATTGATACGCTCATAAAGCTGACTGCGCTCATCGTCCAAGCAGATAATCAGCGGTTCATACAAGGTCTCTTGATTTTCCAAATCCTGACCAAAATGGGCAATTTCCAAGGCACGCATAGCACGACGACGATTAAACTGGGGAATCTCAAGATCTGCTTGCTCCACAAGATGAGCTAATTCCTCATCTGTATAAGGCTCCAAGCTAGCCCTATAGGCCAAAATTTCCTCATGGGGAGTCTCCCCACCGAGATGATATCCTTCTAGTAGACTCTGTATGTAAAGCCCTGTTCCACCAGCGATAATAGCAAGCTTGCCACGGCTGTGAATATCCTCAATAGCCATCTTAGCCTCTGAAACAAAATCAAAAGCCGAGTAAGACTCGGTTACCTCTCTAACATCGATTAAATGATGGGGAACAGTTGCCTGCTCTTCTGGACTAGCCTTAGCCGTCCCAATATCAAGTCCTCGATAGACTTGCTGGCTATCTCCACTAACCACTTCGCCATTAAAACGCTTGGCCATTTCAATGGCTAGAGCCGTCTTTCCAACTGAAGTCGGTCCAACAATCACAATTATTTTTGTTTTCATCTTTTTTCCTTGAAAAATTCCCATTTTTTCGTTACTATTATTATAACACAAAAAGGTCAGTCAGAAAAATGTGACCTCTTGAAGGGGCTGACTGATTGAGAATATAAAGGAGGAAGACTCATGGCTAAAGGATTTGCTAAAGGTCTTGTAACAGGTGTCGCAGGAACTGTCGCTGCAGTTGCAGGTGCAGTATACGCATTTAAAAAGAAAGTGATCGAACCAGAAGAGCAAAAAGCAGCTTTCATCGAAGAAAACCGTAAAAAAGCAGCTCGTCGCCGCGTATCACGTTAAGAAATAAAAGAAGTTGGGATTTATTTTCTCAACTTCTTTTTCTATTCTTTTAAATAGCTAGGTCAAACTTCAACTGTGGCTTAACAGGGTCATAATCCACCAACTCAAAGTCCTCTGCTTTAATATCAAAGAAATTGGTCTTATCTGGCACATTCAAGACCAAACGTGGTTGGCAGTTTGACGGCTCACGTCGAAGCAATTCCTGAGCTTGTTCAAATTGATTGTCATAGATATGGAGGTTATTGATGAAGTAGAAGAACTTCCCAACCTTCCAGCCAAAATGCTTGGCAATCATCATTTGAAGAGCCACATACTGCATAGCATTGATGTGGTGGGCCACCAGCATATCATTCGATCGTTGCGTCAAGGTCGCATCCAGATAGATTTCTCCATCTACACGGCGGACATCAAACATGGTCTGAAAGGCGCAGGGGAGCAGCCCATCTGTTTCTTCGAAAGCTTGGTAATCCCAGAGAGAGATAATATTGCGGCGGTTCCAAGGGTTGGCTTCCAACTGCTTGAGAAGCTTATTGATGATGTCGTGTTTCTTAACGACCGCCCCGTAACGCTCACCAATAGTTCCCGTATCTCCCACTTCCCAGTCATTCCAGTAGTGAACATTGTACTTGTCATTGAGCACATCTAGGCTATTGGACTGGTCTTGGTAAATCCAGAGCACTTCTTTGATAGCTGATTTAATAGCGATTGGCCGTAAAGTTGTAATGGGGAATTCCCCTTTAGCCAAATCATACTCGGCAAAGGCACCCGTTACATACTTAGAGTTGGCAACTGTCCCATCCTTGTACTTGGGACGAGCCTGCTCAGAAAAGACACCGTCTTTGAGGATTCGTTCAATATTCTCTTTAAAAATCGTATCTGCTTTTGTCATTTACTCTCACCTCATTTATTGTCCTAACTAGTATAGCATAAAAAAAGAAAGGAGGAAAATCACTCGCTTCTGGAAAGCAATTTTCTCCTTTTTTATCTTATTGCAATACAAGTGATGCTGCTCCGATAACTCCAGCGTCATTTCCTAGAGTTGCAAGAGCTAGTTTAGTAGTTGTGCGTACTTGTGGGAAAGTATTTTCATCGTAGACTTTTTGAACACCTTGTAGAAGGAATTCTCCCGCAGCTGACACACCACCACCGATAACGATTGTTGATGGGTTTAGGATTGAACCAATGTTAGCACAAGCGATTCCCAAATAACGTGAGAAGTTACGGTAAACGATCAAAGCAAGGTCGTCTCCTTCTTTTGCCAAATCAAAGACAGTCTTAGCAGTTACTTCTTCTCCATTATCAATCAAGCGTTTCAACTCTGCATCGCCTTCGTATTCATCGGCATAGCGACGAGTCAAGTTGACAATCCCTGTTGCAGAAGCGACTGTCTCAAGACAGCCTTTCTTACCACAGGTACATGCGATTGGTTGGTCAAAGTCAACAGTGATGTGGCCAAGCTCACCTGCTGCACCAGCCACACCGTGAAGCAATTTGCCTTCTGCGACAATACCGCCACCAACACCTGTACCAAGTGTCATAAAGACAACGTCTGGTTGGTTATCACCAGCACCCATCCAACGTTCACCAAGAGCCGCTACGTTGGCATCATTATCGATGAAGAATGGAATGCCCAAGGCTTTTTCAATCTTTTCTTTGATTGGTTGAAGGGTTTTCCAGTTGAGGTTGTATGCACCGATAACAGTCCCTTTTTCACGGTCAACCACACCTGGTGATCCCATTCCAATACCTTGGAAATCTGTTGCTGCTAATCCAAGCAAGTCCAAACGATGTTGAATAGACTCAATCATATCATCAACGATATGACTTCCCTCATCCAAAATGTTAGTTTTGATAGACCATTTTTCTTGGATTTCTCCCTCTTGAGTTAAAATTGCGAACTTGATAGATGTTCCACCAAGGTCAATCCCAATAATCTTTTGACTCATCGTCTTCTCCTTTTTAATTGAAAATGCTTACAGATATAGTATAACAAAATCATTAGATTTGTGCAAAGCTTTGCATGAAAAAGTTACATCTAATAATTAATAACTATTTATCCCCTAGTTTTTGAATTGCATAGTTGGCTTCTTCTTTGGTAAATTTTCTAAAATAAGGAGAAGTTAGCCTCTCATAAATTTCTGTCTTTGAGAGATTACTATATTTTCGATATTCTCTTGCTTTAGCTAAGGCATTTGCCTTATAATCTGCATTCAAGTGATCGATGGCATACTGCACTGCTGAACTTGAAAAACCATGCCACGTTAATTGCTCATAGAGAGCTTTTTTTGACATATTTGCCCACGAATTATAGCTTTTCGCTTTATTTAAAGCAGCATTGTACTGGTTCCCATCTGCTGGTTTTGGTTGCCGCACACCATCGTATCCTACATAGTAACGGCCACCATCTACCCATTTATCCTTCACCATATAACCTTTAGAATCGACATAGTAACGACCGCCATCTACCCATTCATTCTTGGCCATCTTTCCATCCGGTTTATAATAATAAGCTCCTACCCATTTATTGCGAACATGGCTGCCTTCTGATGGTAGATTAAGTTTTTGAATGGCATAGTTTGCTTCTTCTTTTGTAAATTTTCCAAACCAAGAAGAAGTTAGCCTGTCATAAATTTCAGTTTTTGAGATATTACTATATTTTCGGTATTCTCTTGCTTTAGCTAAGGCATTTGCTTTGTAATCTGCATTCAAGTGATCGATGGCATACTGCACTGCTGAACTTGAAAAACCATGCCACGTTAATTGCTCATAGAGAGCTTTTTTTGACATATTTGCCCACGAATTATAGCTTTTCGCTTTATTTAAAGCAGCATTGTACTGGTTCCCATCTGCTGGTTTTGGTTGCCGCACACCATCGTATCCTACATAGTAACGGCCACCATCTACCCATTTATCCTTCACCATATAACCTTTAGAATCGACATAGTAACGACCGCCATCTACCCATTCATTCTTGGCCATCTTCCCATCTGATTTGAGATAAGAATTTCCTATCCATTTATTGCGAGCAGAGCTTCCTTCTGCTGTTAGATAATAATAGGAACCATGCTTTTTATCATAAATCCAGTCACTTTTAACCTTTTTTCCATCAGAATCAACATAATAACGACCACCATCTACCCATTCATTTTTAGCTCTCTTCCCATCTGATTTGAGGTAGTAATTTCCTACCCAGCCAGACTGAACTTTAGATTGTGATTTATCCTGTTTAGGAGTTGTTTCTTTAGGTTTTGGTGCCGGCTTCGGCGCTGGTTTTGGTGCTGGCTTCAGCGCAGGTTTTGGTGCTGGCTTCGGCGCGGGTTTTGGTGCTGGCTTCGGCGCGGGTTTTGGTGCCGGCTTCGGCGCGGGTTTTGGTGTGGGTTTTGGTGCCGGTTTTGGTGCCGGTTTCGGCGCGGGTTTTGGTGCCGGTTTCGGCGCGGGTTTTGGTGCCGGCTTCGGCGCAGGTTTTGGTGCGGGTTTTGGTGCTGGCTTCGGCGCAGGTTTTGGTGCGGGTTTTGGTGCTGGCTTCGGCGCAGGTTTTGGTGCTGGCTTCGGCGCGGGTTTTGGTGCTGACTTCGGCGCAGGTTTTGATGCTGGCTTCGGCGCAGGTTTTGGTGCCGGCTTCGGCGCAGGTTTTGGTGCTGGCTTCGGCGCGGGTTTTGTATTCTCTTTTACAATCTTACCATTTTTAGACGTATCCTTTTCTTGAGCAGATACTTTCTGAGATGAGAAAGGCAACATCCCCATTGTATCTGAAAGAGAAACAAGTGCAAAAGTAGTTGCTGCTAAACTTGTAATCAAAATTTTTTTTGATTTTCTCATAAAAATCTCCTTTTCTTATGATTTACACTTATAGTATATCATATCCTTAATCTTTTTTACATTAAAATAATAACTATACAAGCACTAATCTGAAGCTGAGCAAGTAGAAGACTCAAACCGGCTGAGATTTTTGGGGAAACCAACGGGACATAGCATAGATGCCTTTGTTCACACCTATAAACTCCAACACCTTTTTGAAATTGGAAAATCCATTCTGTTCTGGGTGAAAAGACAATAGGAGAACCTTCTATTTTGAACTTGGTTATAGTCCGCAAAAAAGCTGTTTGAGTTCACTCAAACAGCTTGAAAAATACTCTCTTAATCAGAGGAACAACTTTGTTGAACTTGACTTGATAATTGAAGTAAAAATACTTATTTAAAATGATTAGTCGTCAAGATGTTGAATCGCATAATTAGCTTCTTCTTCTGTAAATTCTTCACCATAAGGCGAAACTAGTTGCTTATAAATTGCTGACTTCGAATCCTTAAACCATTTTCGATAATTCTTTGCTTTAGCTAAGGCGTTTGATTTATAATCTGCATTCAAATGATCGATGGCATATTGTGCAGCATCACTTTGAAATTTTTCTCCATATTTTGAAGTTAATTGCTTATATAAGCGTTTTTTAGACATATTTGCCCACGAGTTATAACTCTTTGCCTTTTCTAAAGCAGCAGAATACTCACTATTGGTTGATGCTTTAGTTTCCCATAATCCATTAGATCCTACATAGTAACGACCTCCATCAACCCATTCACTTTTAGCCATCTTACCGTTTGATTTGAGGTAGTAATTTCCTACCCAAGTATTACGAGCGTAGCTACCTTCTGATGTTAGATAGTAATATGAACCATAGTTCTTATCATAAATCCACTCACTCTTAGCCATCTTACCATTTGACTTCAAATAATAATTGCCTGACCACGCATTGCGAGCATAGCTACCTTCTGATGTTAGATAGTAATATGAACCATAGTTCTTATCATAAATCCACTCACCTTTAGCCATCTTACCATTTGACTTCAAATAATAATTGCCTGACCAAGTGTTACGAGCGTAGCTACCTTCTGATGTTAGATAGTAATATGAACCGTAGTTCTTATCATAGACCCACTCACCTTTGGCCATCTTACCATTTGATTTAAGGTAGTAATTACCCACCCAAGTATTACGAGCGTAGCTACCTTCTGCAGTCAAGTAGTAGTATGATCCATAGTTTTTATCATAAACCCACTCACCTTTAGCCATGTATCCGCCTGATTTGAGATAGTAGTTACCTACCCAAGCGTTTTGAACATAATTTCCTGATGCATCTAGATAGAAGAATGAATTATATTTTTTATCAAAAATCCACTTACTAGTGACTTTTTTACCATCTTGATAATAGGATGAACCTACCCAACCAGACTGAACTGTAGGTTTTGGTGTTGGCGTTGGTTTTGGCGTTGGTTTTGGTTTTGGTGTTGGCTTTTCATCCTTTTTTAGAGTTGAAGTAGTTGATTTTTTATCAGTCAGCTTCTTAATGGCCTCTTTAAACTCTTCTACTGTTCCTTTCCACTCTATGTAATTGGCACCAGACTTATTCTCATTAGCTATATAGTAGCGATCGGATTCTTGGAAATAAGATAATTCTGGAGTAGTTTTTGTAGCCCCAATAATAGGAATATTAACAGTTCCCTTCCATCTATTAAATATTTCTGCATCATTCGGAAGAATAATATAATATTTTGCCGTTGGTGTAAGAGTTTGTGTGTCAGCCTGCACCGTTTGCGCTGAAAAAGGTAGAACTCCTGTTGTGTCAATTGTTGACAATACTCCAACTGTTGAAAGTGCCAAAGCACATACTAATAATCTTTTTTTATTCATCTGATATTACCTATTATCCTATTTTTTAGTTTCTTATTTAACCCACTTACCTGAACCATCTACACGATAACCATCTGGTGTGCGTTCATTGACAGCCATCTTACCGTTTGATTTAAGATAATAATTGCCTACCCAAGTGTTACGAGCGTAACTTCCTTCTGCAGTCAAGTAGTAGTATGATTTGTAGTTACTATCGTATACCCACTCACCTTTAGCCATCTTACCATTTGACTTCAAATAATAATTGCCTGACCAAGCATTGCGAGCATAACTACCTTCTGCTGTCAAATAGTAATATGCTCCATAGTTTTTATCGTAAATCCATTCACTTTTAGCCATCTTACCGTTTGATTTAAGATAGTAATTACCTACCCAAGCATTGCGAGCGTAGCTGCCTTCTGATGTTAGATAGTAGTATGAACCATAGTTCTTATCATAAATCCACTCACTTTTAGCCATGTATCCGCCTGATTTGAGATAATAGTTACCTACCCAAGCGTTTTGAACATAATTTCCTGATGCATCTAGATAGAAGTATGAATTATATTTTTTATCAAAAATCCACTTGCTAGTGACTTTTTTACCATCTTGATAATAGGATGAACCTACCCAACCAGACTGAACTGTAGGTTTTGGTTTTGGTGTTGGTTTTGGTGTTGGTTTTGGCGTTGCTTGTGATGAGAAGTCAAGTTGAGCCTGACCTCCTACAACTTTAAAAGGTACTGAGCGACCGAAAGCTTTTTTACCAAAATCATCCTGGGTATACATTTCAAGATGATATGTACCATTTTTTAGTGAAGCTATTGAAACCTCTTCTCTAAATCTAGTCTGATTTGATATATAGTTTGTATAGTTAGTATCTACAAGTGCACCTGTATCCTCATTAACAATATCATAATGCAAATTGTTATCGATAGATCCTGGTTCTTTTTGAATGTCTAACAACATTTTTTGGTTATAACTTGGGTTGTCTTGAACATTAATAAAACTCAGTTTCAAAGGAAACTCTGCACTATTTGTTTTAGGATCATTTAAAATAGGTAATGTTGATTTAATATTTTTTTGAACAGTAGAAGCCGGAAATGATTGGAATTGCCCCCCTGCTACTTTAAAAGGTACTGAGCGACCGAAAGCTTTTTTACCAAAATCATCCTTGGTATACATTTCAATATGATATGTACCATTTTTTAGTGAAGCTGTTGAAACCTCTTCTCTGAATCTAGTCTGATTTGATATATAGCTTGTATCGTTAGTATCTACAAGTGCACCTGTATCCTCATTAACAATATCATAATACAAAAAGTTATTGATAGTTCCTGGTTTTTTTTGAATGTCTAGCAACATTTTTTGACTATAACTTGGATTATCTTGAACATTAATAACGCTCAGTTTCAAAGGAAACTCTGCACTATTTGTTTTATCATCAGTCAGAACAGGACTTCTATCTTCGGTTCTTTGAGCAGCAGAAGCCGGAAATGATTGAAATTGTCCCCCTGCTATTTTAAACGATACTGAGCGACCGAAAGCTTTTTTACCAAAATCATCATTTGTATACATATCAATATGGTATGTGCCATCTTTTAGTGAACTTGTTGAAACCTCTTGACTGAATCTAGTATGATTTGAGAAGATATAGTTTGTATAGTTAGAATCTACAAGTGCACCCGTATCCTCATTAACAATATCATAATACAAACTGTTACCGATAAATCCTTCGCCTTTTTGAATGTCTAACAACATTTTTTGGCGATAACTTGGATAATCTTGAACATTGACAAATGTAAGTTTCAAAGGATTTTCTGTGTCATTAACACTGACATCCGTCAAAGCTTGAACCGGTGTAGGTTGAGCTACAAGCACTCCTGCTCCTAACAAAGAAGTTGCTAGCAGAGAACTCACTAATAATGATTTTATTTTCATCAAAAATATCCTTTAAATTTTTATTGTTTACGGTTACATTATATCATAAACATGATATCTCATCAAAAATTAACACTAACAAAACATTAATATCTGTTAGAAACTATTAATAGCTAAAACTCACAATCCTATCACTTGCAACTCATACAAACCTCTCACTGCATTACAGCCGTATATAGCTTCTGCTTGATCTAAATCTGCCAAGGTCAAGACTTTCTCTTCTACCTGTCCTGTTCCCAGCAAATGCTGACGATAAATTCCTGGCAAGATTCCCAGTCGGATAGGCGGTGTGTAGAATTTACCATCGATTTTCAGAAGCAAATTTCCGATAGTGGTTTCAAGCACTTCTCCTGACTTATTGTAGTAAATGATCTCTTGCTCCCTTAGGCTCAAATGCGGTCGGTGAGTCGTTTTGAAGTAGGTAAAGGCTTGTTGCAAATTGGCTTCCTGAAGGCAAAGTTTGGCCTGACAAAAACTTGGACTAAGAGGTGTTAATACTTGACGACTGAGTTTTATCTCTCCAGACTTGCTGAGAGAAATTCGCAAGCGGTAATCTTGATTAGCATCACAAGCCTGACACTCTGCTTCAATCTTTTGTCTCAAAATTTCTAGGGCAAAAGGATAAGCAAAATATCGACTAGCTTTTCTCAACCTTTCTATATGTTGATTCTCAAACAACAAGTTCTTCTGGCTGATTTTCCCAGTAGTAATTAACTGAAAAAGAGCTTGTTTCCGATAGAGAACGGCTGCCTTTTGATGAACCTCGCGGTATTCAGACTCCCAAGTGCTATCCCATGTAATGCCTCCGCCAACTCCATAGATGGCTTTCCCTTGATACAGTTGAATAGTCCGGATAGCCACATTAAAAATCCGTCGTCCATTTGGAAGCAGGAGACCAATCGTTCCGCAGTAGACTCCACGCGGTTGTGGCTCCAAGTCCTTTATAATCTCCATAGTCGCAATTTTCGGTGCTCCCGTTATGGAACCGCAAGGAAAAAGAGAACGGAATATTTCAACAAGGTCAACATCCTCTCGCAACTGACTCTTGATGGTCGAAGTCATCTGCCAAACAGTCGAATATTGCTCCACTTGGCACAAACGCTCCACATGCTCACTCCCCACTTCAGAAATACGATTCATATCATTGCGCAAGAGGTCCACAATCATCATATTTTCAGAGCGATTTTTGGGATCCTGTTCCAACCAACTGGCCTGCTCCAAGTCTTCTTGATCAGTCACTCCCCGCTGAGTCGTTCCCTTCATTGGTCGCGTTGTCAACTCACGGTCATTTTGCTCAAAAAAGAGCTCTGGACTCATGGAAATCACTGCCATTTCATCATGTTCAACATAGGCATTGTAGCCCGCCTCCTGCTCTACCACCATACGATTGTAAATGGCAAAAGGATCGGCACTCAAATCCTGTTTAAGTTGGACAGTATAGTTGACCTGATAGGTGTCACCCTGCCGCAAATGATGGTGAATCTGAGCAATCGCCTTTTCATAATCCTCTGCAGACGTCACTTCCTGCCAATTTGAAGGCAAATCAACCTCATCATAAGTCAGAGGAATAGGGGATGTTTCTACCCTATCATGAACTGTAAAATAAAGCAGGTACTCTGCCAATAAAGGAGCTTTATGAACTGCTAATTTCTCCTCAAAAGCAGGTGCAGCCTCGTAGCTGACATAGCCCACTACATAATAGCCTTGCTCTTGGTAACTTTCCACTTGTGCCAGCAAATCTGCCACTTCTGCTAAATCTCTCGTTTTCAACTCTTTAATAGGCTGGGTAAAGGTGTATCTCTCCCCCAAAGCCCTAAAATCAATCACTGTTTTTCTATGCATATTTCAAGTATAGCATAAAAAGGCAGATTCAGACAAAGCTGATCTACCTTTTTATTATTTTCTTACTATTGATTATGCTTTAGTGAATAAATCACCAGCAAATCCATCTGATTTTTGCAAGAGTTGTTTGTAAACCTTCCATTTAAGATCTACAGTATTCTTGAAATCATTACCTTGAAGGTCTTTTTCGACCGCTGCATCAAATAAGGTCTGAAGTTGTGCGTAAGTTGAAATCTTTCGACCATCGATTTCAATTTCAATAAAACCTCTTTGGGCTTTTTCGTGTACTTCATGATACCATGCTTTCTTCCATGCTTCTAAGCTTTGGAATTTGCCGTTAGAAACTTTATTAATAATAAAGTCATCACCAAGACCTTTATTTCCAGCTGCTTTAGATTCTTGTTTGTATTTGTTTGATGCATAACCTAAGAACCCGTCTAGGTAACCGAAGTAACCCCACATACGGAAGGTATTATGTTTGAATGAGATTGAACCAACCGCACTCTTACTTGTATTACCACCATAAATACCTGTCATCATATTTACTACAGTATAAGCAGAATCAAATCCTTCAGTACGGTAATGACCATTTCCTGGTAATCCATGTTTCGTTGCAAAGTTTCCATCAACCAGTTGATCAATACTTGTCAGCTTCGTATTCTTTTCGCCATCATTCAAATCACGAACTAAATCCCATTGGTGTGGTTCACCAACTAAGCCATTGCGATCCGCTTTTTCGCGATATTTCTTATCGATCTTCTTGAACCACTTATCGTTTGTCCCAGTATTTTTCTTGATGACAGACTCAGCTTCTAAGTAATCAAGCATCATCATGGATTCATTGTAATTCTTCATGTAGTGATCGATTTTCTCACGACTATTTAACACATTTGGATTATAGTTGTAAATTTGATTTCCATCATTTTGACGTTCGTAAGCCATGTTTAATCCTAAGGCACCATATTCACCATTTGGATTTGAAACTGATGGTGATTGCAACATACCTTGAGCAAAGGCTTCAACGTCTGTTCCTTCACGGTGACGCCATGTTCCTAAGTAGGCCATACGGTCATTGATGTGAGTTGTTTCGTGAGTGAATGCAGATGTACCAAAATCACTAATCATGCTAGAGATGATGTAATATACGGCCTCTTGTGGTTGTGGATTTTGGAAGATATAAGCGTATGCACCCATTCCATTGTATCCGTGCCACTTATCAGTCGGACCATAGAATTCACGAATTGGAGCAAAATCGCCTTTCTTCGTATGTCCCATACGGTCAACCCATCCCAAACCTGGTACATCATGGTTATCCCAAATTGCAGATGGTACCATATTTTCACTCTTAAGAAGATTATTTCGTACATTATCAGCAGCAAGTCTTGACCAGAAGTCTAAATAATTGATTTGTTCTTGCGCACGTAAATCAACCTGCTTCTTGAACGCTTCACGTTCTTCTGCTGTGTTCTTACCATATTTCTCAAATGAACTAAAGGCAATGGTATTATAGGTCGTAATTAAGATCATATGCGCTTTCTTCAAATTCAGAAGTGGTAAAATATAACGTCCGTGATGCCCATTATTAATTACTTCATATAATTTATGTTTCTTATTAGCGAAATCTGGATTTGATGATTGTTTCTCAACAACATAAGCGTTATCTGCAATGTTATTCTTGAACCAAGTATTCATATCTGTTTCACTAGTGAATAATTCCATGTTGTACTTCAGGAATTCGTGTAAGTTAGCTTTACCAGTAGCACTTGCAAGAGCTCTGTTAAATGCATCATGTGATTGATCACCTTTTAGGTTGTTACCATTTGAAGCGAAGCTGATTAATCTATCAAGTACGTTAACGTTCTTACCGTAGAAATCCGGTTTGAAGGTCATCATATTTTTGATATTTAATCCGTCAAATTTAATTCCATAGTATTGGTTTAAATAAGCCAGAGCTAACATGATTTTAGCTTTGTTATCTTCAACTTTTTTAATCAATGCACGTTTAGCTGCTTCGTCCGTATTTAATTGATGGTCTTCATTTTCAACTAAAGCTTTAACTAAAGCATCAAGATTATCTTTTACTTCTTTGAAGCTTTCTTCCATGTATAACATCTTAGGATTGTTATTAATCTTACGAACTTCATCTGAATCAAGTTCAACAGAAGCTAATTTAGCTTTGATATCGCTGATCAATTGTGTCCTATCTTTAACAACCATATTTGGTGTATAGACAATATCACCTAATCCTTCAATACTATATTCACGAACTTGTTGAACCTTAGATTCTTTTTGTGTAATAGCTTTAATTTCTTTCGTCTTATCAGCGTAATGAATCATAATATGGTCAGCATCTGATAAGTCGGTCACAAATTGTCCATCTTTCATACCTGTAACAGATAAAACTTCAGTAGTTAGTAATTTAGAATCTGCAGGAATCTTGTTCCCTTGGTTGACAATCCATTCTTTATTGTAGAATGGTTGAAGTTTTTCGATGTTACGATAAGCAAGTTCGCGAGATACGTCATAATCTTGAGTATCTTTATAAGTATCTGTTTTTGGTTTTACGTTATTAAGTGCATCTTCAACAAGAGGTTTAATTTCAAACTTATCAGCTGTAATTCCGAATGATTCTATTTTTTTATTTGCATCTTCTAGGCTGATTTCTTGGATTCGATTACTACGAGAACCGTTAAATGAGTGAGAACCTTCACTCACATCTTTAACAACGTAGTTTCTTTCAATCCAGTTTTTTGTGTAATATCCACCTTCTGCTTCTAAATCTCTAGAACCGTAGAATTCTTCACCGTTTTTGACTTTCATCATTGAAACTGTGTCAGCAACACGCCCCCATGTCCAGTTTTTACTAATGAAACCACCTACCTCAACAGGGTTCTTCACATCAATAGTTCCTTTAGTAACAGCGTTACGAACAGAAGCGTATTTATCAATACCATTAGGATCAGAACCATTATCTGTTCTAGCAACAAGACCACCAACACGTGCTCTATCTGCAACAATATCAGCATCTACGTATGCATGTTTAATATTACCACGCCAAAGTTCTCCGGCGATACCACCAAGATCCCAACCTTTATTACCGACACCTGTTAGTTTACCGATGAAAGCAACATTTTTAAGAAGTCCACCAGTATCTCCTTTATTTACGATACCAGCAATACCATCTTTACCAAGGATACTACCAGTTACCTTAACATTTTCAACTGTGGCATTTTTAATTACTCTTGATAGTGCGGAAATATTTTCAATCCAAGGCATATTAATATTAACATTACCTAAGTTAATGTTTTTAACTGTACCGCCTTCAACGTTATCGAATAACTGACGAGCCATATTATGAATGGTATATTGTTTACCGTCAACACTTGTTAAAGTTCCGCTAAATTTACCAGGTACATATTGTTTATTCGGAGTTGGTACATTTGCTGCATTCAAATCTGCACCAAGTTTAAAGGTACCACTTGGATTAGCTTTCATAGCCGTTACTAGGTCGTTAAAGCTATAATATACATCACCATCGTGTGCTTTTTGTTTTTCAAAGTAATGGACATACTCTTCGCTAAGTGTGTTGTCAGCATTCCGTTGAATCAAATCAGGTGCTTTGGCAGTGACTTTGTATAAAGTTTTTCCGTCTTTTTCTACTTCTTCAATCTTGTCAACAGCCAGTCTTGTTATTTTATTGTCATGAGTGGTCACTCGTAAATAAAGCGGAGCAAGATCAGTTGGTTTTTCTGTCAGCAAACTAGTATCTGTTTCATTACCGTCAGCATCCACACTCATCAAGCTTGTTTCTTTGATGTTTTTGATTTCAACTTTTTTGAGGTCAATTCTTAGCGGTTCTTCTTTCAGAACTTCTTCCTCATCACCCTCACCACGGTCATAAACCATCTTAGTTTTAAGTTTATAATCCTTGTAGTACTGCAAATCTGTCAAGGTCGTTGTCAAGTCGTCTGGTGAAACATTCAAAGTTTTAACAATTTCATCACCCTTTTTCAGAGTTAGAGTGATAGATTTAATGGCTGCTTTACTTGGATTTTCCAAATTATAACGAATTTGAGATGAACGTTTCAAATCATTAACATCAACAAGTGACAAACTTAAGATTGGTTTTTCAAAGTTTTTAGTTCCTAATTTGACGATACGATCTTGGTCTAACTCCAGAACCTGTTCCACAATTTTAGGTGCTTCTTCAGTTTTTAAACCTTTGATAGTTTTGTAAGTCTTGGTAACTTTTTTCTGCCCATCTTTTCCTTCTTGGACAGTAACTCTTTCACCCTTTTTCAGTTGGTCATCTTCTTTAAGAACTTCCTTAAATGGAATCTTTTCAAGACTTTCTTCCACCAGAGTTCCTTCAATTGGTTTTGTCCCACGGCTTATTTTTTTAGTGACTGGTTCTTTGACAACAGTAGTTGTTGTATTTAAAACTTGGTCAGTCTCAACACCTTCGAGAGTCTTATAAGTCGTTTTGGTAATTTTACTGCCCTTTTCTCCATCTTGAACTACAGTTTCTTCATCCGTATATTTGGTTGGATCCTCGATAATTTCTGTCTTATAGTCAATCTCAGTAGTAGTTTCTTTCGTAACCGCTCCCTCAGTTACTTTGTACTCAGGTAACTGTTCTTTTATAAGGGCTTGACCTGCTTTACCTTCCTCTTGGGTACCTTTTACTTCTACTTGGGCTTCTGGTAATTTTGGCTGTGTGAGAGCTTGACCTGCTTTGCCTTCCTCTTGGGTACCTTTTGCTTCAACTGGAGCCTCTGGTAGTTCTGGTTGTGTTAGAGCTTGACCTGCTTTGCCTGCCTCTTGGGTTCCTTTTGCTTCAACTGGAGCTTCTGGAAGTTCTGGTTGTGTTAGAGCTTGACCTGCTTTGCCTGCCTCTTGGGTTCCTTTTGCTTCAACTGGAGCCTCTGGTAAGGTTGGTTGCGTTAAGGCTTGACCTTCTTTGCCTGCCTCTTGCGTTCCTTTAGCTACTTGATGCGTTGGTTCAGCTTGTGGTACTGGAGTTGGGGCAGGTTGCTCTTCTTTCTTAGTTCCGACTGCAATGACTTGCGAAACAGGATTTTGAACCACTTGGTCTTCGATGACTTCTCTAACTTCTTGACCATTAACCATCGATACTTTGGTTACAAGGCGACGCTGACCATTTACTCCAGCTGTGACAATACGAGTCTGTCCTTCTGCTAGATTGGTATATGGGCTTGTGACTGTTTCAAAAGGAATATCCACTAAGCTCTCTTCCAGTCTTGTCTGAGGTTTCTCAGAAACTGGTGTTTCTGGAACTACTTCAGTCTTCTCGATTTCATTTGCACTTTGCTTTTCTACTGGCAACTGAGGCTTCTCAGCTGAAGCTGGTCTTGATGGGTGAAGTCCTGCTTCCTTGAAGTAACCAATGTATTCATAGCCATCAATGTGGATAATCCCTTCAGCCAAACCTTCATGTGTAGAAGCCGAAATAGTTTGGTTATAAGAAAGCAATTCTTTATTTTCAAACGCAAATGTGGTGAAAGGAACAAAGTTGCTTGCACCAATCGAACTAATTAATAAGACACCAAGCACCTTACCACGATGTTTTTTAGAGATTAATAAAACAGCCAAAGAAGCCGTAGCCAACCCTATACCAGCCAAGGCTAATTCTTTACTCCCTGTATAAGGAAGTTCTTGACTGGTAGTCGCCTTCTTGCGATAAACTACATAGAGAATATCTTCATCTTGAAATTCTGTTGGAACCTCATGATGAATCAGGGCTTTTTCAGACTCGGTCAATTCCTGCTCCGCCAAATAACGATAATGAACACTATGAGCACCGCCAACTTCATTGGCTTGAACCTTATCTACTGAAAGGGTAGCAGCACCAAAAAGGAAGGCCCCAATGGCTACAGGACCTACCCCAACAGTTAGCTTACGAATCGAATATTTGGTAATCTTTTCTAGTTGTTGTTTTGTTTTTCTCATTTTCACGACTTTCTAATAGAATCTTGTGGATAATGCGCACGCGCACCTCCAATTAATTTTGGACGGCTAGCAAGAGCCGTTACATGGGCATGACCAATTTCTCTCAAAAGAGGGCGAATCGGAACCTGAACATGCTTGACATGCATACCAATTGCAGTGTCTCCGATATCCAATCCAGCATGAGCCTTGATAAATTCAACCTCAACTGGATCTTGCATAAACTTGAAGGCTGCCAACTGACCTGAACCTCCTGCATGGAGAGTAGGAAGGACACTGACGATTTCCAGACCAAACTGCTCTGCAACCTGACGTTCAACGACGAGGGCCCGATTGACATGTTCACAACCTTGAACGGCTAGATGAATTCCTTTTTCCTCTAGGATGTCTAGAATGGTCTTCACAATGATTTCCCCAATTTCTTGGCTGGATTCCTTGCCAATCTGACCACCTATCACCTCACTAGAAGAAAGGCCCAAAACAAAGATGGATCCTTGCTTCAAATTGGCCTTTTCTAATACATCTTTTACAATCTGACTTGTTTCTCTTTGAATGTCTTTTTCCTTCATACTTGATACCTCTTTTGTCATTATCTATCATATCGTTTTTTCTACGTTTTAGCAAGATAGACAACTTAGAAAGCTTGCCCAATTACGCATAAAACTCCCAGAATTGACTGGGAGTTAACTAGTTTCTATTCTATTTATGTATAGTTCAACTGTCGTACCTTTTGAGGGAATAGAATCAATCTTCATTTGGTAATCTTCTCCAAAGTGAAGTTTGAGCCGTTGATCAACATTTTGAAGACCAACTCCCCCACGTTTGAGTTGACTTTGACTACTATCGCTAGCATCTTGGAAACCAACCCCATCATCCTCAATGCGGATGACTAGTCCTGAATCCTGTTTCTGAACAGAAACTTTAATATGACCCTGACCTTCTTTTTCCTTGATGCCATGGTAAAGAGCATTTTCTACCAAGGGTTGTAGAACCAACTTGGGCAAAACTAGCTGATCAAAGGCAGGATTTTCATTAATTTCGTATTCCAGCTTATCGCCATAGCGTTGTTTCTGGATAAAGAGATACTGGCGTACATGGTTGATTTCGTCAGACAGGCAAATCAAATCCTTACCTTGATTGAGCGCCAAGCGGAAGTAGGTAGCCAAAGACTTGGTCACCTGCACCACACGCTGACTATCCTGAAATTCAGCCATCCAGATAATAGTGTCCAAGGTGTTATAGAGGAAATGCGGATTAATCTGGCTTGACAAGGCTTGGAGTTCATACTGACGGGTCGTTTCTTCCTGCCTGCGAACATCTGCCATCAACTGATCAATCTGATCCAACATAGCATTGAACTGGCGAGTCACTTCTCTCAGTTCATGGGCACCCGCTTCCTTGGCACGCAGATTTTGTGATCCAGAAGCAATTTCCAGCATGGTTTCTCTCAAGTCATTCAGAGGAGCAATCCAGCGTTTAAGACTAAGCCACACCAAGCAGAGACAGGCAAAAAGAGAGGTGACACTGGCTCCAAGCAAGGTCCACATGAGTTGACTCCGAACCTTGTCTAGCTTCTCCAACGAAGACACGCCAAGCACCGTCCAATCAGTTCCAGCAATCCTTTCCTGACTGACGTAGGATTTGTGATCTGGAGTATAGCCCTGCCCTGTCTCGATGTAGGGTTTCATAGCCTCCATTTCACTAGCTGAGCTATAGACTGTGTGTTGAGGATGATAAACAAATTCATGGTTTTCATTGATGATAAAGGCAAAGCCCTGCTGCCCCAACTGGAGTTGGTTAAGATAGGCTTCCAGAGTTTCATATGAAATATCCAAACGAAGCACACCCAGATTGGCTCCCTTTACATCAACAAGTTCCTGAGTGACAGAAATGACCCACTGACTATCTGATTTACGAGCTGGTGTCAAAACTGGCTTATCCCCCTGATGAATGGCCTTTTGATACCAATCTTCAGCCATCATATCAGAGGAGGTTTTCATTTGCACACTATCATCTGTAGAAATGACCTGACCGGATTTGGTGACCAGTACAACAGTTTTCAAATCTTGGTCTGACTTTAAGATAGTCAAAAATAGATCTCGAATTCCCTTGACCTTGTCTTGACTGGGATTCTCAGCATAGGCTAGGACATCCTTCTGCTGAGTCAAACTGGTAGAAGTGGTTTCTAATTTTTTGATATAAGACTGGATAAAGTGGCTAGTTTGACTGATAGTCGTTTGGCTATTGCCTTCAATGGTAGTCTCAATGGCTGAAGAACTAGATTGATAGTAGAAAGTCCCAACCAGAGCTAGGAGAATGAGAAAGACCAGAAAGATGGAAATAACCATTCTGACTAGGAGAGAAGAACGCTTCATCGGCCTTCTCCCTTCTTAAACTGACGAGGTGTCACACCTGCAATCTGCTTAAAGCGTTGGGTAAAATAGTTCATATCTTCAAAACCAACTTTCTCTGCGATCTCATAAATCTTCAGATCTGTAGTTAAAAGCAAAAGCTTGGCTTGTTTGACACGTTCTCGCACCAAATAATCCTGAAAAGGCAGTCCTAACTCTTTCTTAATCAAAGAACTCAGATAAGTCGGACTAAAGCCCAAGTCACTAGCCAAAGACTTTAAACTAAACTGGCTATCAGCCAGATGAGACTGGATTTTCTGAGCCATATTTCCCTCAAACTTATCAGTCAATAGATCTTTTAACTGCTCTTCTTTCTCTTCTTTGTCCAACTTTTGCTTGATTTTCCCCAACATTTCCTCAATATCCTGACGAGAAAAGGGCTTAAGCAGGTAGTCATCCACACCGAGTTTGACAGCAGACAGAGCATAATCAAAATCATCGTAACCAGTTAAAAAGACCAAATGAACCTGAGGATAGGTTTCTCGGACCAGACTGGCCAACTGGATGCCATTTAGCTGAGGCATGTTGATATCGGTTAAAATGATATCTGGAACCTGTTTTTGTATCAATTCCCAAGCCTGTCTTCCATTTTCAGCTTGACCGATGATTTCCATATCGTAGGCTGCTACATTGACCAGTTTAGTCAAGCCTTGTCTTACCAGATATTCATCTTCTACGATTAAGATTGTGTAGGTCATGCTTCTCTCCTTTGTCACTTACTAGTATCAGTATAGCAAAATTCTCCTCTAACTGCTTAGGAAAGACTTCTTAATCAACATAATCTAGTAAATAAGCGTAGCCCTTTTCTTCCATTTGATTTTTGGGAATAAAGCGGATAGAGAGACTATTAATACAGTAGCGCAAGCCACCCTTGTCCTGAGGCCCATCTGTAAAGACATGGCCTAGATGAGAATCTCCAACTCGGCTCCGCACTTCCATGCGTGTCATATTGTAAGACTTATCTTCCTTATAGGTGGCAACATCTGGACTGATAGGTTGGGTAAAACTAGGCCAGCCACAACCAGACTCAAACTTGTCCTTTGATGAAAAGAGGGGTTCGCCAGTTGCTACATCCACATAGATACCAGATTCAAATTTATCCCAGTAGCGGTTTGAAAAAGCCCGTTCTGTTTGATTTTTCTGGGTAACTGCATACTCCTCAGGTGACAAAGTCTTTTTCAATTCCTCGTCACTTGGTTTGGGATATTTGCTGGCATCAATGACGGGATAGGCTGCCTGATTGACATTGATATGACAGTAGCCATTTGGATTTTTCTTGAGATAGTCTTGGTGGTAATCCTCAGCCACTACAAAATTCTTCAAGGTTTCCTTTTCAACTGCTAGAGGTTGGTCGTATTTCTTAGCCACCTCATCAAAGACTTGGTTAATCACCTCTAAATCCTTGTCATCTGTGTAATAAACACCAGTACGGTACTGGGTTCCCACATCATTTCCTTGTTTATTTTTGCTGGTTGGATTGATAATGCGGAAATAATGAAGCAGGATTTCCTTGAGGGAAATTTGATTGGCATCATAAGTAACATGGACAGTCTCCGCATGACCTGTTTGGTTAATCAATTCGTACTTGGTTGTTTCCCCTCTACCATTTGCATAGCCTGATACGGCATCCGTTACCCCGGGAACGCGTGAGAAATATTCCTCCACTCCCCAGAAACAACCTCCAGCCAGATAAATTTCGTGCAAGTCTGCATCTTTACTAACTTCTGTTTTTTTCACTGTTTTTCCTCCTTGGCTAACTGATGCTTTCTCAATTTGCGAGCTATCTGTCTGCCCTGTATTTCGCATCAATAGAAAATAGAAACCGCTTATGGCTAGGAAAAAAATCCCTGCCAAGACAAACAATTTTACTTTATCATTCATGGCCTTTCTCTACCCCATTTCTTTTAATGTTTTTAAAATCATATCCTTATCCATAAAACCTGGTTGCGTTTTGACCAGCTTGCCTTCCTTGTCTATAAAGGCTTGAGTTGGGTAAGAACGGACACCATAACTTTCCAAAAGTTTTCCTGATGGGTCAATTAGAACTGGGAAATTTTTATAATCCAAGCCCTTGTACCAATTCTTAAATTCCGCTTCAGCTTGTTCCCCCTTGTGTCCAGGAGACACCACTGTCAAGACCACATAGTCATCACCAGCATCCTTAGCAATTTCATCTGTATCTGGAAGACTGGCTAGACAGATGGAACACCAAGAAGCCCAGAATTTGAGATAGACTTTCTTGCCCTTGTAATCAGACAAGCGGTAGGTCTTGCCATCTACTCCTGTCAGTTCAAAATCAGCAACTGCCTGACCTTTAGTCGCAGTTTGCGAACTAACTTGTTCTGTTTTTGTTTGCTCCTTCATAGTAGATTCGTCTGACATGTTTTTAGCCGAACAGGCTGCCAAGCAACAGATTGAGCCGACCCCAAGGAGACATGTTTGCCATTTTTTCATTTCTTCTTCCTCTCTATTCAAATAATGTAGTCAAAATAGACGTATTTCCCAAAAGCACCAAAATTCCCATTACGATTATGAGGAAACCACCCACTTTTTTGAGGGTTCCGAGGTAGGGATGGAGTTTTCGAAAATGTTTCAAAACATAGCTGGAGGCTAAGGCTAGAACCAAGAATGGTAGCGCCAAACCTAACGTGTAGACCAACATAAGGCCAGCTCCCTGCCAAGCACCTGAGTCACCTGAAGCCGCTAAAGCCAAAACAGAGCCAAGAACCGGCCCCACACAAGGTGTCCAAGCAAAACTAAAGGTCAACCCCAGTAAAAATGCCTGACTATAGCCCTTACCCTTTTGCTCCTGTCTCTTTAATTGTAGCCTTCTTTCCTTGTAGAGCCCCTGAAAATGTAAGGCTTCCATCTGATGCAAGCCCAAGAGAATGATAACCGCACCCGTCACATACTGAAACCAAGAAGCATACAGCAAATTGCCTAAAAAACCAGCTCCATAGCCTAGTAAGATAAAAACAAAGGATATCCCTGTTATAAAGGCCAAAGTTCTCAATAGACTAACAAGTGAGATTGAATATTTTCCACTAGAAGCCTGAGCACCATCTTTGTCATCTAACAAGACCCCTGCATAAACCGGTAACAAGGGTAAGATACAAGGAGAAAAGAAGGAAAGAATTCCAGCAAGAAAAACACTGATAAAAAAGATTATATTATCCATTGCCTTCCTCCATTCTTTGATTTGATAGGACTATTATAGCTCCAAAAATCAAGAAAAAACAGGGACAATGATAGGAAAAAATAGGAATTTAATCAGGTTATGAAAAAAATGTTGAAAAAAAAGCCAGACAAAGTCTGACTTTGATGGAAACTGAAAAGAAAATTCACTAGTCTTCCCTACTTATCTGATAATAAATAAGGTCCGCAAGATAGCCTTTTCTCTCTACACCATTGCTAATAGTCTTTAGATAGGACATTCCAGCCTTCTCCATGACACGACCTGAAGCTGGATTGAGACTGGCATATCGAGCTCTAACTTTTTGAAAACCTGCTTGAGTAAAACAGAAATCCAAGACAGCTTTCAAGGCTTCTGTCATAATCCCATGTCCCCAGTAAACCTTGCCTAGTACATAGCCAATTTCACAAGAAGAATTGTTCTCATCTATTGCAACGATGCTGATATCTCCTATAACTTTCTCCGGATTTTCTTTGAGACAAATAGCCCATTTGTAATAGTTGGGATTGGTATAGGATGCAACCCAGTTACGAATCGAGTTTCGAGTCACCTCGACATCAGAATGAGGATCCCAGGTGACATAGGTCAGATTCTCAGCGGATGAAGCCCAATTCTGAAACATGGCTTCTGCATCACTTTCTACAAATCTTCGCAAGATTAAACGTTCTGTCTGTAACATTTTCGTTCCGATTGCTTTCATGATGCTGCCTCGCTTTCTGATATATGATTTCTATTCAATCTCCATTTAGATTTGCTTTGCTTTTTAATTTCAAGGTAATAAGCTAAAAAGGTCCACCTGACCTTCCTCGCTTACTTGTTTCCATGCTCGGGGTAAACCCTTGACGCAGTCGCTGTCTGGTTTGAAATGCGCTCTAGCATGCTTTTTCAAACCTAGTCATCGTTGCGGGGGTGAGACGATGAAATCGATCTCTGTGAGTTACCGAACCTACCTCGTTTTCCCGTTTCTAGACTCGGGGTAAAAACCTCCACTGGAGGTTTTTCTTGCTTTTTAATTTCAGGGCAAGAAGCTAAAAAGATCCCCCGGACCTTCCTCGCTTTCTCATTTCTAGGCTCAGGGTAAAAAGGTCCACAGAACCTTTTTACTCCCAAAAGTCATCAAAGACGGTGATTGGTAAGTGGCGTTTGTGTTGGCCTTTATGCCACCAGTTTTCGATTGTTACTTGGGCTTCTGGGCTGATTGTTTTGCCTTCTAGGTAGTCGTCAATCTCTTCATAAGTGACTCCAAGGGCCACTTCGTCTGCTAGGCCTGGTTTGTCTTCTTCTAGATCTGCTGTTGGGATTTTTTCATAAAGGGCTGGGTCTGCACCAAGTTCCTTCAAGAGTTGTTTTCCTTGACGTTTATTGAGGCGGTAAAGAGGAAGAATATCCGCACCACCGTCACCAAACTTGGTAAAAAAGCCTGTGATATTTTCCGCAGCATGGTCTGTTCCAATGACCGCTCCGCTATGGGAACCAGCAAGGGCATACTGAGCAATCATACGGCAACGAGCCTTGATATTGCCCTTATTGAAGTCTGAAACAGGACTACCTGTCGCTTCAACTGCAACTGTCATGGCATCTGCCGATTCCTTGATATTAACTACCAAGCTGACATCTGGCTGGATAAAGGCTAGGGCTTTTTGAGCATCTGCTTCATCGGCTTGTACTCCGTATGGCAAGCGGACAGCGATAAATTTGTAGCTGTCATCCCCTGTTTCAGCTCGCAGTTCTTCCATGGCTAATTGAGCCAAGCGACCTGCTAAGGTAGAGTCTTGTCCCCCAGAAATCCCTAGTACAAAGGTTTTTAGGAAGGGATGTTTTTTCAGGTATCTCTTTAAGAAATCAATGGAACGACGGATTTCTTCTTGGGCATCAATCACCGGTTTCACGCCCAGCTCTTGGATAATGGTTTCTTGCAAAGTCATTCTTCTTCTCCTTCACCAAGAGCTTCCTTGCGCATTTTGTCAATCAAGTCCATCTTGTCTTGCCATACATCACGCGCCAAATCCACTGGATAGTGCTGCGGATTGAGTACACGCTTGTACTCATCCCAAAGCTTGTCAAATTCCTTACGAGCATAATCCTGAATCTCAGTCAAGCTAGGTAGCTTGTAAATCAATTTTCCGTCCTTGAAAACATCCACCAATAGAGGAACGGCATCAAAATTGCGAACGGTCTTTTTGATATAGGTGTAAGTCGGGTGGAACATCTTGATTTCTGTCATGCTAGCAACATCCGCACCATCATAGGTAATGTAATCACCTTCTGACTTACCTTTTTCACGACTGGTAATACGCCACACCTGCTTCTTACCAGGTGTTGAGACTTTTTCAGCATTGTTTGATAATTTAATGGTATTGCGCATGTTACCATTTTCATCTTCAATGGCCACAATCTTATAAACTGCCCCAAGAGCTGGCTGGTCATAGGCTGTAATCAGCTTGGTCCCCACACCCCAGACATCAATCTTGGCCTTTTGCATCTTGAGGTTGAGGATGGTATTTTCATCTAGATCATTAGAAGCATAAATCTTAGCCTCTGTAAATCCAGCCTCGTCCAATTGCTGACGGACTTTCTTAGAAATGTAGGCAATATCCCCAGAGTCAATCCGCACACCCATAAAGTTAATCTGGTCACCCAGCTCACGAGCCACCTGAATAGCAGCGGGTACCCCAATGCGAAGGGTGTCATAGGTGTCCACAAGAAAGACACAATTTTTGTGGGTCGCAGCATAAGCCTTGAAAGCTTCATAATCGTTACCATAAACCTGTACCAAGGCGTGGGCATGGGTCCCCAAGACAGGAATGTCAAAGAGTTTACCAGCACGCACGTTGCTAGTTCCATTGGCACCACCAATCACCGCTGCGCGTGTTCCCCAGATAGCCGCATCCATTTCTTGAGCCCGACGTGTCCCAAACTCCATCAAGGGTTCATCTTCTATAACCGAACGAATACGAGCTGCCTTTGTCGCCACCAAGGTCTGGTAGTTAACGATATTCAAAAGAGCCGTTTCGACCAACTGACATTGGGCTAGAGGGCCTTCCACCTGCACAATCGGTTCATTAGCAAAAACCAAATCCCCTTCTTGGGCAGAACGAACGGTCAACTCCAACTTGAAATTGCGGAGATAGTCCAAGAATGCCCCATGATAGCCTAGAGACTCCAAATAGGCAATATCACTATCTGAAAAACGCAGGTCTTCAAGATAACTCACAATTCTTTCCAAACCAGCAAAAACCGCATAGCCATTCTTAAAAGGCTGTTGGCGGAAATACACCTCAAAGACCGCCTTTTTATTGTGAATCCCTTGGTCAAAGTAAACCTGCATCATGTTTATCTGGTACAAGTCCGTGTGCAATGTCAAACTATCATCTGGATACATACTTTTCCTACTTCCTTAGCTAGAAACACATGAAAATTTTCAAGAACTTTCATGTATTCCAATAAATTAGTACTATTATATCACATTTTAGCCTGATTGAGAAAAGAGTAACAAGCTATTCTCCACTCTCCAGTTCATCCATATCTTGTTCAAACTTTTTCTGAGCCCATTCACCATAGCTCTTAAGACCAAGATTACCAATAAAGACCCAGGGAAGGTAAATGACATAAGTAATTGCCCAAGCAGATAGGTATTTAAGGTTCAAAGGATTGTGCTGATAAATTTCTATGTTGAAATGATAATTCTGTAACATCAAAAGAGCCGTAATAGCGAGAGTTACCAGCAAACACCCTAAAATTGTAAAATGAAAACGACTATAGTAGGTTACTCCCAGATAACGGGCACGATTAAAAAAGAAGAAAATTCCTACTATCAGAGTATAAACTAGAAAATTCGGATTAAAAAGAGATGGAGCCAACACTGCCACCAAATAGCTTAGAAGTACAAGCCCAATAAAGAGTGAAAAAGACTCTGCCCCAGCTTTATTAATTAGTTGTTCTTCTCTTTCGTCAAGTAATTGATAATGAATAAATTTATTTACCATCTTCTTCCTCCCAAAATAATTGGTCTAGGGTTTTCCCTAAACATCTGCAAATGGACTGGCAGAGCGAGAGACTGGGATTGTATTTTCCCGCCTCTATCAAACCAATAGTCTGGCGCGTCACCCCGACAGCATCTGCTAGTTGACCCTGAGTTAAATCAAGCTCTACCCGAGCTAATTTTAATTTTAAATTTTTAGCCACCTGCGTCCTCCTTATAGTTTTAAAACTCATCTACTCTTAAAAAATCCAAAACCAACACAAGCTGTCAGCTATTTATTATAACCTCATTAATTACACTCCAATATTATCTTCAGCCTAAAATCAGTATGTTGGATTGTTTGAAATAAACTTCCTAGTTTGCTATTTGATTTTTGTTTTAGTATTGGCTTTAGTAAGGTCTTTTAAACGAGTTTTGATTGCTTGTATTTCTTGTTTAGTTGATTTCATATCACTATTATATAATGCTTTTGGAAATGAGTCTAGCATAAGACAAAAACGTGTACACAACAAGAGCAGGAGCATACTAAGATGACTGATTTTTTACTGTATTTTAGGTATGCAAAATAATACTAAATGAAACTAAAATGAATACTTCTTGCTTTTATTGAGAGTGAAAAAGTACAATAAAATGATTGTAGTGATTACCACAAGATACTGACTAATAGACATCGTATTTGAATCCACAAATACAGGTAAAGAATAAAAAGGAAGAAGTTCAATTGCTTTGATAAACAAATCATTACTAGTATTCATCATAATCGTATTTAATATATTAGGGATAAAGAGTAGTAAAGCTACTAAAATACCAAATACCAAACCACTTTTCAATTTGTATAAATAGAAAATGTAAGATAATAGAAAATAAAATAGGACTAACAAAATTGTATTGACTACAATGGCTACTATAAAATCTAATCCTAACTCACCTGGAACACCCAATTTACTTACGATGACTAGTAGCACAATGCCATTCAAAGCATAAATAATAGAAACTGAGATGGCATATAGAAAATTAGACAAGACGTAAATCATCCGATTCTTCTTTTGATTATAAAATAAACTGATCGTATTGTGGGAAAAATCTCTACTAATGACTCGATTAGCATGTATAACAGCCATTAACATACCGAGCATAGCATAAAAATTTGAAATATGCTTAATACCAAGTGATATCCCTTGACTCTTTAGAATAAAGAATGCAACCAGTATCGGCGGTATAAACGAGATAATCAATCCGAGATATATTACGCCTGATGAATATAAATCTCTTATATTTTCCTTAAGAAAATTCAATTTATTTAATTTCATGATTATAACCTTCCTTTATTTTGAACGATTTAGATAAATATCTTTAAGCGTCTCTTTTTTAGTTTCAAAATCAATTACTTTAATAGAGTTTTCGTTAAAAAATTTAAAAAGCTCACTACTTTGAATATTCCCAGACATAGTAATTCTCAGTCCCTCTTCCTGAACAATATCCCCAAATTCTTGTTTGGTAATGAAAATGTCTCTATCTGTAGCTGATGAAAAAGCTATCTCAAACAAGCAATTATGACTATCTTTTCCTACTTTTTGAAATGTCAAAAGCCCGTTCTCCAAGAAAAGAACCCTCTCACAAATTTCTTCAATATCTTCTAATTTATGACTCGATATTAAAATTCCCACATTTTCATGTAAAGCTAAATTGTTTAGAACCGCTAAAACTATTTGTGATGATTCAATATCTAAACCATTAGTCGGTTCATCTAAAATCAATATATCAGGTTCCGTAACGAGAGTTAGAAGCAAAGCTAATTTTTGTTTTGTACCCAAAGAATAGGTCTTAACTTTTTTATTAATAGACTGAGTCAAATCTAACTCTTGGATCAAACTTCCAAATCTTTCTTGATTGTAGTCAACACCATATAAATTTGACAAATATTTTAAATTCTCAAAACCTGTTTTAGATAAAAATAATTTTGGTTCTTCGATTAAATACCCAACATTATCACTACTTATAATATTCCCTGAAGTCGGTTGATTATTCTGAACAAGAATTTTCATCAACGTACTCTTACCAACTCCATTTCTCCCTACTAGACCAACAATTTCACCCTTGTTAAGTGCAAAATTTATATCTTTGAGAATGATTGAATGACCATAATGCTTACTTACATTTATAACTTCCATTTTTTATTCCTCCATTAATATTCTTGGTTTTCTCTTTGATTCTCATTAATTTTAAAAAGTTGCGCCTCTTTTCAACAACATTATATCATATATCTAACTTAATGCAATATATAAATGTCATTTTGTAAAATTTTATTAACAAAAAACTCTCTATCACAAAAAAATAGAGAATTTTGAGTTTAAATATAGGATTTCAAAACATCTACAGCGTCGTAGGATTTCACATCTAATGTCTCAGCTACTATTGTATTTTCCTCAATATTGTCTAGAAAGACACAATTTGTAGGATTTAACTGGTATTTATCGAGAATCTCCTTCATACTTATGTCAAGCCCCCCTCTTTGATTTATGCTTTCATATTCACCTTACAAATTCTTTTGGTAATAATATCTTTGCCCAATGTAGGGATAGTCTTGTAACTTAAAGACTTCCTTGTAGCCATGCATTTTATAAAAATCTGGAGCTTGAAACTGGTAAGTATTGACAAAAGCAAAACGACAGTTTCGATTCTTAGCTTCAGTTTCTGCTTGCTGCAATAGGTTTGAACCGAGTCCTTGCCCTCTCAGTTCTTCTTTTACAAATAAATACTCGATTTCTAGCCAATTTCCAAAAGTCTCTGCTATCAAACCTGCCATGAGATTGCCCTTTTCATCTTCGACATAAAGATTAAGTGGCTCACTTTCAGCCTCTTCTCTTTTTGAACGATTATAAGCACGAATCAAATTCCCAATTTCTTGTGCTTTCTGAGACTCCTTATTTTCCAATCTAAAGTACATATAAACCTCCTTAAATACTGTTACAGCTTGATTATAGTCTTATTTAAATAGACTGTCAAATTAGCAAAAACCCACCAAGCTAAGTTGATGAGTTTCAAATCTATTTTCTAAATTTCCACTGGCTGTAAATACCAAAACCGATAATCCAGATAGCTGATCCGATTGCTCCTACAAATGTAGACTCTTGTAAAAAGAGGGTTACAAAGACAAAGGCAAAGAAGAGCATGGTTAAAGGATTTAAGAAACGATAATGGGGCATGAGATAGCCATCTACCATAAAGTCTGGTGACTTGCGGTATTTAAGGTGAGCCACCATAATCAAGATATAAATGGCGATATAGACACCTGATGATGATGCTGTAATCAAGGCAAAGGCATCGGAAACACCTGGCAATATATTGATAAAGGCTGCTAGGGCAATCAAGATTGCTGAAGCGATGATAGCATTTTGTGGTACATTGTGGCGAGAAAGAGTATCTGCTTTAATTGCTTTTAGGAAGCGATTTGGCGAATCATGGGCAATCTGGTATAAATGACGCCCTGTTGAGTAGAGAGTTGAGTTAAGAGCAGATGCTGCTGAGGTCAAAACGACGAAGTTAATCAAGGCTGCTGCCCACTTGATACCTGCCAATTCAAATACTGTAACAAAAGGAGAATCAGCCGATGCAAGTTCACGCCACGGAATGATAGCCATGATGGCTAAGAGGGCACCACCGTAGAAAAAGGCGATACGCAAAGGAATTTCCTTAACAGCCTTTGGCAAGACCTGACGTGGATTTTTGGTTTCAGAAGTTGTTACCCCGATAAACTCAATCATGAGGTAAGCAAAGAAAACCATCTGGAAGGCCATGACAAAGTTCACTCCACCATTTGGGAAGAGGGAGAAATTGTCGGCAATATTAGCTAAACTTGCTACTCCATGAGGTGTCTTAAAGCCTGTCAAGACCATAAAGACTCCTGTTGCAATCATGGCTAAAATAGCCACAATCTTGACCATAGCAAACCAAAACTCAACTTCCCCAAAGAGCTTCACCGCAATCAAATTGACCAAGGCTAGAATGGTTAAAAATCCAATCTCAATCATCCAACTTGGCCAGCTAGGAAACCAGAACTGAACATAGTGAGAGATAGCAGTGATTTCCGCCATACCGATAAAGACAACGGATAACCAGTAAGACCAAACTGAGAAATAACCCCAGCCCTTACCTAAATGGCGCGTGATAAAGTTGATAAAGGTATGTTGCTCAGGATCTTGGTAGAGCATTTCCCCAACAGCACGCATCATGAGGAACATGAAGGCCCCTGTAATCATATAAATCAGTACAATGGAAGGACCTGTTAAGCTAATAGAACGACCTGCTCCCAAAAAGAGTCCTGTTCCGATTGTTCCCGCAATGGCCATAACCTGCACGTGACGATTGGTTAGACCACGCTCCATCTTATTTTTTTTCTTCTTTGAACTCATAACGTCTCCAATTCAATTTAAAATGGAAAAAGGAGTGAGTGAAGCGCACTGCCTCCCCACTCCTTTTTTCTATTTTTAGGCTGTTTTTTCAACCTTCAAGATTTTTACATCATAGCTACCAACAGGTGTTTCAATTGTTGCTGTATCACCTGTTTTCTTGCCAATCAAGGCTCGTCCAATTGGGCTTTCATTTGAAACTTTACCTGCAAAGGCATCCGCACCCGCTGAACCTACGATAATATAAACTTCTTCTTCGTCCTCACCAATTTCTTGGATAGTGACTGTTTTACCAATCGCTACTTCGTCTTGGGCAACTGAGTCACTATTGACGATTTCAGCATAACGGATTTTTGTTTCCAAGCTAGAGATTTGTCCTTCGACAAAGGCTTGTTCATCCTTAGCTGCTTCGTATTCACTGTTTTCAGAAAGGTCACCGTATGAACGGGCAATCTTAATGCGTTCTACCACTTCTGGACGGCGGACCAATTTCAATTCTTCTAATTCTTTTTCAAGTTTTTCCTTTTCCTCAAGGGTCATAGGATATGTTTTTTCTGCCATTTTTCTCAACTTTCCTTCGATAATATTGAATCTCTATCTGAGATTCTCATGTTTGTAGTCTTAGTTTGAACTACTATTTTGAGTAAGCTTGCTATTGACGTGCTCAGCTACATTACGATCATGTTCTTCCTGTGTCACTGCGTAATAGACTTTACCATCTGTAACATTGGCTACAAAGTATAGGTTCTCACTCTTAGTTTGATTGATACTTGCTTCAATCGCGTCCTGACTTGGGCTATCTACTGGACCAGGCATCAAACCAGGTTTTGTATAAACATTGTATGGTGAATTAATCGATGTATCAATTCCAGCATCATCTGCTAGGCTGATATTTTGACCAAGTTTCCCTTGGGCATACAAGATTGCAATATTGCTTTGAAGTGGCATACCAAGATTCAAACGGTTGTAGAAAACACCCGCAATCAACTTACGGTCTTCAGTCTTAGCCCCTTCTTTTTCAACCAGTGAAGCAATTGTTAGCAATTCATTGACTGTCAAGTTCTTAGACTTAATTGCACTATAGTGCGGAGTCAAGGTCTTATCCATAGCTGCCAGCATCTCATCAATCAAGCTTTCAATAGTTGTGCTTTCCTTGATAGAGTAGGTCGCTGGGAAAAGATAACCTTCCAAACGGTAACGAGCTCCACTTTCTTTCGTTGGCAAGCTTTCGAGTAGGTTTGGATATTTAGCAACTTCTTGACTGATAAAGTTGTCATCTTGCACTTTAGCCAAGAAAGCTTCCGCTGTCAAAGGTTCTTTAAATTCACCTTGTAATTGGCCTACAGCTTGGGCGATTTGATCAATGGTATATCCTTCTGGAATTGTCAAGTTTGCAAGAGATGGAGCCTGAGGTTCAGGTGTACCACCTTTTTGCAGTTCCTTAATGATGTCCTCTGTACTCATGCTCTTTTGCAAATTGTAATATCCAGCCTTCAAATCTGAATAATTCTTATATTTTGCATAGAAAGCAAAAATCACACCGTGTTTAATCACACCAGAATGCTCAAGAGTTGATCCGATTTCTTGGACATTGGCTCCTTCTGGAATTTGAACAGTCACATATTCCTTAGAATTTGCATCAACAGGTAGCAAGGATGACTGAACATACTGATAACCGAAGTAACCACCTGCCGAAATCAAGGCTAGGAAAATCAGTAGAGAAATGAAGAATGCCTTCAAATGTGATTTTTTCTTCTTAACTGGTTTAACTGTCTCACGGCGACTACGTCTAGGAACTGAACCTAAGCTATCTGCCGATTCAGCTGACTCAGACAACTCATTATCCACTGCAGGAGTACTAACTTCTTCCTGTTGTCTACTTGTTTTATACGACACCGCAACCTTTGTTGGAATCTCGTTAAATTCTTTGTCTTCGTTAAGTTTTACAGGTTCTACTTTTGGTTGAACTGGTTCGAAAACAGGTTCTACTGGTTCAACTACCGCTTCAATTTTAGGTTCTGCAACTTCTTCATTTCCTGCAATTTCATCCGAAATATTATTAGAACGTGATGGAACACCAGGAGCATTCTTTAATATTTGATCCACAACAGAAAGAGAATTAGCCATCAACTCTTCTGCTGAAGGTTCATGTTCCTGAGTTGAAGGATCTACTGAATCTTCTTGAGATAAAGGAGTTTCAAAACTTGTAATCTCGTTTTCTTGCTCACTTCTATCTTGTTTTTTTACTCTCTCTAAATCACGTAAAATTTGCTCTTTAAAGCTTAATTTTTCGTCTTCTCTTGTTTTTTCACTCAAAAGTTTATCCTCCTCGTTGACAATCCATAATATTATATCTTAAAAACGAAAGAAAAGCAACCTAGCATGCTTTTCTCGCTTATTTTTTAGCTTCCCAGACCATATCATACCAGGTTTCCCCTGCAAAGGTTGACTGAGACTGGCCTTCATTGACAAATCCATGCTTTTCGTAGTAGGCAATGAGATAGTCATGACAGGTTAGGTTAATGCCTTCTCTTTCGTGTTCAAGAGCTAACTCTTTCAAGGCTGTTAGTAATTTCTGACCAAGTCCAAGGCCCTGTGCTTCCTTGGCAATAGAAAGACAGGTCACAGAGATATAACCACTCGGCTCATGACTATAATCTTCTATCTCTTCTGTAAAAGACTGATCTTGCAGATGGCGGTATGGTCCAACTGGCCCTTCTATATACCCCATGATTCTGCCTTCTTTTTCTGCAACCAGAAAAGAGGTCTGAATTTTTCGCAAATGCGTCTCAAAAACAGAGCGAGGAATAGCTTCTTCAATCGAGAAATTTTCTAGTTCAATCTCGACAATCCGATCCAAATCTTCTAATTTTGCTTGCCTGATCTTCATTGTACCTCCAGGTAAAAAGGATTAAACCAAATCATACTAAAACCTTGACTAGCTGCATAAAACGAATCTGTCTCTTCTTCATCAATAAAACCGTTCATTTCAAAATAGGATAGCAACTCATCAGGACTCTTCAAACGAATAGCTTTGTAATCCAGCTCAACCGCCACCTCTTTCAAGGCTGCAAGAAGAAGCGTGCCCAAGCCCTGTCTCTGATGGCCAGAGTCAATGACTAAAGAATGCATTTCTAGACATTGCGGATTATGTGGCTGAGGATCGCCTAGAACATAGCCCAGAAGCTGATTTTCATCCCTAGCTAGAAGAAAGGTATCCGCAGACTTACGGATACTTTCTTCTAAAATATGGGAAGGTTGCTGCTTTTCAGCTGGAAAAGATGAAGCCTGAAGTTCCTCTATCTCAGCCAAATCAGACTTACTTGCCTGAATGATCTTAATTGGAATTTCCATGGGAAAATCCTATTGAACATTGCTTGTCAAATTAGACAAGAGTCGCTCAAATGAGTATTCATAGGTTTGAATATCTCCTGCTCCCATAAAGACATAGACAGCATTGTCATGGTCTAGGAGTGGAGAAACATTTTCAACAGTGATAACTTGGTTTTTCTTATTGATTTTATTGGCTAGGTCTTCTACCTTAACATCACCATGGTCTACTTCACGAGCAGATCCATAAATTTGGGCTAGATAAACAGCATCCGCTTGGTTCAAAGCGTGGGCAAATTCGTCCAACAAGGCAATGGTTCTTGTAAAAGTATGCGGTTGGAAGACTGCAACAATTTCCTTGCTTGGGTATTTCTGACGAGCCGCATCCAAGGTCGCAATAATTTCTGTTGGATGGTGGGCGAAGTCATCGATAATCACCGTATCATTGACAATTTTCTCAGTGAAACGACGCTTAACACCGGCAAATGTTTTCAAGTGTTCACGCACCAAGTTCAAATCAAATCCTGCTGTGTAAAGAAGACCAATAACGGCTGTCGCATTCATGATATTGTGACGACCAAAGGTTGGAATGTGGAATTGACCTAATTCTTGACCACGGAAATGAACTGTGAAGGTTGAACCAGTTGTAGAACGAAGAAGGTCGCTAGCTACAAAGTCATTGCCTTCTGCTTCAAAACCATAATAGTAGATTGGTGCATCAGACGTAATCTTACGTAACTCAGCATCTTCACCGTAGATAAACAAACCTTTGGTAATTTGTTTAGCATAGTCGTTAAAGGCATTGAAAACATCCTCTAGACTTGTGAAATAATCTGGATGGTCAAAGTCAATGTTGGTGATAATAGAGTATTCTGGGTGGTAAGGCATGAAGTGGCGCTCATATTCGTCAGATTCAAAGACAAAATATTTGGCATTGGCCGAACCACGACCTGTCCCATCCCCAATCAAGAAGCTAGTGTCTGTGATGTGAGACAAGACATGAGACAACATACCTGTCGTTGAAGTTTTTCCATGCGCTCCTGCTACTCCCATGCTGACAAAGTCACGCATAAAACTACCTAGAAACTCATGGTAACGTTTGTAGCTAATGCCATTTTGGTCCGCATAGGCAATTTCGACGTTGTTATCTGGACGAAAGGCATTTCCAGCGATAATTTCCATATCACCGTCTAGATTCTTTTCATCAAAAGGAAGAATGGTAATTCCTGCCTGCTCTAAACCACGTTGAGTAAAGTAGTACTTTTCAACATCTGATCCTTGAACCTTATGCCCCATTTGGTGCAACATCAAGGCCAAGGCACTCATCCCTGATCCCTTAATTCCGATAAAATGATATGTCTTTGACATGTTTCCTCCCCTATTCTGTAATTCTGGTCAGATTCAACTCTTGGGCAACCTGACGTTCTTGTTCTTTTTGTTGATTCTTTTTATTGTAGATTTGGCTCTTCTTCAGAAAATCATAGTTATTTTTCTTTGGAGCAGGTGCTGCTACCTCTTCATTCTTGGTAGAGATAGATTTGACTTCCTCCGCCAAGATATAATGAGACTGGGTCAATTTTTGGCTATATTTAACAAATTCACCAGGATTTTCCTTTTGAAAAGGCGCAGTAGGTTGATTGCCCTGTCTAACTAGACTTGGCTGAGAATGGCGTCTTGTAGGAGTAATATCCTTAGTCAGATAACTTGCTGAGCGTTTCTTTTTCAAGTCCGCACGCGCTTCTTCACGCGCCACCTCTGCATAGCTCTTTCCTTCTTTTTTAACTCCTAAACCAGACTTCTTAGGTTTCTCTACTGGCTTTTCAATCGGTTTTGCTGGTTTTTCTTCAGTAATAGGGGCCCACTCCAGATAATTTTTATCACGGTATTCTCCCTTGATATTACTGATAAAGTCAGATTCATCGTAGAGGTCCATAACCGGCATCTCAGTCAGTATGACCTCATCATCTGACACCAATGGAAATCGTTCTTCTCTCATTTTCTATTTCCTTTCAACACTTCATTATAGCGTATTGTTTTGATTTTTCAAGTGCTGGCTTCAGAAATTCCCAAAATTTCTCTAATTTCTGCTAGGGTCAGACTGCCACGTGACTCTGTACCGTCCAATACTTGTGACACCAGATGTTTCTTTTGTTCTTGGAGTTCCTGAATTTTTTCTTCAATGGTTCCCCTGGTCACCAAGCGATAGACCTCAACCGTTTCTTCCTGCCCCATCCGATGGGCACGGCCAATAGCTTGCGCTTCCACCGCAGGATTCCACCAAAGGTCAACCAAGATAACCGTATCAGCACCTGTCAGGTTCAGTCCGACACCACCAGCCTTAAGGGAAATCAGAAAGGCATCTCTTTCCCCTTGATTAAAGGCCTTGGTCATGTCTTGTCTTTCCTTGGCTGGGGTTGAACCTGTAATTTTAAAAGATGTCATGCCCAAGTCTGGCAGTTCTTGTTCTATTTTCTCCAACATTCCCTTGAACTGAGAGAAAATCAAAACACGGTGTCCACCGTCTGCCACCTGTACCAGCAGGTCTCGGAGACTATCCAGTTTGCCACTAGCTCCCTGATAATCCTCCATAAAGAGGGCAGGGGTGTCACAGATTTGGCGCAAGCGCATCAGACCAGACAAGATTTCCACACGACTTCGCTGGAATTCCTGATCTGATACTTGAGCCAATCTATCTCTCATCTGTTGCAACTGGGCTAGGTAGATAGCCTTTTGCTGATCTTCCAGTTCATTCTTATAAACTACTTCGATTAAGTCTGGCAATTCAGTCAGAACTTCTTCTTTCTTGCGTCGCATAACGAAAGGCTTGATAAACTGAGCCACACGTTCAGCTGGCAATTTCATAAATTCTTTCTTGCTTGGCAAAAGTCCTGGCATGACGATTTGAAAAATAGACCACAGCTCACCTAGATGGTTTTCAATAGGAGTTCCTGACAGGGCAAAGACTGATGGCACCACAAATTGTCTCAATGTCTGAGCAATCTTGGTCTGGGCGTTCTTCATGACCTGAGCCTCATCTAAGAAAAGGAAGTCAAAGGCCATCCCCTGATAAAGCTCACTGTCCTGACGGAAGGTGGCATAGCTCGTCACATAGATTTGATGTCTCTCGGCAAGAATCTCCTCACGACTAGCTTTCAAACCATGAACAACAGCTACATCCAACTGTGGGGCAAACTTCTGAAACTCATCTGCCCAGTTGTAAATCAAACCTGACGGAGCTAAAATCAAAACCCGGCTTTCTTTTGTCACTTGACTGGTCAAAAAAGCAATGGTCTGCAGGGTTTTACCAAGTCCCATATCATCAGCTAAAATCCCACCAAAACCATAATGATGGAGCATTTGTAGCCAGCCAATTCCCTTTTCCTGATAATCTCGCAAATCAGCCAGAACCTGAGTTGCTTGTCTAGGGAAATCCTCTGGATGCGTCAAGTCGTGGGCCAAATTCTGGAATTCTTGTGAAAAAGAAACACGGTCACGCCCCTCAAAAAGATGAGCTAAACTATAAGCCAAGGATTTTCGAGCCTGCAAGGCCCCATCTTTTAATTCAAATTGTCCTAGTTCCTGTAGATTTTGGCGAATGTTCTTAGTTTCTTCATCGAAAAAGTAGACTTGATTAGACGAACCAATGTAAAAATCTTGATTGGCAACCAAGGCCTGCATGGCTTGGTCAATTTCCTCTTGGGCAATATCTTGAAAATCAAACTGGATTTCCAAGAGACCTCCCTTGGAAGCAATCTGCACTTGAGGGCTTGCCAGACTATAAAGTTCTTCTAGCTTGTCTGATAGATCAACATTCCCGAGTTTTTCAAAAACTGGAATGATGTCATGGAAGAAATGATAGACAGACTCTGCTTTTAAGGCCTGACGCCAAGATTGAAAATCCGCTTCAAAACCAGCTGCCAAACAGACTTGGAAAACTCTTTCTTCTAAGTCAGCATCACTCGAAAATGGCAATTCTTCTAGCTCTTGTCGGCTAGATACCTGCTTATCTCCATAATCAAACTGAATTTCTAAACGAATCCGATTATCCTCTTCCCTATCAAAATAAAAAGAGGGCGTAAAGGTTTTGATTTGTAACCGTTCTGGAGCTGAAACGGTCCCCATCTGGTTAAAAAGAGTCAGACAGGAAGCTAACTTATCGCGGTCACTGCTATCAAATTGCAGGTATTTCTTTCCTTGTTGATCCACAGGTAGCGCTTTAATTTCCTTGAGAAGACACATCTGCTGGTCTGTTAGAAAATAAACCTGTCCTTTATGGAAAAGCACAGCTCCCTGATAAAAGACATTGACCCTATGAGTCTCACTGATTTCCATTTCAAAATAGTCAGAGTATTCTGTTACTGTAAAGGCAAAAAGATTAGCATCCGCATGCATATCCTGAAAGAGCAGGGTTTGGTAGCTATCCACTTGATGGTCAAATTGAAAATGCGGCAAGGCCATCAGTAAATTCACACCCTGCTCAAAAAAGGTCAGAGGGAAAAAGAGGTGCCGACCTTGATTTTGGAAAAAGAGATCTGGAGCCAGTCCTTCTTCCGTTAGTCCCCGCAAGAAAGTCAGAAGTTCTTGACTTTCTTCATTAAAGGCTTCCCAAGACAGAGACTCCTCATAAGTTTTACCAATCATATAAGATTTTCTCTTCTCGACGACTTTTAAAAAGAGTGGAATATCCCGAATGACGTAGTATTTTTGGCTATTGATTTGCCCGATTCTCAGGGTCCACAAGATATGGTTGCTTCCTGCTTCCACTTGTCCCACAGCTGACAACTCATAGGCACGTTCTGATTTTGGAGACAAGATTCGGTCCAAAAATTTGCCACCCAAGGTCACCTTGGTTTCAACAGCCTCTTTTTCTTCATGACCTTCTTCCAGACTTTGCAAGATTTCCTGACCACGCTCATCATTTTTCAAAAAATGCTCCAGAGCCGCCAAATGTACACAGTAGCCCCTCTTTTGGAAAAAATCGCAAGCACAAAAAACCAAATCATCCTCTAAACTATAGCGCAGTTCTTCTTCTGCAACGCGAGCGTAGAGCCGATTGTTCTTTTCCTTGATAATGTCAACCTTACCGGTTTCATAAAGGGCAACACCTTCGATACGGACTTTCCCCGGAATCAATTTAGCCATATTTTTACCTTTACCTTATCTTTTTATTATACCATATTTTCCTCTATGAAAATAGCCTCCTAGGAAGACTTTTCTCCTAGAAGGCTGGATTTTTAACGTTTGGCAAAAGTTGTCACAATCCGCTGACACACTTCTTGCAGTAGAGATTTAGGCATAGCTACATTGAGGCGGGCATGAAGACTTCCTTCCTCTCCAAAATCCAAACCACGGTTAAGGATAACCTTAGCTTCATTTCTCAACAGCTCTTGTAATTTTTCATCAGTCAAGTCATAGGCTGAAAAATCAAGCCAAATCAAGTAGGTTCCTTGCGGCTTCATGACCTTGATTTTAGTCTCTTTTCCAAATAAATCTACCACATAATTAATATGGTCTTCAAAGACTTGCTTGAGTTCCTCTAGCCAATCCTTCCCATAGCGATAAGCAGCTTCTGTCGCCAGATAACCCAAGCCTGAAATTTCATGTTGATTATTAGCCAACTGGCGTTTCTGGTAAGCCACTCTCAACTTAGGATTTTCAATGACTGCATAGGAATTTTTTGTTCCAGCGATGTTAAAAGTTTTAGTAGCACTGCTTAAGACGATAGCAAATTCTTTAAAGGCAGGATTAATGGTATTGAAAGAATGGTGTTTGTGACCAAAGAGGGCCAAATCTTGGTGAATCTCATCTGAAACCAAGAAAACACTATGTTTTTGACAGAGCTGGCCAATCTTCTCCAACACTTCCTTTTCCCACACACGTCCACCAGGATTATGAGGGTTGCAGAGGATATAGAGTTTCACATCCTCTTCTACCAAATCCTTCTCCAATTGGTCAAAGTCAATCTCAAACAGACCATCCTTTTCCACCAAAGAATTGGTAATCAATCTGCGGTTATTCAACTTGACACTGCGAGCAAAAGGTGGGTAAACTGGTGTGTTAATCAGAACTGCCTCGCCTTCTTTTGTAAAGGCTTGAATAGCTGTTGAGATGGCTGGTACCACACCCTCGATAAAGACAAGAGCCTCTTTGTCAAAGTGGTAACCGTGTTGTGTTGCTTCCCACTTTTGAACTTCCTTAATTAACTCTTCACTGGCATAGGTATAGCCATAAACCAGTTGATCAGCGTAAGTTTGCACAGCTTGGCGGATTTCAGGCAAGACTACAAAGTCCATATCCGCTATCCAAGCTGGTAGGATTTCACTATCCGTTTCTGCTTCTTTCCATTTATAGGTATGGTGCCCTAAACGGTTGGGCAGACTTGTAAAATCATATTTTCCCATCTTTATCTTATCCTTCTAAGGCTTGGCGCAAATCTGCAATCAAATCTCTAGCATCCTCAATCCCAATCGACAAACGCAATAGGTCATCTGTCAAACCATAAGAATGGCGCACTTCTGCTGGAATATCAGCATGAGTTTGCGTCGTTGGATAAGTAATGAGACTTTCTACCCCACCCAAACTTTCGGCAAAAGAGAAAACCTTGAGGCTATTCAAGATATGTGGAATGCGTGTTTCATCCGCCACTTTAAAGGAAATCATACCTCCACGACCAGTGTAGAGAACTTCCTTAACTGCTGGAGAATCCTTCAAAAAGGCAACCACTTCTTGGGCATTGGATGTTGAGCGCTCCATACGAAGAGATAAGGTCTTGAGACCACGAATCAATTGATAACTGTCAAATGGAGACAAGACTGCCCCTGTCGTATTGAGATTGTAAAAGAGTTTCTCGTATAGTTCTAAACTATTGGTCACAACCACTCCAGCCAAAACATCATTGTGACCTGCTAGATACTTGGTTGCTGAATGGAGAACGATATCTGCTCCATCTTCAATCGGACGTTGGTAGATAGGGCTGTAGAAGGTATTGTCTACCACCACTTTGGCACCCTTAGCATGAGCCAATTTGGCTAGTTTTTCGATATCAAATTCCAACATCAAGGGATTGGTTGGGGTTTCGATATAGAGAACATCCACGTCCTTTTCTAACTCGGCAATCAACTCTTCTTCTGTATTGGCATAGGTAAAATTGAAACGGCCTTCCTGCTCCACTTGGTTGAACCAGCGGAAAGAACCACCATAAAGGTCACGGACAGCCAAGACCTTACTTCCTACTGGAAAGACGCTAAAGGCCAGTACAATAGCTGACATACCTGAGCTAGTCGCTAGGGCATAGTCTGCGGACTCAATAGCCGCCAAGACTTCTTCCGCCTTACTGCGAGTTGGGTTTTTGGTGCGCGTATAGTCAAATCCAGTAGACTGACCAAACTCTGGGTGCTGATAAGTCGTCGAAAAATGAATCGGTGTCACCAAAGCTCCTGTCGCTTCATCTGACTTGATACCCGCCTGGGCCAAAATTGTGTTAATGTGTAATTCCTTGCTCATACAATACCTCCAAATCTATAGTAACTATTGTACCACTTATTTTCATCAACTCATTTTCTTCTTTTCAAGAGCTAGCTATAGTTTCAAACTATATAAAAAACGACAGCTTCTTTCGAAACCATCGTTTTTCTTGAAAAATCCTTATTTTACATGTTTTGCCAATTCTTCTTGGGCTTTTTTATTGGATTCTTCTTTTTCTTTCAGCCATTTTTCTTTAGCTTTTTCATATTCATCTTTTGTGACTGTTTTATCTTGTACTTTGAGGTATTTATAGGATTCGATTCCTTTATTACCAGCTAATGAATATGGTTCTGAGAAAGGAACTGTTTTTCTCAATACTGGTGTTCCCCCCTTAGAAATATTTGGAATCGCTAAAGCGCTATCTACCAACCATGCTTGGATCTCAGCATACTTTTCATAGCGTTTTGCAAGATCTTGCTCCTTATTGGCTTCTTCCAGCATTTGAGTGTAGATATCCAGTCCAACAGCCTTAGCCTTATCATTAGATTCACCAGGCTCTATACCCAGATTTTGCAACACTCCACCGCTCTTCACATTGAAAATATCAAGATAAGTTGATGGATCTTGATAGTCAGATCCCCAACCACCGTTATATAGATCGTAATCTTTCTGAGCAGCAGTCTGAGCCAGATAGCTTGTACTATCATAGTCTTCAGTGGAGAGTTGTTGAATATCAATTACAACATTATCTGCACCTAAGGCTGCTTCAATAGATTGTTTCATAGAATTTGCCTCTTGAACACCCTTTTTAGCAGCTTGGTCAACTGTCATGTCCAAGTGAATAGGGAATTGGACTCCTTTGGATTGGAGTTCTTTCTTAGCCTCTGCAAATTTAGCCTTGGCTTTTTCAGCATTGTAGTATGGATCTTGGGCATCCGCAAAGTTGATTCCTTGCCATTCCTTACCATAATTGACCATCTTAGAGGCTACTACTTCACCAAAGTCTTTTCCGTTGATACTTACGAAGTTTGGAGGAACAACCAAGTTACGCAAAATCTTAGTTGCACCATCTTCTCCCTGAGATTGAGCCCCATAAGCTGTACGGTCATAGGCAAAGTTTATGGCTTGACGGAAGTTTTTGTTAAGAACTGCTTCTTGAGTCGATTTCTTCTCAGCATCACTTGTTTTTGAAGTGAATTTATAAGATTTTCTATCTAGGTTAAAGTTTAAGAAGTAAGAAGTAGCATCTTGCAAGCTATAGATGATATTGTCCTTATTCTTTTCTTTAATTCCTTCAAAACTTGAACTATTTGGATAAAGACGAGCATAGCTATAAGCACCTTCTACAAAGTTACGAGCCAGTGCATCTTGGTCACTACCATCATAATAGGCCAATTTCACATCATCTACAAAGACATTTTTAGCATCCCAGTAGTTAGGATTTTTCTTGAATTCGATGACAGATTTTGAAACAAAGGATTTCATCAAGAAAGGTCCATTGTACAAAATGCTAGATGGGTCTACCTTCCCAAAATCATCCCCTTTTGATTTCAAGAAATCTGCATTGACAGGGAAGAGAATAGTTGATGTTGTTTTTGAGTTCCAGTAAGATTCTGGTCGTGTCAAAGTGTACTGAACTGTCTGGTCATCAATCGCCTTAACACCTACAGTTGAAAAGTCTGTTGTTTTACCAGTAATATAGTCATCCAAACCAGCGACGGATTCTTGTACTAAGTACAAGGCTTCTGATTTTTTATCAGCCGCATATTTCAAACCAGTTACAAAATCTTGGGCAGTTACTGGAGCATATTCATCTCCATCTGCAGTATACCATTTAGCATCTTTACGCAGTTTGTAGGTATAAGTCAGACCATCCTTGGATACACTCCAATCCTCTGCCAAGGATGGGATATAGTTCCCATATTGGTCATTTTCCATGAGCCCATCTACCAAATTAACTACGATATCATTGGTTGTTGCACGGTTTTCTGCTAGATAATTCAAACTAGATGGATCACTAGTATAAACATAGTTATATGTTTTTGACCCTGTGCTAGAATTCCCACACGCGCTTAATAAAATGCCTGCGCTTAAAACGACACCTGCAAGTGCTGCATACTTGGCTTTAGACTTTTTCATCTCCAGAACCTCCTGATTTAAATATTTGTCTTATTATACAACTTGAGTTTTATTTAGTCAATAGTTTTTTAAGTAAAATTTAAGAAAAATAAAATTACCATCTACAAACTTTAGTTATCATTCTACAAATTAATAAAAAAGAGAATAATTCAAGCATTTCATGATAGAAATGTTCAAATTATCCCTTTTATTTATAAATATTTTTTAAGTTAACTTTAATTTGATTCGTAAGCGATCTGCTTGGGCTTTTCCAATCACCTTATCCAATAAACGGGTACGGAGGCTCATAATTCCATAAGCTCCTCCACCCATTGCACCGATAAGAGTTACATATAGAAAACTCCACAAACGTCCACTTGGTTGGAAGACAAATCCCAGTATCCACTGAATAGCGCCTACACCGATGAACATAACAAAAGTCAACAAACTGATTAAAATGGTTCTCCTAAATACCACATTACCTCTCATTCCTGTTACCCTACATAGTTCACGATAAATGAATAGAATAGGGATGATAAGAGCGATTGATGTTGAAATCAAAGGACCATAACTGTGAAAAAGATAAATTGTTGGTAATTGCAAGACTAGCTTAGCAACTGAACCATAGAAAAAGTAACGGATTGCTTTACGGTTATGGAACATAGCCTGAAGCATTGGTGACAAAACCATATATACACCCAAAATGGTTGACTGCAAGACCGCAAAGATAAACAAACCTAATGCCAAACCATCTGGCTTCCCGTAAAATATGGTATAAATAGGTTCACCGACCATGACCACTCCCACTGTTGCAGGAAAAAGAAACAATAGAAGCATCGTTAGATTATCTTGAATCAATTTAGAGGCAGACCTCAAATCACCTTTAACATAGTTTTCGGTCAAAAGTGGCAAGCCTACACCACCAATCGAAACTCCTAAGGAAATCAAAATCATAGTGATTTTATTAGGATTGGCTGAGAAATAAGAAAACATGACAACCAAGTCTTCATTACTATAGTTGGTAAACCAGCTCATACTATTGATGAAGGTCATCTGATCCAAAATCTGGAAAAGCTGGATAGCAGACCCTGTCAGGATAAAAGGAATGGCTTCCTTAATGGTATCGACCAAAAGACGCTTGCTGTTTATCTTATCTCCTGTTTCAAGGACTCTTTTAAGTAATCCTTCTTTGGCAAGGAAATAGATCAAAACTGCAAAACTAGCTACCATGCCGACAAAGGCAGCAAAGGTGGATTGGGTAACCGCTACTAGATAATCTCCTGAGCCCATTTTCATAATCATAAAGGTAGCTAAGAGCATCCAGATAACACGAATGACCTGCTCAGCAATTTGGCTCATGGCATAAGGTTTCAGGTTATTCATCCCTTGGAAGAAGCCTCGGATAACACTCATAGATGGGAAAATCAAGACCGCCCAAGCCAAACTCTGCATGATTGGGATCAGGTCTTTCCCTACACCCGACAAGTCTGCTAGCCATGGAGCAAAGAGATACAAGACTAAAGCAAAAACCAGACCTAGTCCTGTCATAAAGCCTAAAAAGCTCCGAATCAGGGCAAAGCTATGCTCTTCTTCTCGCATGGTATTATACTTGGCCACTTGCTTGGCCACCGCAACTGGAATCCCTGCTGTTGAAATCAGCAAGAACCAGGCATAGATATTATAGCCCATGGTGAAGAGACCATTTGCTGTAGCCGCATAAGACCCCATCCAGATATACCAAGGGATGATATAAATGGCACCGAGTAGACGACTGATAAAGTTACTAGCCGTTAGCCAAGCAGTCCCCCGTAACATCTGGGCCTGCTGGTGATTGTTTTCGTTAGACATAGATTCCTCATTTAATTTTAATCACTAGGAAAAATTCCTCATCTTCCATTATAAACTTTTCCTTGTCACTTGTAAATTTACGACTTTCGGTTTACAATAGAAAGTATGATTAAGATTGAAACCGTATTAGATATTTTAAAGAAAGATAGTCTCTTCCGTGAGATTATCGACCAAGGACACTATCACTACAACTACAGCCATGTCGTATTTGATACCATCTGTTATGACAGCCGCAAGGCCAAAGAGAAGAGCCTCTTTTTCGTCAAGGGGGCTTCCTTTAAGAAGGAATTTCTGCTTTCAGCCATCTCTCAAGGCCTCGGTTGGTATATGGCTGAAGAAGACTATGAAGTTGGTATTCCTGCTATTATCGTCAGTGATATCAAGAAAGCCATGAGTTTGATTGCCATGGAATTTTATGGAAATCCACAGGACAAACTCAAACTCCTTGCCTTTACTGGAACCAAGGGTAAGACAACAGCAGCCTATTTCGCCTATAACATCTTATCTCAAGGGCATCGACCTGCTATGTTGTCAACTATGAACACAACTCTAGATGGCGAAACTTTCTTTAAGTCTGCATTGACAACCCCTGAGAGTATTGACCTCTTTGACATGATGAATCAAGCTGTGCAAAATGACCGTACTCACCTCATCATGGAGGTATCCAGTCAGGCCTATCTGGTCAAACGTGTCTATGGTCTAACCTTTGATGTGGGAGTTTTCCTCAATATCAGTCCAGACCATATCGGCCCGATTGAACACCCTAGCTTTGAAGACTACTTCTACCATAAGCGTCTCTTAATGGAAAATAGCCGAGCAGTTATCATTAACAGTGACATGGACCACTTTTCTGTCTTGAAAGAACAAGTAGAAGATCAAGACCATGATTTCTATGGTAGCCAGTCTGATAACCAAATCGAGAATTCTAAAGCCTTTAGTTTTTCAGCTACAGGGAAATTATCTGGAAACTATGATATACAACTGATTGGCCACTTCAACCAAGAAAATGCAGTTGCTGCTGGACTTGCCTGTCTCCGTCTCGGAGCTAGTCTTGAGGACATCAAAAAAGGAATCGCAGCAACCCGAGTTCCTGGTCGTATGGAAGTCCTCACTCAGAAAAATGGCGCCAAGGTCTTTATCGACTATGCCCACAATGGTGATAGTCTCAAAAAACTCATCAATGTGGTTGAAACTCATCAAACTGGAAAAATTGCTCTGGTTCTGGGTTCGACAGGAAATAAAGGAGAAAGCCGTCGTAAGGACTTTGGCCTCCTCCTTAATCAACATCCTGAGATTCAAGTCTTTCTGACTGCTGATGACCCCAACTATGAAGATCCAATGTCCATTGCAGATGAAATTAGTAGCTATATCAATCATCCTGTTGAAAAAATTGCGGATCGACAAGAAGCCATCAAGGCAGCGATGACTATCACAAGTCAAGAATTAGATGCAGTTATTATTGCTGGTAAGGGAGCCGATTGCTACCAAATCGTCCAAGGTAAGAAAGAAGCCTATCCTGGAGATGCAGCCATCGCAGAAAATTATTTATAAGATAGTAAAAAATCAAGGGAAATGAAACCCTTGATTTTTTTATCTTTATTTAAAAGCGTTTTTCAAACCTTCAACGGCACCTTCTACAGCATCTTTAGCATCTTCAACTACTTCTTTTGCCTTAGCAACTGTCTTTTCTACAGCGCCTTCTGCCTCAGTCTTGCTATCCCCAGTAACTTTACCAAATCCTTCTTTGATAGCGCCTGTTGCTTGTTCCAATTTGTTTTCAAGTGACATATGATTGTCTCCTTTAATTTTATTCCGATATGTGTTACCGGTTACATATAGTTTATACTTAATCCTAAGGAAAGTCAAACAATGTGCTCAGAAACCAGAAATCAGTCCAAATAGAAAGTTAATCTTTCCTTATCAAAATCGACGGCCAACTCATACTTTCCATCTTCCTTGTGGACAATATAACCTAGGACAACTAAAGTGTCCACAAAGATATCACGGCGTTTCTGCATCAGTTGATCTTTTTTGAGAAATTTTAGCAAAAAAGTCGTCATATATTTGAGAGCATACTCAGGATTGACATCTCCCAAAATGTCATAGAGTTCCTGCTGTTTTTCTGTCAAAGGATACTGATGTTTGACCTTGTAGAAATAATTGGACAGGGTCATTTTTGATCTCGCAAAGTCCGTCTTTTCAACTAAAATAGCTGCATTGGTTTGATTTCGTAATTCCGTCTCAAAACTCTGCTCTAACAAGGCTTGATAGGCCAGACTATATTCGCTGACAAAAATCTCTTGATCCAGTTCAAGACTATCAAGTGACTCCAGCATTGGAAGATTAAGGTAATAGCGCTTATTTTCCCGACGAATCAAACCAGCTTTTATATACTCTTCCATGAGTTTATCAACTGCCACATCTGGAAATTGAGCCTTAATTTCTCTCAAAATAACATCATCATGCTGGTCCAGATAGCGGATTAATTCTCCAAAAAATGGCTGTCTCGTCAAACGAGATGGATTAAAAATCTGAATCATGAAGATTCCTTTCTTTACATTCTAACAGAGGCGATGCTGCCAACTGACTAGGATTGGTTCCCGGCTGGTTCAAAGGAATAGGCAGAGCTAGTTCTCTGTAATACTCCCTCCAAAAATCACTAATCTCCTGAGTCCCATCTCCAAATTTCATGGGAATAGTTTCAAAAATCGGTAGAATTTCTGCTATATACTGGGAACAGTAGAAACTAGCGCCATCTGGATAGAAAGAAGCATTGTAGGGAGCTCCAAGATATTTGCAAGCTTTTTCCTTCACAGACTGGATATCCATTTCTGGGTAAACATAGAGGTCGTACAAGTGATTGGACTCAAAGAAGTCTGCTGGTTCCTGACAGATAACACCCGCCTTTCCACTAGCATGGTAAATCATCCCATCCAAATAAATCGCAACATGGTTATAGTCGCCTGTGGAAGTCTGGATGGCCTGCCCCATATCTGACTCATCTCTCACAAAAATCAAATCGCCATTTTCTAACATGCTTCACTCCTAGAAAAAAAGGAGCCGAAACCCCTTTCGATATAAGGCAAACTAGCCTTTCCTAATTTGAATTAACACTCAAAATCTTAAGCATTAAAGCTTTCAGTCAATTGAGGTACCACTTGTTTCTTACGTGAAACGGCACCAGAAAGGAAGGCATGATTGTTTTCAAGTTTGAAGTTGAAAGCTGCTTCAACCTTGTCCATGTTAGCACCAAGTACTAGGATTTCTGAGTTTGAGTTGACGATATCTGTAATCATCAATACAAAGTCAGAATAACCATTTGTTGCGTTGGCGGCTTGCATTGCAGCTTCAATTTCTGCTTGGCGTTCCAAAACTTCAGCGATGTCAACTGTGTTTACTTGGGCAACACGGACATTATTTCCGTTCAATTCAAAAGTCTTAGCATCGATGTCAATCAATTCGTCAGCAGATTTGCTAGCCAAGTTGGTACCAGCTTTCAACATAGCCAAACCATATTCTTCCAAGTTCACACCAGCCAATTCAGCCAATTCAGGAGCAATGACTTTATCTGTTGGATGTGTTGTTGGTGATTTCAAAAGAAGGGTATCTGAAATCAAACCTGAAAGCATCAAACCAGCAATCTCTTTAGGTACAGCTACACCATGTTCTTTGAACATACGGTAAACGATTGAAGACGCTGATCCAACTGGCTCCAAACGCATGTAAAGTGGGCTTGCAGTTTCAAAGTTAGCCACACGGTGGTGGTCCACAACACCATAAACTTCTACATCAGCGATATCTGATACAGATTGTTGGAATTCATTGTGGTCAGTCAAGATAACTTGCTCTGCACCTTCTGCTTTAGCAGAAGTGATGACACGCGGTGCTTCTACACCAAAATAGTTCAAGACAAAGGCTGTTTCTTCATTTGGAGTTCCAAGGGCAACAGCTTCCGTATCCAAACCGTAAGCTTCTTTTGCAAGGTAGGCAAAGGCTATAGATGACCCGATGGCATCTGAGTCTGGATTTTGGTGACCAAATACTAGAATCTTAGACATGATAATACCTCATTTTATTTATTCTCTTTATTGTAGCATTTTTTTCGCTTTTTGACAAAAGTAAGAGGAGTCAAAGGACTCCTCACGATTCTTCAAAATAACTGAGTAAATTCCTATCTTGATTTTCAGATAAAAATTGCTCCTTCTGTGGTCTCTTCTTACGCTTGAGAAGGGCTTCTGCCGACATGGCTTCTTCCTTACTGGCAAAACCTTGAGCATAGATAAGTTTGACTGGCAAGCGTGCTCGTGTATATTTGGCTCCCTTCCCACTACTGTGGACAGCGAGGCGTCTCTTCACATCAGTCGTATAGCCTGTATAGTAGGATCCGTCACGGCACTCCAGCACATACATATAAGCCTTATGATCCATAATAAATCTCTTCGAGTTCAGGCGTATAAGAGCCATCATCATTGTGTACAATGAGAGGTGGCAAGACCTTAAAGCCACTTGTCGAGCCATCCTTGATGGCCTCAATCAAGAGCATATTGGCTTCCTTTTCTCTTTTTGGATAGACAAATTGCAGACGCTTAGGCGCTAGATTATGTCGTTGTAACGTATCCAAAATATCCAGAAGTCGATCAGGGCGATGAACCATGGCCAAACGCCCATTGGATTTGAGAATACTCTGAGCACTACGACAGATTTCCTGCAAATTAGTCGTGATTTCATGTCGCGCCAAGAGATAATGTTCACTCTCGTTCAGATTGGAATGAGGATCAACCTTGAAATAGGGTGGATTACACAAAATCATATCCACCTTACTTCCCTGGATGTAAGCAGGCATATTTTTCAAATCATCACAGATGACCTGCATCTGCTCTTCCAAACCATTCAAACGGACAGAGCGCTCAGCCATATCTGCCAAACGCTCCTGAATCTCAACAGCCAAAATCTGTGCCTGAGTCCGAGTGCTAGCAAATAGCCCCACTGCTCCATTTCCAGCGCAGAAATCCACAATCAAGCCCTTCTTAGGAAAACGTGGAAAACGTGACAAGAGAACACTATCCACCGAATAGCTAAAAACCTCTCTATTTTGAATGATTTTGATATCTGTCGAAAAGAGCTGGTTAATGCGCTCTCCTGATTTTAATAATTGTTCTTCTTCCATGGTCCTATTATAGCAAATTTATATTAACATTACAAAAGATAGTAATTGCTAACTAGTGCTTCTGATTCTTCAAATGTTGAAGGGCTTCCTTGGTCCAAATTGGCATCATTCGTTTGAGAGGCGCAAAGCCATAGTTAAAACGGTCGCTTGAAAAGCGTCTCCGTCTCGGAAACTGGTGCTTTTCTTCCTCCAAAGTGCGGATCGAAAGACTGGCTTTCCCTGTAAATTCATCTAAATCCACCACCTGAACCAGAACCTCTTCATCGACTTTCAAGGCTTCTTGGATATTTTCAATAAAGCCTGTCCGAATCTCTGAAATGTGAATCAGCCCCGTATCACCCGTCTCTAGCTCAACAAAGGCACCGTAGGGCTGAATCCCTGTAATACGCCCCTTTAGCTTATCACCGATTTTCATCTTAGTCCTCGATTTCAATTGTTTCAATCACGACATCTTCAACTGGCTTGTCCATAGCCCCTGTCTCAACAGCAGCAATGGCGTCCAAAACAGCGTAAGAAGCTTCATCAGCTAACTGACCAAAAACAGTGTGTCGACGGTCTAGGTGAGGAGTTCCACCTTGGTTAGCATAGATTTCTGCGATCGGTTCTGGCCAACCACCACGAGCAATTTCTTTCTTAGAATAAGGCAAATGTTGATTTTGCACGATAAAGAACTGGCTACCGTTGGTATTTGGACCAGCATTGGCCATGGAAAGAGCACCACGGATATTGTAAAGTTCTTCTGAGAATTCATCCTCAAATGATTCGCCGTAGATTGACTCGCCACCCATACCAGTTCCAGTTGGGTCTCCACCTTGAATCATAAAGTCCTTGATAATACGATGGAAAATGACACCATCATAGTAACCATCTTTTGAAAGAGCTACAAAGTTAGCCACTGTTTTAGGAGCATGTTCAGGGAAGAGCTTAATACGCAAGTCTCCGTGATTGGTCTTAATGATCGCAAGAGGACCTTCTACTGTTTCAATGTCTACTTGTGGAAAATGCAATTCTTTTTCTACCATACCAAATCCTTCTAAGGCATCAAAAATGCCATCTTCTTCTAATGTTTTTGTAATATAATCTGCTTTTTCTTTGATGTTATCATGAGAAATTCCCATGGCAACGCTGATTCCAGCATAATCAAAGAGTTCCAAGTCATTCAGCCCATCTCCAAAGACCATGACATTCTCTGGTTTCAAGCCAAGGTGTTCCACAACCTTTTCCACACCCGTCGCTTTGGAGCCTGAAATCGGCACAATATCAGACGAATGTTGATGCCAACGAACCATGCGAAGCTTGTCAGAGAGACTGTCAGGCAAGTGCATGTCATCTCCTTTATCTTCAAAAGTCCACATCTGATAGATATCTTCTTTTTCATGGAAATCAGGATCTACAGCCAAATCAGGGTAAATTGGATTGATCGCTTCACTAATCATATCGGTGCGAGTCGACAACTTGGCATCATGACTCCCAACCAAGCCATACTCAACTCCCTCTTGCTTTGCCCAAGAGATATATTCTTCCACATCTTCTTTGGCAATCTGATGTTGATAAATGACCTGACCTTTTTTATCTTCAATGTAGGCCCCGTTTAAGTTTACAAAAAAGTCAGGCTTGAGGTCACGAATCTCTGGCACAACACCAAAAATCCCTCGTCCAGAAGCAATACCTGTCAAAATTCCTTTCTCACGTAATTGCTTAAAAACAGTTGGGATTGAAGCTGGAATAAAACCTGTCTTAGAATTTCTCAATGTATCATCAATATCAAAAAAACAATCTTGATTTTCTTTGCCTTGTATCTTAATTTCGCATCCATCTCACTACCTCTTTCAATCTAACTCTTTCCATTATACCATAAAGTAGTTAAATCCCCTATTTTCAAAAAGTTTCCCATTTTATTGTAAGTCCTTGGATAAGTATAAAACTAAATCATTATCATTTTGACAACTTGCACCCATTTCTAGCGGTTTATTTCTATACCAGACACCTGTCCCATCTGGAATATAGCCTCGTTTGATATACAATCTCTGGGCAGGGCCATAGCCTAAGTGCAAACCTACACCAAGAGTGACCTTACTCGAAACAAACTTGACTCGTTTTTCTGCTTCTTCTAGCAGTTGATACCCAATCCCTTGATTTCGAAAAGGCTCAAACACATTAAAATCTGATAATTCTGGATATACTTCTGCAAAAGGACCATGTTTAGCAGAAGGCAAAATGGTAACGTAGCCCGCTACAGCACCATCAATCTCTGCAACTAAGACTTCTCTCTCCCCACTTTCCTGTTCCAGAAAATATCTAGCCAAAATTTCCTCTCTACCAGTCCAACCTTGATTCATAAATCCATGAGACAAGGATTCAATATCAGACTTAATCATATTTCTAATCGTACAATTCATCTTTGACTTACCCACCTTTACTCTTTCTATTACCATTATAGCACGCCAAGGTCAGAAAAAAACTATCTCGTGAAAAAAAACCAACCGGGCTTTAATTCGCTTTCTTATTTTCAAGCTCATGAAAAAGAAGTCCACTGGACCCAAACTCTCTCTCATTTTAAGACTAGTGAAAAAAAGACCCAACCGGGTCTTAATTCGCTTTCTTTTTTCCGAGCTCATGAAAAAGAGGTCCACTCGGACCCCAACTCGCTCTCTCATTTCAAGGCTCATGAAAAGAGGTCCACTGGACCCAACTCGCATTCTCATTTCAAGGATCGTGAAAAAGAGGTCCGCCCGGACCTCTTTTTTAATCTTCGTTTACGAAAGGCATCAAAGCCATTACGCGAGCGCGTTTGATAGCTGTTGTTACTTTACGTTGGTTTTTAGCTGAAGTTCCTGTTACACGACGAGGAAGGATTTTCCCACGTTCTGAAACGAAACGGCTAAGAAGCTCAGTATCTTTGTAATCAACATATTCAATTTTGTTTGCTGCGATGTAATCAACTTTTTTACGGCGTTTGAATCCGCCACGACGTTGTTGAGCCATGTTTTTTCTCCTTTATAATTTTAGTTGTCCATTAGAATGGTAAATCATCATCTGAAATATCCAATGGATTTGTTGCTCCAAATGGATTTTCATCACGTGAAAAGTCTGGTACTGAATTTGTAGGTGCTGAATAGTTTGCAGTTGGTGCAGAATAAGCTCCACCTGTGTGACCCTCACGCACACTACGGCTTTCCAACATTTGGAAATTCTCAGCCACGACCTCTGTCACGTAGACACGTTGTCCTTGCTGGTTATCGTAACTACGAGTCTGGATACGACCTGTCACCCCGATAAGTGAGCCTTTTTTAGCCCAGTTAGCAAGGTTTTCAGCCTGTTGGCGCCACATAACGACATTGATAAAATCAGTCTCACGTTCGCCATTTTGACTCTTAAATGTACGGTTTACTGCAAGAGTAAAAGTCGCAACTGCTACATTTGATGGGGTATAACGCAACTCAGCGTCACGTGTCATACGCCCTACAAGTACAACATTGTTAATCATAGTTTACCTTCTTACGCGTCAGTTTTGACGATCATGTGACGAAGAATGTCAGCGTTGATTTTTGAAAGACGGTCAAACTCTTTAAGAGCTGCATCGTCGTTTGCTTCAACGTTAACGATGTGGTAAAGTCCTTCACGGAAATCTTTGATTTCGTATGCAAGACGGCGTTTTTCCCAAGATTTTGATTCAACAACAGTTGCACCGTTGTCAGTCAAAATAGAGTCAAAACGTGCTACCAAAGCGTTTTTAGCTTCTTCTTCAATGTTTGGACGAATGATATAAAGAATTTCGTATTTAGCCATTGATATGTTCCTCCTTTTGGTCTAATGACCCCAAGACTTTGCAAGGGGTAAGTGAGGTTCGCTCACAATAAACTATTATACTAGAAAAAATTTTTTTACGCAAGTAAAAACACTGAAATAAAAAAGAAGATGACGAATCATCTTCTCAAAAAATACAACTCTATAGAGAGTGATTAATATTTTAGTATTTATCAAACTATAGAGATTACGAATCCGTTTTACTGATTTTTACCAAAGACATCTCGATAGAGCATTCCTGTTCGTAAACTCTCTGCGTCTCCTCCTAATTGCTCCACCAACTCGTAGGCAAAGGCAAGGGCTGTTGAAGGGCCTCGACTGGTTGTCAAATGACCATCTACCACTACTGTTTCCTTTACATATTGACCATCAAGTATTTGCTCTTGAACACCGTCATAACAAGTGTACTGCTTGTTTTTCAATAGCCCTGCTTGATTGAGGGCAATTGGAGCTGCACAAATGGCTGCCAGTTTCTTCCCTTCTTGCTCGAAATTTTGCAATTCTTGAATCAAGGCCTGCTTATCACGTAAATGTGCAGAACCAGGCATGCCTCCAGGAAGGACAATCATGTCATAGTCTGATAAATCATCCTCAAAGACACGATCTGCTCTTACTTGGATTGCGTGCGAGCCTGTCACTTGCTCTTCAAATCCTACCATATCACAAGTGATATTTGCCCGACGCAAAACATCCACAACTGTCAAAGCTTCAATTTCTTCAAAGCCCTGAGCCAACATAACTGCTACTTTTACCATGATTTTCTCCTTATTTGATTTGTTTTAATACAACCTTTTTCCGTTTGAATGGAACTTTTCCGCTCTTTTCTTCAGCTAGATTGGTCTGGTAACTCATCGATAAAAGTAAGCCCACACCAATCAGATTACTGATAATAGCCGATCCCCCTTGAGAAATGAAAGGCAAGGGAATACCCGTCAAAGGAAGCAAACCTGTCACGGCACCGATATTCTCAAAGATATGGAAGAGTAACATCATAATTAAACCTGTAGAAATATAGGTGTAGAACTGATTATTTGATTTAAGAGTAATCTTCAACATACGATAAATCAGCATGAGATAAAGGGCGATAACAAGGACAGAGCCAATAAAGCCAAAATCTTCTGCAATGACCGTGAAAATCATATCCGACTCTCTAACTGGAATAAGCAGATTAGAAGCATTAAATCCTTGACCAAACAAGCCTCCACTACCAATCGCAATCTGCCCTTGAGCCTGCTGATAGGTCGTTGTTTGAGCAAAATCAAAAGGATTAAGCCAAGCCAAAATACGGTTGATTTGATAGGTCGGCATTCCCAGTTGATGGAGAAAAGCCCGACCGTCCTTGCTGATAAAAATAGCTAAGAAAGCAGCAATTCCTGTTACAGCAGTCACAAATACTGGGATAATAATTTTCCAAGAAACCCCCGATAATAAAACGATTCCTGAAAAAATGGCTACAAAAACCAAAGCCGTCCCCAAGTCACTTTGAAGTGCCAAAAGAACTAGGACTGGAATGGTAAAGAGAATCATCCAAAAAATTAACAAAAAGTCCAGCGGAATTGTGCGTCTCCACTCCTTATGTTTTTTGGTAAACTGGACAATCACACGGGCCAACATGAGGATATAGGATATCTTCATAAATTCTGACGGCTGGAACAAGGTAACACCATTTACCGATACCCAGTTTTTGGCACCCGTTGATGCAACTAAACTTGGATTATAAAAGACAATAGGTAAGACCATAAGTCCCAAGCCCAAAATATATAGAAAGGGTGTCACCTTCCAAAGAAATTCTGTATTGAAGAGCATGACCACAAAACCAATTACAAGTCCCAAGACAATCCAAGCGACCTGCTGCCCTAAAATGGGCAGAATATTATTTGGATAATCATGACTAACGGCAATATAAATAGCCACCACACCGATAACCAGTAGGAAAAATACTGGCAGGAGCAAACTATAATCGACTCTAGAGTCGAGAGAACGTTTCATATATTCACCTTTCCTCTTTCTTAGATTTTTCATTTTTGTTGTTTTGGAGGAAATCAATAACAGTAGAGGTAATCTGTTTTCTATTCACCTCTCTGATAGTTCTTTCCTTCGCTAGAGCTTGTCTAATCTGTTTACCATATCGTTTATGAACAACACGACTATCCAGTATCACAGCAATGGAAGCTTGTTCCTCTTTTCTAATTGTTCTACCCAAAGCCTGTTTGAGACGAATAATGGCCATTGGCAGCTGATAATCATAGAAAGGATTCTTCCCTTCCTGATGCAATTCATGATTTAATTTTTGTGTTAAAGGTTCTTGGGGATTTTGGAAAGGCAATCGAGGAATTACTTGAATAACGCAAGGATGGGTAGAAAAATCAACCCCCTCCCAGAAACTTCCTGTTCCAAGTAATATTTGTCGCTCTCCTTTTTCAAAACGTTTCTTCAGCTGACTGGGTTCCCCATTTTTATATTGGGCTAAATGAGGATGGTCTAGTAAATCTGACACTGCTAACAGTAATTCTTTAGACGTAAATAAAACAAGCAAAGGCTCTTGAAACGCCTGTAAGGAATGGATAACTGATGTAACCTCTTCTGCATAATCTAAAGGAGAATGTTCAGTTACTAACGGAAAATCATTTACTAATAGAACTTCTTGTTGCTTCTGTTGTAAAGATTCAACTGTAATAAGTGGGGCTTCAGTAAATCCTAATAAGTCCGCTAAAGAAACTCTATTACTGATTTCAAGAGTGGCAGATACGCCAAGCACTCTGCAATCCTCTGGCAATAAATCTGCTAGTAGGAAGCGACCTTTTTTACTTGAGCAGATTAAGACATCCTTACTAGACTTCTCAGCAGTTGCCAGCCAAAATTCACGGTCCGATGTAAAAAAGCGCATCATATCTCTATACTCGGGAAGACTTAACTCAGAAAAATGCTGGCGTAAGTTTTCAAGAGAATCCAGCCACTTGTCATTCTTAAGTTCTGAGTAAAACTGATCTATCAAATAGCGACATTCAAACCCGATACTCTCAAGCAACCGTCTCTGAATAAGATCTTTTTCTGTTTCCAAGGACTTTTGAACTTGTGTTACTAAAGCCTCGAGGAGATAAGACTCTTGGGCGAGGTTTTCAAGAGCAAGCAGTATTTTTTGAGCTTCATCTATGATTATCAAGCGATTGTTAACAAACTCTGGATCATCCTCTAAACGTGTTACCAGATAAGCGTGATTGGTTAACAAAAGGCGACTCGATTTAGCCCTATCTTGACTGCGTTGCCAGAAGTCCTCAGAAATAAATAAACTTTTTTTGAAAGTTTTCCATCATGTACAAGTTCAGCTAGAAAATGTTGATAACGATACAGCTGTCCGATTTCATCTAAGTCACCTGTTTCTGTCTCTGTTAACCAAATCAAGATTTGCATTTTAAAGCGTGTGAATAGGCGGTTAGACTCTGGCCTATGAAGTACTTTATAAAAATTATCGAGTTTCAAATAATTTTGAGGTCCCTTAAGACTATGAATATCAATATGAAAAGTATCTTTTAATCGACTTCCTTCTTCTTGCATGATTTGATTTTGAAGGATTTTGGTAGGAACACTAACAAGGATGCCCCCTTCACTTTCCATGCTCAAAGCTGGCAGTAGGTAACCATAAGTCTTTCCAAGTCCCGTTTGAGCTTGAATAAACGCGGTTTTCTGTTCCTTTAATAGCTGTTCAACTTTTTCTGCAAATTCAACTTGCTGAGGACGCTCATCCAAGTCTAATAAGGTAATGTTTTTAGTAAAATCCTTAGATAGCTTACGTGGCTTTAAAGACTGACTTTGCTTTCTAAGAAAGAGTCCATGGAGTTCCATCAAATCATGAGAAGAAAGGGGAGACTGGCGCTGATATACTTCTTCAACCACTAAATAAGTTTCATAAAGGAGGTTATCCGCAAGATTTAACAACGTTTCTAAAAGTCCTTTTGGTAACTGAAAAAGTTTTTGACGCATAAAAAGCAAAAGCTCTGCTGTTGCCTGTGCATCATAGAGAGCGGTGTGGGCGTGGTCTAACTTAATCCCTAACTCTTGACAGAGAATGCCGAGATTGTACTTTTCAAACTGAGGATACAAAATCTGTGCTAACTCAACGGTATCCACTCGTGGAGTTCTCAATTCATAACCTTCAAAGAATAGGTACTCTGCCAGAAGATTTGCATCAAACTGTACATTGTGCGCGACAAAAACACCATCCTTGACCAGTTCAAAAATCCTTCCAGCTACCTGTGAAAACTCTGGAGCAACTGCCAACCGTTGATCAGTCAAACCTGTCAATTCTTTTATATGAGAATCCAAGGGCTCATGGGGATTGACATCCGTCCCATACTGATCGACGATTTCGCCATTTTCAATCACCACAATACCCACTTGAATAATTTTTGCCTTGCTTCCGGTACTAGTGGCCTCTAAATCAACAACCACATACCGATCATTTCTCGAATTCATCATTAAAAATTATATCAAAAAAAGCCCTGTTTGACACCCCTTAACTTCGATAGAAAAATCTCTTTGCTTGAAAAAATTTTTATAAAATGTTTGAATAGTATTATACAGAAAAGGAGACATAAGATGAACCCATTAGATTTGTTTAACCAAGTAAAAGAGCTAATCGAAACAAAAGATTTCGAAGCTGCAAAAACATTTGTTACAGAAAATCAAGAACAGCTTGGAGAATACTTCTCTCAAGCTCAGCAGTTGATTTCTGGTTCAGAAGGTCTAGATGGCCTCGTTGGAAAGATTAAAGGATTTTTCTAAAAGATATAAAGGCGCCTGAAACCATCAGGTGCCTTTTTGAGATATTTTTTTCATTATTTTGGGAAGATGAGTACTGATTTCCGTCGGCAAGACCACATAATGTTCTTGAGATAGTTCTTGGGCTATGGCTGAATGAAGATGGGTTGCCACTGCCACACGTTCGTAGAGACTGGCCTGTCGGAATTGGCCTACAAATCCTGCGATCATCCCAGCCAGTGTATCTCCCATTCCCCCAGTCGCCTGATAGGGACCGCCAACTTGTAACTGGTAATAATCAGATTGGCCAACTTGCCAAATACGAGTAGCTGGACCTTTCTCCACCAAAATGGTTCCTTGAGGGAAGGAAGTTAGGGCATTAGCCGTTGCATCTTCCTTTTGCTTATCAATAGCAATACCAGACAGCTTTTCCCATTCTTTTTGGTGGGGAGTTAAGATAAGCTGGTTAGATGGAAACGACAAACTTGTCCTAGCAAGGATGGTTAAGGCCCCTCCGTCTACAATCAAAATTTGATTTTGGCTTAAATTAGCAAAGACCTGTTTGACTAGATTTTCTCCAAATGCATCGTCTCGTAAACCAGGCCCCAGCAAGACAACTTCTGCCTTCTTCAACTGCTCTTTTAACAGTTGTTGGTCTTGAAGAGAAAAGGCCATAGCCTCAGGTAAATGACTGTGCAAAGCTGGGATATTTTCCCTATCTGTTCCAACAGTCACCAAACCAGCTCCACTTTTAACAGCTGCCAAAGCAGCCATGATGATAGCACCACCATAAGGATAAGTCCCACCAAGCAACAGCAAACGGCCATAGTCTCCTTTATGACTGGTACGAGAACGTTCAATAATGACTTTTTCTAATAATTCTTGCTCAATCACTTTCATTGTTTTTTCCTCTCTATTCATTATACTATAAAGTCTATCCACCTTGCATCTTAAATATAAATCTCTTCGTTCATATAGAAAAAGAGGGGACAAAGCCCCTCTACTCTCCTTTCGTCCCAACACGAAAGCAAACGATTCTATTTTTACTAGTAAAGACGGAGAGGCCTAATTGGTCCTCTCCATCTATTCGACTCATTTATCGATTCATTTTTTATCTTCTACCAATCTATACAAATAGAATGGTATTAGACGCACAGACTAGTCTTCTTTGCGTTTTGCAGTTAATAAAGCTGCGGATAAGGCCAAGGTAACACCTGCCAAGAAAATAGCTGTTTCTGACTGTTTTTCACCAGTTTCTGGCAATCTCTTGTCTTCCTTGGCAACTTGAACTGGTACTTCTGGAGTCTGAGCTTTTTCTAACGAACTTAGTTTAAACTCTGGTTTTTCTACTGTCGGTGCGGGTTGATTACCTACTGTAGCTAGAATACCACGGTACTCTGGAAGTTTATGTTCTAGAGCCATTACAGCATTAACGCCACCCTTAAATTCAGGTTTCTCAACACTTGGTACTGCTTGATCTCCTACTGTGGCTAGAATTCCTGTGTATTCTGGAACTTCATTGACTGCCGCTTCTACAAAGTTAGCACCACCTTTGAATTCTGGAACATCGTTCACTGCTGCTTCTACAAAGTTAGCACCGCCTTTGAATTCTGGAACATCGTTCACTGCTGCTTCTACAAAGTTAGCACCGCCTTTGAATTCTGGAACTTCGTTTACTGGCGCAGGTTCCTCACCCTTACTATTTGAAATAGATGGTTTTACTCCTACCTCAATAATACGATCCTGAGCCTTTCTTTCTTCAGAATGAACAAGAGTTCTAGTAGTTCCCAAAACTTGAATATAGTCAACTTTTTCTCCAGCTTGTCCTTCAGAAACTATACGACGTTTACCTTGAGCAAGCTCAGGGTTTTCGCGAATAACTTCTTTGAACGGAAGTGGAGTCTTTTCAATTTCCAAACTTGGAGTTTCTGCTACTAAGTTCTTAACGCCTTCTGTCGGTGTTGTTTGGAAGGTAGACTTAAAGTGTAAACGATATTCTTTCACTAGATTCCCATCTTTGGAAACAAGACGAACCAGTGTTGGAAGATTTGTATTTCCAGGATCCACAACTGTGACTACTCCATGTCCACTAGTTGTCGCAGTGACTTTTGGTTTAGTTCCCATTGTTGTTAGGGTGTACTCTGTCACATTTGGATCAAAGTTTTCCAATGATTCTCCATCGATTGAAATAGTCGCTGATGGTGTTTCGACTTCTGCTCCCTTGCCTGCAGAGTAGGCTGTAAATTCGACTACTGCTAGACCGTTAGTAGTAGACTTACGAGTCATTCGAGCACGAATAGCTGTCGTTTGAATCGGATCAAAGTTAAACTCGATTGGTTTCCCAGCTACTAATTCTCCAGAAGCTTTGTAAGGAATTAGTGCCCAATTTTCTGCCTTGTTGAATGGATGGTCAGCATTTTCTTCATAACGAGAAATCGTACTTGGTTCTGTAAAGGCAGGGCCAATATATCTTTCTAGAACCATTTTCTCTGGGGCATCTGTTCCACTATCTTTAAAGAACTGCATGGCAACTTTTCCAATAGCTTGTGAGGTAATGTTACCGTTCTTCTTAAACAATATTCCCACAGAAGTTTCTTGATTTTTTGGTGTACGAGACCAGTTTGTCCAACGTCCATCCTCATTAAATTTTCCATCATTGATATAGAAAATTCTATCATGTGAAGCTGCTTGTGTATCGTTCGTTGTCGAAGCAAAGGCTTTAGAATCCGTTTCATTGTTGCTTGGATTTTCTGAGATGGCTTGATTTCCTTTAGCTACAACTGTCACTTGCATGGTAGTTGTTAGATTTGTACCAATGACATGACCGGTAATTTCAAATGTTCCCTCATGCTCTGTCGCATGTTCAGGAATAGCATCCCACTTCACTGCAAGTTTATCTGTAGTCCAAGTATTTGAAGTTGGATAATAAACAGTGACTTCTGAAGGAAGTTGAAGATTGTCTCCAACATTCAAGATTTTAGCACTGTTTTCTGCAGCAAGAGGTTGACTAGTTTCTCTCTCATCATTGCGGAAAATTCGATATTCTTTCAATACCGTACCATCTTCTGCTTTCAAGATAAGACGTGTTGCACCTTTTGGACTGGTTGCAGGCACAAGAGTAACCAAACCATTATTGCTAGCGGTTGCAGTGATTTCTTTGCTAGATTGAGGAATATAGTAATCTGTCTTAGATGGATTAAAGTGTTCAAGATCCTTGCCATCTACCTTGATAGAAATCTCTGAACTTGTTTCACTTAAGACCTTGTTTCCAAGCACAGTTAGCTCTGTCAGACCAACACCTGATGTTCCATCAGCCTTCTTCATACGAATACGCACAGCGTAGGTTTCGACCTTGTCAAATGTGAAGTGATTGGTTTGAGTTGCAGACAGCTGACTTGGAGCATGTAGGTTTTCAACTGCTTTCCAATTGTCTGGATTATTAAATGGATGATTAGTATCACGCTGAGCATGACTGACATCACTTGGTAAATCTGGAATTTCTTTACCTACATAATATTCAACTACATATTCTTTTGGAAGACCAATTGCTCCATCAGTATAGAAATCAACCGACAAATTGTTGACAAAACGTTTCGTCAAGTCTCCTGAATTACCAAACAAGATAGAAGCCCAGTCATTATCAGTATTTGTTCTCCAAGTTGTCCATCTATTTTTAGCATCTGATGGCGTTCTTGATACAGTCAAGTCGTTCAAGGTATTGGCCGTGTCATCTCCTCCTGTATTGGATACAATGGCAGCTGGTAATTGTGAACCTGTCCATTGTTTAGAGATATTATTTCCAGCAACCACTTGACTAGACACTCGAACATGAGCTTTAGTTGTCAGATTGCTACCTACTAAACGACCATTGATTTCATATACCCCTTCAGTTTGACTAAAGTTGGCTGGAACCTGATCCCAAACAACATCTTTGTAGATAGTTGTTCCATTAGAATGGTAAGCCCGAACATTGGCTGGCAATTGAACCGTCTCACCCTTAGGTACTGTGAGACTGATTTCCTCTGCAACTTGCAATCCTTCAACCGTTACAGTCGCTTGAGCTTCAATGTCTGTGCCTTCTACATGTCCTTTAAGCGTAAAGCTATGATAGTGCCCCAACTCTTTTTCATCTACCTTTTCCCAAGTTACAGACACTTTGCGTGGCAAGCCCTTATCAAATTCTGCTCCAACTTCTTTAGGTAGATTCGGTTGCTGATTGATATCTGTAGAAACAGACACAGGATGAAGTTTCACAATCTTCTTGCTGACTTTATTTTCTTTAATCACCACTTCAGTGGTTACAGATTCTGTTTTCTCTGTCTGATTATCAATTCGAGGTGTCAAAGTCACTCTTCCCTTAGTATAGAGCAATAGATTCTGACCATTCACCTCAAGACGTCCCCCATCAGATGATTTAGCTTCTAAGTGAATATCTGAAGCCGAAAATTCTGTTTGTGAACCATCCTCATAACTACCAATGACACGATAGGTTAAGACTTGATCTTCAGTAGCAGTTTCTTTTCCTTCCACAACTACTTCCAAACGTTTCAAAGCAGGAGCTTCCTTCACAAACTGAATTAAGTAAGTTTGAACCAAGTCACCCTTTTGGTCACTCAAGAAGACAGAAGCCTGATAGCCATTATCAGCAGAAGCTTGCTGAACAGTTACTTGATATCCGGTAGTCTGAGCTCCAACACTTGGAATGGTAGCAGTGTAAGGAAGGGATACACGGTAATAAGTCTTGTCAGACTCAAAGTGCTCCAGAGTTTTATCCCCAACAGTAAGTCCTGTAATGCTACTTGTTGTTTCCTTACTGCTTGCGATAAAGGTTGCAGTCACTTCACGGTCGTCATCTACCAATTTACCAGTAGCCTCCGTACGTCCACCTTCTTTTGTCAAAGCAGAAGGATCTTTCAAGGTCCAAGAAACAACATCTGTATCGATCAAACTACCATCTGTCAGAACAGCTGTGACCGTTTTATCCAAATCAGCCGCATTCGTTCCAACTGGGACTGTAGCAACTTTTGGTAACCATCTATCTAAGGCAATCACTTTTACAAGTGCCTCAGCTTTGGTTTCCAAACCTTCTACACGTCCAGATACTTTTTTCTCACCTGCGCTTGTAAGCAAATCAGCTGGCACATCCCACGTTACAGTCTTTTCCTCAACACTACCATCGCTATAAATAGCTGTTACTGTTTGAGGCAATTCAGGATTTGTGCTAACATCAGTTGTTGCTTTTACAGGAGCAAAGGCTACAAAGTGACGATTTTCTTTCTTACCAGACACAGTTGCGACCGTTGCGCTATCAGAAGTTAAACCAGCAGAATCTGCATAAAGAGTAAATTTACCTTCTTTTTCTGTTGATTTTACAATGACAACTCCTTTACCATTGAAAGCACGTCTTTGCCATGTTCCATCCGCTTGAGCTTTGTAGCGCTCACGGCTAGCTTGTTCTCCATTATCCACACCAACAATTTGTCCCTGACCATGAAGATTGAAATGAACAAGATTATTCGCTGTCGGAACCACATTCCCATCGCCATCAACAATTTCGTAATGGATGTAGGATAGGTCTTTCCCATCTGCAGTGATAACATGCTCTTCTTTAGTCAGACGAACTCTTGCTGGTTCCCCTGCAGTTGTCACACTATCACGCGCAATTTCGTTGCCATTTTCATCTCGAGCAATCGCAGTCAGTGTGCCGGGTTGGTATTTCACAAGCCACTCAAGATACAATTCACTTGGTTTAGCCCCTTCATGATAAGGACGTCCATCTTCTGTCCTTTTCTTCGTATATTCCTTTTTACCAAGCGACTGTCCATTTAAGAACAATTCGACACTTGCAGCATTTGAGAAGGTACGAACTGGAACCTTTCCATCGACTAGCATCTTGCGATCCTTAAGTGTCTCTTCAGTCCAGTTCCAATGTGGTAAAATGCGAACAGTTGGCTTTTCTTTAGCACTATACCATTCACTACGGTAAAGGTAAAAATCATTCTTCGGTAAACCAGCCGTATCGATGATACCAAAGTAAGAGCTCTTCACAGGTGTATTATCTTGGTTATGCCATGGAGTTGGTTCTCCAATATAATCAATACCTGTCCAGATAAATTGTCCAGCATAGCCAGCACGATCACGGTCAAAAGTCCATGACTCAGTAGCTGTTCTTCCCCACCCAACACGGTCATTACCATAATCAGATTGTTCATAGTGACGATTTGGACGGTTATCGTGTCCAAGGATTTGAGCAGGATTGTAATAAGAATCACGCGTTCTAGTAGCTGAAGAGGTTTCAGAACCATAAATGAGCCAGTCTGGATGCGCTCTACGAACCGCATCATAAAAACGTTCACCATAGTTCATACCGACAGCATCCATGATTTCTGCGAGTTTCAAGAAATCACCTGTCGCTGCACGACTAAATTTATTTTCACCCATAGTGACATAACGTTCAGTATCAATCGCCTTGATAATAGCCTTCAGACGCTTAGCAGTTTCGATAGAACGAGGACTACCATTCGCCTCTTCCACCTCATTTCCAAGAGACCACATAACAATAGACGGATTGTTCTTATCGCGTTCTACCATTGTTCTAAGATCAAAATCAGACCACTTCTCACCCTTTTTAGCCTCTGGGTGTGTTGCATCTTGATCAAAGAACCGTCCATAGTCGTATGTTTTCTTACCACCATACCAGGTATCAAAAGCTTCCTCTTGAACCAAAAGACCTAAACTTGCTGCAGCATCAAGTAACTGAGGACTAGCTGGATTGTGGGTTGTTCGAATAGAGTTAACCCCCATATCTTTCAGGAGTTTTAATTTACGATAGGTAGCCTTATAATTTTCTTCTGCACCCAAAGCTCCATTGTCATGGTGAATACTTACTCCGTGGAATTTCATGCGTTCACCATTCAGAGAGAAACCATCCTTAGCAGTCCAATTGAAATAACGGTAACCAAATGTATCTTCTGTTACATCAACTAGTTGACCTTCTTTATAAACCTTTGTTTTCAGCACATACAGTTGAGGATGATAACTTTTTGTCGTCCAAAGAGTTGGTTTATTAACTAGGATTGTTTGTCTGAAATCTGCAACTTCATTTTCTGCTAAATTCTTCGTTTCAGAGCGAACTAATTCTGATACAACCTTGCCTTCCTTAGTGAAAATTTGTTGTTCCACAAAAACTTTAGTAGCCTTCTTATCCGTATTTTTAATCTTACTTTGAACCTGTGTTTCAACATTCCCTTCTTTTTGCTCAGCAAGTTTTGGAGTAGTGATATGATTACCATTTTCGGCAACATGGACTTTATCACGATAACTAAGAGTTACATCACGATAAATCCCACTTCCTGAATACCAACGACTACTTGGTTGCTTATTGGTCACTTGAACAGTAATTGAATTTTCACTACCATCCTTGTTTAAAAATTCTGTGATATCATATGAAAAATGATTATAGCCACTTGGATAATGTCCTACAAATTTACCATTTACATAGACCTTTGAATCCATGTAAACCCCATCAAAATTGATACGAACATCCTTATTCTTGTCTGCTTCATTTAATGTGAAAGTCTTACGATACCAGGCTGTTCCACCATTTAACTGGCCACCTTCATTACGCGCGGGAGACTTGTGATCAAAGTCAAAATAAATACTCCAATCATGAGGAAGATTCAATTTGGACCAATCATGAACATCCACATCTTTTTTTGAAAAATCGCCTTGGGCATTTAGTTTAAAATACCAATCTTTATTAAAATCTTGTTTTCGATCCGATAATAGCTGTTTTTCCTTTTCAACTTCAGCTTTGTTTGACTCTCCAGATAGTGCTTGCGATTTTTCAGAAGAAGGTTTGATCTCTGTGTCTGCTTTCACTTGGTCCTTTTCAGAAGTTTTTTTAGAATCCTCTTTCATTTCTGTTCCAGATGTTGATGCAGATTCAACAGGCTTTGGATTTGCCTCTTCAGATTTCTGTTTGTCCTCAGCCTTGGTTCCTTCTTCTACTTTATTTGGAGTTTCCACTTTAGGACTAGCCAATTCATGACTACCATCGTTAGCAGGTCTAGTAGTTTCTGTATCCTTAGTCACTTTATCTTCTGTCGACTCAGCTTTGGGTTTTACAAACTCACGCCCACCATTCTCATCAGCCTTTGCGATAGCAGCTGCCACATCATCGGGAAGCTTATCTAAAGGCTGAGCTTGATGAACAGTTGTTTCTCCTGTTTGAGTATTGGATGAAGCCACCTCCTCAGCTTGTACAGCTGAAATTCCAAATATACTAGCCCCAATCATTACAGATGCCGCACCTATTGCAAATTTACGAATGCTATAATGACAACGTTTATCAAAAAGTCTTTTGTTCATTAAAATCCTCATTTCTTTTTCTTGATACAAAGTAAGCGCTTACTTTATTTTAAAAAACGACCTCCTTCTGAATACACAAACACGTACCAAGTTCGATAATATATTTTATATATTAAATATATCAAAACACACCTAAAATTGCAATCATTTTCCATCAATTTAACCTAATAAAATGGTATGCAAGATAAGTTCATTCAAAAGAAATAGGTGCAATGAAAGTAGCTTTCTATTCTAGACTCTTTCCAATACAAATTTCATTCTATTAATAGCATTTTCATACTTCAAATTTATAGTTTATGGACTCATATCATTTTAGACTGCATTACATAAAAAGAAGGTAAAACATTATTCTACCTTCTTTTTTCCTATTTTCTATCCAATGTCCGAAGTGCTGCTTGATAAGTTTGCTCCATCAGCATGGTAATGGTCATAGGACCTACACCTCCAGGAACTGGTGTGATGTGGCTAGCAAGTGGGGCAACTGCCTCATAATCAACATCACCACATAGCTTCCCATTTTCATCGCGATTCATCCCAACATCAATGACAACTGCTCCAGGTTTAACAAAGTCAGCAGTCACAAACTTGGCACGACCGATTGCAACCACCAGAATATCTGCTTTAGCAGCCACCTTGGCAAGATTATGAGTCCGTGAGTGAGTCAAAGTCACTGTAGCATTCTTTGCCAAAAGAAGCTGGGCCATGGGTTTTCCGACGATATTGGAACGACCGATGACGACCGCATTTTTACCTTCCAAGTCAATCCCATATTCATGGAACATTTCCATAATCCCTGCAGGTGTCGAAGGAATCATGACTGGATGACCTGACCAAAGACGCCCCATGTTTAGCGGATGAAAACCATCGACATCCTTTTCTGGGTCAATGGCTAATAAAACCGCCTCTTCATCAATATGTTTTGGCAATGGTAACTGGACTAATATCCCGTGCCATTCTGAATGTTGATTGTATTTGGCAATCAAGTCTAACAATTCCTCTTGGGTAATGGTTTCTGGAACTCGGACTACTTCACTACGAAAACCAGCTGCAAGGGCAGAACGTTCCTTATTTCGAACGTAGACTTGGCTGGCAGGGTTGTCCCCAACCAAAATCACCACCAAACCAGGTACTAAACCTGTTTCTTCCTTTAATCTTGCAGTCTTTTCAGCCAGCTGTCCTTGTAACTTAGCTGCTAGAGCCTTCCCATCAATAATCTGTGTCATATTACTTCTCTTTTCTTTCAAATATCTTCCATTATACCAAAAACTGTTAGTCCCCTCTAACACTTCTTTCCTAGGCAATCCTATAGTTTCAAACTATAAGAAAAAGGAGCGGATATTCCATCCAACTCCTTATTCTTATTAGAAAATCTAATTAGATTTAATCTTCTTTTTTCTTACGAGCAAGAAGTCCAAATCCTCCTAGTGCTCCAAGAAGTCCGAGCGATGCTAGACTAGCGTTAGCTTCTGTACCTGTGTTAGGCAACTCTTTTTGACCTTCAACATATTTAGGTGTTTCTTGTTTAGAAGGTTTAGAAGGTTGAGCTGGTTTAGCAGGTTTTTCTACTTCCCTAGGATTTGGAACATAGTTAATTACTGTATCTTGACTTGGATCTGTTGGGATGTTTGGTACTACATATCCTTTTGATGGATCTTTCGGATCAACTGGTTTAAGTGGGTTGCCATCTTTATCTTCTGGAGTGAATCCTGGAACGTATGGTAACACTTCTGTTGGTTGTCCTGGTTTTGTTGGATCTGCTGGATCGTTTGGATACTTGATTGGAGTTGTTGGTTGACCTGGGATGTTTGGAATCCATGATCCGATTGGTTTGTAAACGTATGTTACTGTTGAACCATCTTTTCCAATCTTACCTTTAGCTTCTCCTTCAACACGAACTAGTAGGTGTCCTGGAATAACTTTTCCACTTGTAGAGTACTCATCTCCCACTTTTCCTTCTGTTGTTTCTGAAGGGATTAAGTCTTTGCCTTTTTCATCTACATATTTAACTACTAGTTTAGCTTTGTTTGCTACGTAGTTGATTGGTGTATCTTGACTTGGATCTGTTGGGATGTTTGGTACTACATATCCTTTTGATGGATCTTTCGGATCAACTGGTTTAAGTGGGTTGCCATCTTTATCTTCTGGAGTGAATCCTGGAACGTATGGTAACACTTCTGTTGGTTGTCCTGGTTTTGTTGGATCTTGTGGGTCATTTGGATACTTGATTGGAGTTGTTGGTTGACCTGGGATGTTTGGAATCCATGATCCGATTGGTTTGTACACGTATGTTACTGTTGAACCGTCTTTTCCAATCTTACCTTTTGCTTCTCCTTCAACACGAACAAGTAGGTGTCCTGGAACAACTTTTCCAGTTGTTGTGTACTCATCTCCTACTTTTCCTTCTGTTGTTTCTGAAGGGATTAAGTCTTTGCCTTTTTCATCTACATATTTAACTACCAAGTTTGCTTTGTTTGCTACGTAGTTGATTGGTGTATCTTGACTTGGATCTGTTGGAAGATTTGGTACTTCGTATCCTTTTGTTGGATCTGTTGGATCTACTGGTTTAAGTGGGTTGCCATCTTTATCTTCTGGAGTGAATCCTGGAACGTATGGTAACACTTCTGTTGGTTGCCCTGGTTTTGTTGGGTCTGCTGGATCATTTGGATACTTGATTGGAGTTGTTGGTTGTCCTGGAATATTTGGAATCCATGAACCGATTGGTTTGTAGGTTACTACTTCTGTAGCATCTTTTGAATCCGCAGTTACTTTTGTAGTTGGTACACTTGCTTTGTCAGCTAAGTATCCTTTAACTACTGGTGATTTAACTTCAGCTAAGTCTTGAGCTGGAGTCCAATCTCCGTAAGTCACTTCACCTGTTACTAAGTTGACCTTAGCTTCACGTGTAAATTTAGCTTCTTGTGTTACTGTTTTTGGTGTTCCATCTTCATTTAATACTGGAGTTCCATCTTCGTACACATAAGTGATTGTACGTGTTACTGTTTTGTTTAGATCTTTTTCTTCCAAGCCAGCTGGGTATTTAGGTCCATCTGGGTTATTTGGATCTACTGGAGTTCCTGGTGTTTTTGGTTGATCTGGTGTTACTGTAACTTCTTTAGCTTTAAGCGTTACTTTGAACTCTTGATCTGTATCTTTATCTTTATCGAACTTACCACCTTCTGGGTATGTATTAGATACTAATTCATATCCTTTGTTTTCAAGTTCTTTGATTTTCGCTTTTACATCAGCCTCTTTTGTAAGTGGTGTATCTGAGTCACCTTCTTCAGTAATAGCATCAACACCTGGAATTGGGTTTCCTTTTTCATCTACGAAAGTTGTTTTAGCTTTTTGAGTATCTTTTACGTAGTTAATCGGCGTACTTTGAGTTGGATCGTTTGGAATATCTGGAATGACATATCCTTTAGTTGGATCTTGTGGATCTACTGGTTTAAGTGGTTGTCCATTTCCATCTTTTGGAGTCATACCTGGTACGTATGGTAATACCGGTTTATCAGTTCCTGGTTTTGTTGGATCATCTGGATTATTCGGATATTTGATTGGGTTTGTTGGTTGTCCCGGGATATTTGGTACCCATGATCCTAGTGGTTTGTATGTTACTACTTCTTTAATATCTTCAGAATCACCTGTTACATTTACCACCGCAACACTTGCTTTGTCAGCTAAGTATCCTTTAACTACTGGTGATTTAACTTCAGCTAAGTCTTGTGCTGGTGTCCAGTCTCCGTATGTAACTTCTCCTGTTACCAAGTTCACTTTTGCTTCACGTGTGAATTTAGCTTCTTGTGTTACTGTTTTTGGTGTTCCATCTTCATTTAATACTGGAGTTCCATCTTCGTACACATAAGTGATTGTACGTGTTACTGTTTTGTTTAGATCTTTTTCTTCCAAGCCAGCTGGGTATTTAGGTCCGTCTGGGTTGTTTGGATCTACTGGAGTTCCTGGTGTTTTTGGTTGATCCGGTGTTACTGTAACTTCTTTTTGTTTAAGTGTTACTTTGAACTCTTGATCTGTATCTTTATCCGTATCGAACTTACCACCTTCTGGGTATGTATTAGATACTAATTCATATCCTTTGTTTTCAAGTTCTTTGATCTTAGCTTTAACATCAGCTTCTTTTGTTAATGGAGTTTCTGATCCACCTTGTTCAGTAATTTCAGCTACCCCTGGAATTGCATTTCCTTTTTCATCTACAAATGTTGTTTTCGCTTTTTGGATTGCTGTATATTTAACAACATATTCGTAATCTTCATCTGTAGCTGTTGTTGCTTGTACTGGTACTTTTTCAACACTTGCGATGTAACCTTCTTTTTGTGGTACTGCAAGTTCTGGAAGATCAGTACTTTGACCATTAGTTCCTCTCCAGTTAATATAAACTGGTTTGTCTTCAGAGTTAATTACCGCTTTACCTTGTGCAGTTAACTTGATTGAACCTGTGTAACTTACAGTTTGTTTTTGTGATGGGAATACTTCTGTACCCGCTAAGCCTGCAACATTGTCAGCGTATACAAATTTAATTGTACGGTTTACTTCTTCTACTTTTGTTTTCTTAACATAATCATACTCTGCTGGGGTAACAAATGCAGATCCATTTATACCTTTAGCTTTTAATTCTTCTTCAGAATATAAATCTCTTGCTCTTGTCTTCGTAACACTTAGTGTTCCTTTTACGTTTTCAGGAGGAAGATCTGCAAGAATGTATTCTTCTCCATTAACTTCTTTAACTAAGTCTACGTGATCATTACTTACATCATATTTGTTTCCAAGTACATTAGTGTAATCTTTTGAACCATCTTCACTTAAAGGAATATTCCCCGTATATCTTGTTGGTTCAAAACCTATAACTTCACCTGTCACTAAATCTTTGAATGTTCTAACAACAGCTCCTGTTGGCGGTTCACCTTGAACTTTACCGTCACCATTAACACTCCAACCGTTTGGCACTTTAGTTACAACATCTTCTTTCTCACCGTTAACAGATTCTCCACCTGATACAGTAAGAGTTGCTGCAGTTTTATCGTTTCCTACATAACCTTGTTTAATTAATCCATTTTCATAAGTAATATTAGAATATTCACTTGTTAAGGTTTTGTCTTTTATTACTTTTTCAATACCTAAAGATTGAAGAGGCATAGAGACTATAGAATCTTCTTGAATAGTTCCTTCTGTAACAGTAAGTTCTAATTCCGTTGGTGAAATTAATCTAGGTGTTAATGTGAACCCACTATCTCGACCATCTTGTAAAATCCATACATTGTTTTCATTAGCTCTAGCATTAGACCAACGATTTTGTGGGCGATAAGTAATACTATCCCCTTTATTAGGGGTAATAGTAGACGCTGTATTTAATCCATTTACAAAGTTAGAACTTCCTTCAAGTTCTTTAAATTCAGTAAAATCTGCATTAGGAAGTTTGATCGTAAATTTAGATCCTACTCCATAACGAACATCTGAATCCGTTTTTAATACGATTGAATCACTTCTACCTGTTTGCTCATTGTTAAGGTATGTCAATCCATTGTTTTCACTTAGTGATGCACTAGTACCTTGTTTTTGATAGCTAGGTTGTTGACCTTTTCTTGTATAAGTATGTTCCAGAACCGTACGCCCATCAATTTTAATAGTTGCTGTATACGGAGTGTCTTTTGAAATTTGTGGAGCTAAATATCCATTACCCGATAAATTACTCGCTCCAAACGACACATTCGGATAGTCTTTTACTTTATCATTCCACTCGATGTTGTAAGTATATGTTCCAGTTTCGTTAGCTACCGCTGGTTGCTCAGCAACACGTTGGTCATAAGTCATACCACGTTGTGTACGTTGTGCCCAATATGGTACAGATTTGTTATTGTTGTTTCCTGTAGTTGTTTTAAAATCGATAGATTTAACTTTACCAACTACTGTTCCATCTGTCGCTCTGATTTCTGTATTTACAGCCAAACCAGCACCTAGCTCAGCTAAGTTAGTAAGTTCAATTTTTGTAATAGAACCTGCTTTAAGAGTTGATGTACTAATAGTAGTATCAAATCCCCATCCTGTAGGAGCCGTATTATCTGCATTCATATCAACATAAGCGTTTGTTACAGCTTTAACTGTTTCTCCATCTTTAAAAACATCTTTACCTGTAATTTTTGATGCAGTAGCAGCTAATACCGATTCTACTTTACCTGCATGGCCAGCACGTTTCATTTCCGTATAAACTGCTTCAATGGCAGCAGAAAGACGATTCACTTGAGCTACCATTTGATCTTTAGATGCATCGGATGAAAGCAAATCATTAGACTTCGCTGCTTCAAGTTTCACTGCCTCAATCTTAACCGCAAGTTCTTTTTTAGCCGCTTCATCTTTGACTTCTTTATCTGAGAAGTTTGAGGCTACAGATGCCATAACCTCAGCTTCAGAAGTTAATTGAGTAAGAACTGTCTTCACTTCATCTTGTGCTTTTTCTGTTTCGATCTTCGCAGTTTTTTCTTTATCTGTTTCTTTTTTATCAGTTTGATCTTTAGCTGGCTTTTCTTTTTCAGCTTTAACGGTAACTTCTTTTTCTGCTACAGGTTTAGCTTCAGTTTTAGCATCTTCTTTTACTTCAGGTTTTTCATCTGCTTTTACAGCATCAATCTTTAATTCAGGAAGTTCTTCAACAACGGGTGTTGTTGAACCAGAATCAGATTTCTGTTTATCAGAATTTGTAACTTCTGTAGCCTTTGCAGAATCAGTGTTTGTCTCATCAGCTTTAACAGCATTTGCTCCTAAAAGAAGAGCAGTCCCCAAAAGAACACTAGCCGCACCAAAACTATACTTACGAATAGAAAAGCGCTGGGCTCTTCTACCATGGTATTTTTCCATTCTTGAATACATGTTTTCTCCTTGTTTATATATATGTTAATTTAGAATAAGGTTGAAGTCCTCAGTTTTCCCTTACTCTCCTGCTAAAGAACACCTTCTTTAACGAAACTACAACACAATACTCATTATTCAATTTTACCATATGTTTTTAACATCAGTCAACCAAAATGATCTATATATTCTCGCTTTTTGTATAATATTTTTGTACCCAAAATACAAAAAGAAGGAATTACCCTTCTTTTTATTATAATAACTTTTTTATTTTATTTACGGTTTAATACGGTGCAACATACGTGGGAATGGAATGGCTTCACGGATATGTTTTGTTCCTGCTGCGAAGGTTACCATACGTTCGGTACCGATACCAAATCCACCGTGTGGAACTGTACCGTATTTACGAAGGTCAAGGTAGAATTCGTACTCTGTACGATCCATACCAAGTTCATCCATCTTAGCAACAAGGGCATCATAGTCTTCCTCACGCATAGACCCACCGATGATTTCTCCATAGCCTTCTGGGGCAAGCAAGTCTGCACAAAGCACGCGCTCTGGATTCCCAGGAACTGGTTTCATGTAGAAGGCCTTGATGGCTGCTGGATAGTTCATGACAAATGTTGGCACACCAAAGTGGTTTGAAATCCAAGTTTCATGTGGTGAACCAAAGTCATCTCCATGCTCAAGATGCTCGTAATCAGCATCTTCATCATTCTCATGCTCTTGCAAGAGGTCAATGGCTTGATCGTAAGTGATACGTTTGAAGGGCTCTGCAATGTAGCGTTTCAAGAGTTCTGTATCACGTTCCAAGGTTTCCAAGGCTTGAGGTGCACGGTCAAGAACACCTTGAAGAAGAGCTTTCACATAAGCTTCTTGCAAGTCAAGTGACTCATCATGTGTCAAGTATGAGTACTCTGCGTCCATCATCCAGAATTCAGTCAAGTGACGGCGTGTTTTTGATTTTTCAGCACGGAATACAGGACCAAAGTCAAAGACACGACCAAGGGCCATAGCGCCTGCTTCTAGGTAAAGCTGACCTGATTGGCTCAAGTAGGCTGGCGTTCCGAAGTAGTCTGTTTCAAAGAGTTCAGTTGAATCTTCTGCCGCATTTCCTGAAAGGATTGGGCTATCAAATTTCATGAAGCCGTTCTTGTCAAAGAACTCATAAGTTGCATAGATGATAGCGTTACGGATTTGCATCACAGCTACTTGCTTACGAGAACGGAGCCACAAGTGACGGTTATCCATCAAGAAGTCTGTTCCGTGTTCTTTTGGTGTGATTGGGTAGTCTTGAGATTCACCGATTACTTCGATGTCTGTAATATCCAACTCATAGCCAAACTTAGAACGTTCGTCTTCTTTGACAATACCTGTCACATAAACAGACGTTTCTTGGCTCAAGCGTTTGATGACATCAAACTTCTCAAGTCCCACTTCTTCACCAAATTTTTCTAAAAAGTTTGGTTTAAAGGCCACACCTTGGAAGAAGGCTGTCCCGTCACGCAATTGCAAGAAGGCGATTTTCCCTTTTCCTGATTTGTTGGCAACCCAAGCGCCAATCGTCACTTCTTGACCAACATAGTCTTTTACATCGATAATCGTTACACGTTTTGTCATTATTTTTCCTTTTCTTTTATTTTTCCATAAATGCTTTCAAGCGGTTAACCGCTTCTTTAAGCGTGTCTAGGTCTGTCGCATAGCTGAGGCGGACATTTTCTGGCGCTCCAAATCCAGCTCCTGTTACCAAGGCTACTTCAGCTTCTTCTAGGATAGCAGTTGTAAAGTCTGTCACATCCGTATAGCCTTTCATCTCCATTGCCTTTTTGACATTTGGGAAGAGGTAGAAGGCTCCTTGCGGTTTGACCACTTCAAATCCTGGCACCTCAGCAAGAAGGGGATAGATGGTATTGAGACGTTCCTCAAAAGCCTGACGCATGCTTTCCACCGTATCTTGCTCGCCTGATAGAGCCTCAACTGCTGCATACTGGGCTACTGCTGACGGATTCGAAGTTGTTTGACCTGCAATCTTGGACATGGCAGCGATAATGTCTGCCTCTCCAACGGCATAGCCAATACGCCAGCCAGTCATAGCATAGGTTTTAGACACACCATTGATAACCACTGTTTGCTTGCGAATCGCTTCTGATAGACTAGAAATAGGTGTGAACTCATGGCCATTATAGACCAAGCGCCCATAGATATCGTCTGCTAGGATGAGAATATCCTTTTCTACAGCCCAGTTCCCGATTGCTAAGAGTTCCTCACGGGTGTAAATCATACCTGTCGGATTAGATGGTGAATTCAGCACCAAAACCTTGGTCTTGTCTGTGCGAGCTGCTTCTAACTGCTCTACAGTCACCTTAAAGTGATTGTCTTCCTTAGCAGGAACAAAGACTGGCACACCCTCTGCCATCTTAACCTGATCTCCATAGCTGACCCAGTAGGGGGTTGGGATGATAACTTCATCACCTGGATTGACCACAGCCATAAAGAAGGTATAGAGAGAATATTTTGCTCCTGCAGCTACTGTCACTTGATTTGGCGCTACAGAATAGCCATAAAAGCGCTCAAAGTAGGTATTGACTGCTGCCTTGAGCTCTGGCAGGCCTGAGGTTACTGTATAAAAAGAAGCACGCCCCTCTTGAATCGATGCAATGGCGGCATCTTGGATATTTTTTGGAGTAGTGAAATCTGGCTCACCCAAGGTTAGAGACAAGATATCTCTTCCCTCAGCCTTCAGTGCTTTGGCACGGGCTCCAGCAGCCAAGGTCACACTTTCTTCCATTTCTAAAACACGGTTGGATAGTTTCATAGGCCCTCCTTATTGACCAATGCTCCTGTTTCAAAATCTACTAGATAAAAATCGGAGCCTGACTTGACTTCCCAGATTGGCTTGTCTTGATAACGGCCAAAGGTAATCTTGTCAATCTCGCCAGCTCCTTTTTCCTTAGAAACCGCTTCTGCTTTTTCTTGTGAAATACCCTGATTTAGCTGATAAACGTAAATCTTATGGTCATCTTTTCCGATCAGGACAGCAAGTGCTTCTTGCTGTTTATTACGACCAAGAACGCTGTAATAAGATTCCAAGCCATTGTATAAATCAACCTGATCAGCCTGCTCTAATCCTGCATACTGCTGAGCTAATTTTTCTCCTTCACTTTTAGCTGTTTGATAAGGTTTCATGCTAAGAGAAACCAGATACAGAAAGGAAGCACTGATAACCACAAACAAAATCGTCATCCCTAGACCATACTGCCACAGTAGATTATTTTTTGCTTTATTTTGTCTTGTTTTCACTCGTCTATTTTACCATCTATTGGGCTTTATTACAAGTGAATGCAAGAACAATCGTATTTTATTTCTTCCTTCAAAGTAAACCGATTTTTCTTGTTTAAAACCGAGAGAGAAAAGGAAAGACACAAGCAACATAAACGTATCAAAAAACCTGAGCTTAGCACTCAAGTTTTCGTAAGTTCTTTACTTTATAGAATCACTTTATCATCCATTCTTTTAGCCATTTTTCCTAAAAAGATAGGTAGTAGAAGGCCAATCATGGCTAAAAAGAAGCCTAGATAAAGAAATGTTAGCACAAAGCCTAAATGGTCAATCAACCAGCCTGTCAGTGGGAAGAACACAATCATACTTAGGCTAAACATCATAGAGTAGACACTCAGCATGGTTGCCCTTACTTCACTTGGGAGGCGCTCTTGCAAATCATTGTCAAAAATCGGCTGAAAAAGAGCATATAGAGCATTACTAATCAAATAAATCAAAATATAGATTAGAGGTGTTCCAAAGTAGGACAGCATATAGGTGACGCCAGTCAGCAAGACAAGGACAGGGAAAAGCTTCAAGGCAGCATATTTCTTTCCAATCTTACTCGCTAGATAGACTGCGACGATATTTAAGAGACTACCAAGTAGCATAACTGCTGAAATTTGCCAACTACTTAAATCTGGTAACTGATTTTGATAGTAAAAATAAAACATGCACATGAGTGTACCAACAATCTGAGACAAAATCATCCAGTTGAACAGCATGGGATTTCGCTCCAACTCTTCCTTAACAGTCCAAATAATCTGTTTCATGGTCACACTATCAGTTTTTTCTACCTTGACACTGGGTTCTTTCAGCATCCAAATCAGGAAAAGAACTATGATAGAAGTGGCAATCATGATATGGTAGGTCAGGTGCAATTGACCATGGACAAAAAATCCCGCCAACACTGTCCCCAAAGAACGAGTTCCTTCTGCTACTCCTGACATAAAGCTTGAAATGGATAGATAGCGCTCCTTTAGCCCAGCTTCTACAGCCGAGTCATAGACCATTGCTGCGCTTGTTCCTGAATCAAAATTGTAAGACAAGGCACTCACCGCCATAGCTAGTGCATAAATCCAAAAATTCCCCTGCCCAGCCAACATAAGAATAGAGGACACAATTCCTGCTATTCGACTTAAATAAAGGTTGGTCTTATAGGAATAACGATCAGCTAACATACCAGATGGAATTTCACAGAGAAGACTGGTAGTATGAAAAATACTCTCCAGAAGTCCAATCTGCCAAAGAGACATACCATTTTGACTGAGAAAGAGAATCCAAAAACTGGTAATCCCTAGAAATGCAAAAAACTCAACTCCGGCCATCAGGCCAATATTTTTCCGATAATTTCTTATTAACATCTTTTCTCCTTTAACAAGTGTATTATTATTTCTTTTGTCCGTCACTTGTTAATCTGTGCCTTACATAATCTCCACCCCTTTTTAGAAGCATTCTTCAATGCCATTATTGTTCCTTTAATTGTTTATGAAATGATACCGGAAAATAGCCGTTATGCGGTTTCTATTGCGAGTTTTCTTGTTTATTTTAGCACTTATATCATCATATTACAAGAGAATATAGGAATCCTCCTATAAAATCAAAGAAAACCAAAATCTAAAAAACAGTTCTTACTTTTCCAGTGGCAACTGACTAGAGTTTCAGCAATTTTATAATTTTCAAATAAACTCTGAGCAAATTTCTTGCAAGTCCTTTTGTTTTGTTGTAATATATATTATAACAACGAGAAAGTTCTCGGAAATTTAAGAAAAAGGAGACACATCATGTCTAAAAAAGTATTATTTATCGTTGGATCACTACGCCAAGGTTCTTTCAACCACCAAATGGCCCTTGAAGCTGAGAAAGCACTTGCTGGTAAAGCAGAAGTTAGCTACCTTGACTATTCATCCATTCCTCTCTTCAGCCAAGATTTAGAAGTTCCAACTCATCCAGCTGTAGAGGCTGCTCGTGAAGCAGTTCTCGCTGCTGATGCCATCTGGATTTTCTCTCCAGTCTACAACTTCTCTATCCCTGGTACAGTGAAAAACTTGCTTGACTGGTTATCTCGTGCCCTTGACTTGTCTGATACACGTGGCGCTTCTGCCCTTCAAGACAAGTTTGTCACAGTATCATCTGTAGCCAATGCAGGTCACGATCAACTTTTCGCTATCTACAAAGACCTCTTGCCATTTATCCGTACACAAGTAGTTGGCGATTTCACTGCTGCACGTGTTAATGACTCTGCTTGGGCAGACGGAAAATTGGTTCTTGAAGAAACAGTCCTAAATTCACTTGAAAAACAAGCTCAAGACTTGGTCGAAGCAATTCAGTAAAAAATAGAGAATTTTAAGAAGTCTAAATCAATTATAGCCACCTCATAGGGTGGCTTTTTATTTCTCAATCAAGATTTTCAGACAAACATCAGACATCCAAAAAAACCTTGAGCGTTACCACTCAAGGTTTTTAGCAGTCTTTTCCATCATGGAAAATCGTTCTAAGAATATTCTTTCATTCGAGATCTATCACTTATCATCTTCTTTCGAGAAATTAATGACTGCTTGTTGCTGATTAATCTTCTTTTCTTCGACCTACATATAGGCTCAATAGAATACCGCTACCTAGAAGAACAGAGATATAATCAGATTGGCTTCCAGTTTCAGGTAATTTGTCACCATGATTTTCTTTACCTGTAGTTGGTGCTACTGGGTTAGAAGTTAATGGTGTTACCGGTTGAACTGGTACATTTGGATTTGGTTGTGTTGGAACTTCAGGAATGTTTGAACCTGGTTTGTCATTAACTTCAGGCATACCTGGTACTCCGCCATTAAATTCTGGAATTTCATGGACTGGAGGTGTTGGCATTCCTGGAACTTCTGGATTAGGAAGTTCATTGACTTCTGGCATACCTGGTACACCACCGTTGAATTCTGGCAATTCATGAACTTCTGGCATTCCTGGAACACCACCGTTGAATTCTGGCAATTCGTGAACTGGTGGTTCTGGCATTGCAAACGTTGGTCTTTCTGGCACATTACGTGTTGGAGGAACTGGTTTGTCATTTGATGGTGTTACCGGTTTGTCTTGGCATCCACATTTACCATCTTTGCCATCTTTACCGTCACGTCCATCGCGACCATCTTTACCGTCTTTAACAACTGTTTTCGTCACAGTTCCGTCAGAATTGATGATTGTGATTGTATGACTACCATTTCCATTATCTTCAACAGAAACTTTTGGTGATTTACCATCTTTACCGTCTTTAATCACCATTTCTGTCTTACTTCCATCTGGATTAATAATTGTAACAACGTGAGTTCCGTCGTTATTATTTTTAACAGTTACAGTTGGTGAAACGCCATCTTTACCGTCTTTACCATCTTTGATAATAGATTTGTATTGACGACCATCAGAATCTACGATTGTTAATGTGTGAGTTCCATCTCCGTTATCTACGATATTCGCTTTTGGTGATTTACCATCAAAGATTGTAGTTGTAGTTTCTTTACCATCAGCTCCTGTCACTTTAATAGTGTGTGAACCATTGTTGTTATCAATAACTTCAAGTTTTGGTTCTTTACCATCACGAACTGTAGTTGTTGTAGTTGTACCGTCTGAGTTCACAACTGTGATAGTGTGAGTTCCATCTCCGTTATCCACAACCTTAGCAGTTGGTGATTTACCGTCATGAACTGTGGTTTCAGAAACAGTACCATTACCGTTTTCTACACGAATTGTGTAAGTACCATCATGGTTGTCAGTAACAGTTGCTACTGGTGATTTACCATCTTTGATAATTGTTTCAGTAGTTGTGCCGTCACCATTTAGAACTGAGATCTTATGAGTTCCATTTTGTTCGTCAGTAATAGTAACTTTTGGTGATTTACCATCACGAACTGTGGTTTCAGTTGTCACACCTTCTGGATTTGTAATAACGATTGTATGACTTCCGTCCCCATTGTCACGAACAGATGCGGTTGGAGTACGTCCGTCAACACCGTCACGACCATTCTTAACAACAAACTCATTCTTCGTTCCGTCTGGGTTAGTGATTGTTACTCTGTGGCTTCCATCTGGGTTTTCTGTTGTAGTTGCTGTTGCAGCTTTACCGTCTTTACCATCTTTGATGACAGCGTTGGTAACATTACCGTCTCCATCTGTAACTTTAACAGTATGAGTTCCATCTCCGTTATCCGTTACTTCAACTTTTGGAGTCTTACCGTCTTTACCATTCTTAACAACAGTTTCTTTAGTTGTTCCGTCTGGATTTGTTACAGTGATTGTGTGGCTTCCATCTGGATTTTCTGTTGTAGTGATATTGGCAGTTTTACCGTCTTTACCATCTTTAACTTTAGTTGTTGATTCAGAACCATCAGGGTTTCTAACAGTAATAGAGTGTGTTCCATCTCCATTGTCCGTTACATTTACAACTGGTGATTTACCGTCTGCTCCATTAGCTCCGTTTTCACCTTTTTCACCTTTGTCGCCTTTGTCGCCTTTTTCACCGGCTACTCCTTGAGGTCCACGGATATTACCAATCTTGTTCCAAGAACCATTTTCTTTCTTGTAAACATCACCTGTATTGGCGTCGATATAAGTATCACCGTCTTTACCATCTTCTGGCCTTGGAGCTATAATTCCACTTAATAATTCAGCTCCTCTTATAGCATCTTTACCATCATTACCATTCTCTCCTTTTGGAGCAGGAGGAATAACAGTACTTGATATCAACTCATCACCTTCATCAAATACACCATTATTATTATTATCATAATATGCTTTTATTTCGGTTCCCGCATATTCACCTGATGGTTTAGGTTGAGTTGATGTTGGTTGTGATGCTGTTGAGCCTGTAGCTGATGGTTGTGAACCTGTTGAACCTGCAGTTGCTGGTTGTGAACCTGTTGAACCTGTAGTTGATGGTTGTACTGTTTCTGATGACTCAGTTGCACTTCTATCTTCATCTGGTAATGCTCTTCTATTTCTTGCACTTCTTGATGTTCCAGAAGGTTGTGAATTAGAAGTTGATCCAACACCTCTTCTAACTGCTTCCACCAATGCATTTAAGTCAATAGTTGGTGTACGTCCATCTTTACCATTCTTACCATCTTTTACTGTAAAGGTTACTGGATCTTTACCTGGTGTTGTGATAGTTACAAGAGTGCTTTGACCATCTTGTCCACGTTGAGTAGTGATTGTAGGAGTTTGGCCATCCTGACCGGTTGCACCAGTTTCTCCCTTAGCACCATCTTTAACAAAGACTGTAGTTGGTTGTGAACCATCATGGTTATCAACAGTGATTTCTACACCTTTATGACCGTCTTCATCCTTACGAACAGCTGTTACTGTTGGAGAGACTCCGTCCACTCCATCTTTAATAACTGCAAGAGGTTTTTCAGGGTTCAATGGTTGACCTGGATGTGCTGGATCTTCTTGGTAAACTTTAGTTTCTTTACCATCTTTGACAGTAAGCAATGATTTACCATCACGTCCGTCCGCACCTTTAGCACCATCTTTAATCATTTCAGAACCTAGAAGTTCATCAGTTCCTGGAGTATACTTACCATCATTGTTTTCATCAGTATAGAATGTCACAATTGTATGAGATGGATTGCCGTTTTGTCCTTCGACACGAAGCAAATCAACTTTTGGAGTTTTACCGTTCAGACCATTTTCTCCGTCCTTAACATTTACTGTAACTGGATCTTTACCTGGAACAGTGAATGTAATGTCGGTACTATGACCATCTTTACCTGGAGTTACAGTTACTTCTGGAGTCTTACCATCTTCTCCACGTTCACCTTTATCACCCTTAGGTCCCTTGATGTTGCCTTCTTTGTCCCAGTTGCCGTTATTCTTAACGAAGACGTCGCCTGTTTCTGTATTGACGTATTTATCGCCGTCTTTACCTTGATTTGCTTCTGGGTTAACTTTGCCGTTCAAGACGTCTTTACCGTCGCGGCCATCACGTCCGTCACGACCTGCTGCGCCATCTCGTCCGTCGCGTCCTGGTAAACCTTGGGCTCCGTCTTGACCATCACGACCTTGAAGACCTTGTTCACCTTTGTCCCCTTTAGGTCCCTTGATGTTGCCTTCTTTGTCCCAGTTGCCGTTATTCTTAACGAAGACGTCGCCTGTTTCTGTATTGACGTATTTATCACCGTCTTTACCTTGATTTGCTTCTGGGTTAACTTTGCCGTTCAAGACGTCTTTACCGTCGCGGCCATCACGTCCGTCACGACCTGCTGCGCCATCTCGTCCGTCGCGTCCTGGTAAACCTTGGGCTCCGTCTTGACCATCACGACCTTGAAGACCTTGTTCACCTTTGTCCCCTTTAGGTCCCTTGATGTTGCCTTCTTTGTCCCAGTTGCCATTATTCTTAACGAAGACGTCACCTGTTTCTGTATTGACGTATTTATCGCCGTCTTTACCTTGACTTGCTTCTGGATTTACTTTACCGTTTAAGACGTCTTTACCGTCGCGGCCATCACGTCCGTCACGACCTGCTGCGCCATCTCGTCCGTCGCGTCCTGGTAAACCTTGGGCTCCGTCTTGACCATCACGACCTTGAAGACCTTGTTCACCTTTGTCCCCTTTAGGTCCCTTGATGTTGCCTTCTTTGTCCCAGTTGCCGTTATTCTTAACGAAGACGTCGCCTGTTTCTGTATTGACGTATTTATCGCCGTCTTTACCTTGATTTGCTTCTGGGTTAACTTTGCCGTTCAAGACGTCTTTACCGTCGCGGCCATCACGTCCGTCACGACCTGCTGCGCCATCTCGTCCGTCGCGTCCTGGTAAACCTTGTGCTCCGTCTTGACCATCACGACCTTGAAGACCTTGAGCACCCTGGTCACCCTTAGGTCCTTGTAGCCCTTGTGGTCCTTGTGGTCCTGCAACTCCGGCTTCACCTTTTAGACCTTGAGGTCCACGAATGTTACCAATCTTATCCCAAGTTCCGTTTTCTTTCTTATAAACATCACCTGTAGTTGCATCGATATAAGTGTCGCCATCTTTACCATCATCTGCTGTTGGTGCTTTAGGTCCACTTAATAATTCAGCACCATTACGTCCGGCTGCACCTGCTGCACCATTGGCACCGTCTGTACCATTATAAATTGGTTGTTTAGCAATTAAGTCATCTATACCTTCATCGTACCGACCATTACCATTGTTATCAAAGTACGCTGTAATAAGAGTACCTTCTCTTGGTTTTTCTGCTGGTGCTGTAGATGGGGCGTCTGCTAAAGCTCTTCTTACTCTTCCGCTTCTTTGATTGTTTAATCTTGCTGCTGCTTCAGCTAAGGCATTTAAGTCGATGGTTGGTGTACGTCCATCTTTACCATCTTTAATGTTAGCTACAACAGGCTCTTCTCCAGGAATTGTAAATGTAATGTCAGTACTATGACCATCTTTACCACGAGCTGTAGTAATTACTGGCGTTTTACCATCACGTCCTGCTGCCCCTGTTTCACCACGTTCGCCACGATCACCTTTAGCACCTTGTGCACCAGTTAATCCACGTTCACCTTGGTCTCCTTTTTCACCTTTGGCACCATCTGCAATGACAACTTCTTTTAGTTTTGTATCTCCTGCATCAAATTCGTTGTTGTCATTTTGATCATAATAGAAGATAACAGTTGTTGTTTTATCAGCTTCATTTCGTTGAGTCGCAACTAATGGGCTTGCTCCATCGAAACCATCTCTTACAACAGTATTTGTAACATTACCTCTACCGTCGTTAATAGTGATAGTGTGAGTACCGTCTTCTTTATTATCTTTAACGGTTACGGTTGGAGTTACACCGTCACGACCTGCCTGACCTTGGTCTCCTTTTTCACCTTTAGCACCTTGTGCTCCAGTCAGACCACGTTCACCTCGGTCTCCTTTTTCACCTTTAGCACCTTGTGCTCCGGTTAGACCGCGTTCGCCTCGATCTCCTTTTTCACCTTTAGCACCTTGTGCTCCAGTCAGACCGCGTTCACCTTGGTCTCCTTTTTCACCTTTGGCACCTTGTGCTCCAGTCAGACCGCGTTCGCCTCGATCTCCTTTTTCACCTTTAGCACCTTGTGCTCCAGTCAGACCGCGTTCACCTTGGTCTCCTTTTTCACCTTTGGCACCTTGTGCTCCAGTCAGACCGCGTTCACCTTGGTCTCCTTTTTCACCTTTGGCACCTTGTGCTCCAGTCAGACCACGTTCGCCTCGATCTCCTTTTTCACCTTTAGCACCTTGTGCTCCGGTTAGACCACGTTCACCTTGGTCTCCTTTTTCACCTTTAGCACCTTGTGCTCCAGTTAGACCGCGTTCGCCTCGGTCCCCTTTTTCACCTTTAGCACCTTGTGCTCCAGTTAGACCGCGTTCGCCTCGGTCCCCTTTTTCACCTTTAGCACCTTGTGCTCCAGTTAGACCGCGTTCACCTTGGTCTCCTTTTTCACCTTTAGCACCTTGTGCCCCAGTGAGACCGCGTTCACCTTGGTCTCCTTTTTCACCTTTAGCACCATCTTTAATAGCAATTCTTTGAACAAGTTCGTCTACACCTTCAGTGTAAACACCGTTACCATCATTATCAAGATAGAAAGTGAGGTTATTGGTATCACCGATTTTATTTTGATCAACACGTGGTTTTACAGTTTCAATGAATTCTTTAGCGACACCGATTTGAACAATACGTGGTTTAGCTTCTTTAGTAACTCTATTACTAATTGGCAAGCCTAGGATTGTTTCATTACCTAATCGATGAACTTTATAGGTAATTTGACGTTGTCCTTTTTCACCTTCTCTAACTAATCTAGTCTCACCTTCTGGCAATTTACTAGTTGGAAGATAGATAGTTTGGAATTCAAGTTCTTCTGTAACAGTCTTGTTACTAGTACCACCATTTGGATTTGCATCCAAGAGGAGTGGGTTTGCTCTATAATAATAGTTAGAGTTACTGTATGGGTCATTGCTAGTAGCGGCACCGCCACCACCTTGGTCCACGTTAAAAGTAACTGGTTTCAAACGAACAGACAAGTCACCATTTGGATTAATGATAGGCAAACTAAATCTGATTGTTTGTTCCATATTTGTTGAAGTAGCAGAGGTCATACTGTATCCTGAGTGAGATACGAAGTTGGCACCCTGGCTAATAGGTTTTGATTGCTCTCTTAATCTTGGAGTTGTGATGGTTGCATTTGAAGGATTTCCAAATCCATCCCCTTTGTCCAAGATAAAGTTATTATTAACAAATTCACCTGGACCAGAGTATCTAATTGTGAAATTCAATCTATTACCTTGACGTACTGTTGTTACATCGTAATGAATTGAATTACCACCACGTGAGTTTCCGTAGCCACGGAAACTATAACTACGACCACCTTGACTAATATCTGTAAATGCAACTGTATTTCCAGAACCTGAAACAATTGGGTTAGCTGGATTGCTAGCTGCTCTAAAGCCACTGTGCCCTTTATCCAAGTCTTCTTTACGGATAGCTGGATTTTGGCGAGCGTCAGAAAGGCTAAGAGCTGGTTTCAAAAGTTCATTTGTAGATGCAGGTCTTGACGTAGCTTCTACTTTAACAGGTGTGCTAGTTGGCAAAACAGTACTATTAACAGCTGAACGATCAGTTGTTGTAACTGGTTTAGCTTCTTCTTTGGCTTCTGCCGCGTCAGCTTTCTTCACTACAGGAGTTTCTGATACAGTTCCTTTATCAGAGTTAGAACGAAGTTCTAGACCAATAATAGACGATTGAATAGATGACTCTGCTGCTGATAATTCAACTTCAGTTGCATCTGCTTTCCCAAGCAAGCTTTGACCAGCTTGGATACTTGCTTGCAAGTTTGCAGCACTTGCTTCTGTATATAACTTACTCTCAAGTTTTTTAGCACGCGAAAGAGCCGTTAACAATTTTGACTTGTCAACAGCATCTTGATGCGTTACTTCTTCTTTTTTATCTTTTGCTTCTTCAACTTTTTCTGCTGGTCTAGTAGCTTCTTCAGTTTTAGCTGGAGTCGTTTCTACTGGGTTCGCAACAGTTGGAGCTGCATAAGTTGTTTCTTTTTTAGGTGTAGAAACTTCTGCTGGTTTAGTAGCTTCATCTACCTTATCAACAGAAACACTGTTAGTTGCTTCTGGATGTTGTTCCTCCGCTTGTACTGATTGCGCATTAGCGGCAGTTCCCAATACTAAAGCTGTACCGAGCAAGACACTAGCTGCACCAAAGTGATACTTACGAATAGAGTATCGTTGTTGCATGCTATACCAGTCAAATGATTTCTTATGTGAATGTTTCATTTTGAACTCCTAGATAGTATTTTATAATTCCTACTCTACAACTATTTGATATATAAATCAATATTTTCTATACAATTAATATATTCTGTTTTTGCACCTAAGAGCCACTTATCTTATTCTAAATTTTCTGATTACTAACGACAATTTTCTTACTCTAAGTTTTTTGTACTTTTTAGACAAAAACATGATATAATAAATTAAGGAGGAAATACCTATATGCGTAACCTTTTATCTACGAAAGATCAGCGACAATTACGTTTAATGGAAACCTTGATTCAAAATCGTAATTGGATGAAATTGCATGAACTTGCCGAAAAGTTAGGATGTACAGAACGAATTCTAAAAAGTGATTTAAATGAATTACGTGCTGCTTTTCCAACTATTGACATCCAATCTTCTGTTAACGGGATTATGATAGATTTAGAAGTTAACACTAGTGTAGAAGATGTATATCAATATTTTCTTGCCCATTCTCAATCTTTTCAATTACTAGAGTATCTGTTTTTTAATGAGGGCTTACCTATTTATCGAACAATAGAAAATCTTCACTCTAGTAATGCCAACCTCTATCGATTGGGCAGAAATATTACAAAAACTCTGTCAACTCAATTCCAAATTGAACTATCATTTACTCCATCCGAAATACGTGGCAATGAAATCGATATTCGCTATTTTTTTGCCCAATATTTTTCTGAGCGCTATTATTTCCTAGACTGGCCTTTTCCTGACCTTCCTGAAGAGGATTTAACAGAGTTCACTGACTTCTTCTATAAGATCACGAATTATCCAATGCGATTTTCAATCTATAGAATGTACAAATTGATGATAGCCATCAGTATTTACCGCATTAAAAACGGTCATTTCATCGACTTACCAAATCATTTCTACGATGAATACTACCCTCTTTTGATGAGTATTCCAAACTTTGAGGAGATACTTGTCCATTTTTCTGAAAAACTGGGACTGGAAATCACCCCAGATATCATTGCCCAAATTTTTATATCCTTTATTCAAAACAATCTTTTCTTAGATCCTCAAGAATTCTTCAACTCTTTAGAAGATAACAGTGAAGCAAGATACTCTTACCAATTACTTAGTCAAATATTAGAACGCCTAGCAAAACAATATAAGATTACTTTTACTAACCACGATGAGCTTATTTGGCATTTACACAACACTGCTTTCTTTGAAAGACAGGAAATCTTTTCTACCCCAATCTTATTTGAACAAAAAGCATTGACGATTAAAAAATTTGAAGTTTACTTCCCAGACTTTATGGGAAGTGCACGTCAAGAACTGGCCCAATATCGTCAGGCAATTGGACAGCATGACCATCCTGAACAGTTGGAACACTTGATGTACACCATCTTAACCCATGCTGAAAACCTCTCTACTCAGTTGTTAGAAAATCGACCACCTATCAAGGTTTTGATTATCAGTAATTTTGACCATGCTATATCCCTTACCTTTGTTGATATGCTTTCCTACTACTGTAATAACCGCTTTACCTTCGATACTTGGGATGAATTGAAAACAAGTCCTGAGATTTTAAATCAGACAGATTACGATATCATCGTGTCTAATTTCTATATTCCAGGAATTACCAAGAGGTTTATTTGCCGAAACCATCTGTCAATCATGGACTTGGTTAATCATCTTAACTGTTTATCAAATGAGATTCATATATCCAATACTTTATAAACTAGAAAAGTCAGCATAATACTGCTGACTTTTTCTTTTATCTATTTTCTATACTTCCTTTACAAAAACCAATTCCTGTGGCTGGGACAAATCTTCTCGGTAGGCAAATCCTGCAAAGCTTAAGCGACGAGCTTCCTCCATCGTCTGTACTTGATTTTCTATCAGGGCTGTCAGGAAGGCACCACGCGCTTTCTTGGAAATAGTTGAATGAATCTTCAACTGACCACCTCTATCCTCCATGAATTTGAAGGTCACCATCTTTTCTCTGATTTCCTTAGAAAATACTGTCTCAAACTCGGATGACAAGAGGGAGAAAATTAGGTCTTCCTTCTTCACAGCTTCATCGTAGGCTGACTTCCAATGGCTCTTCAAAGTCTTACCAGCAACTTTTAACTTCATCAAAAAGTCCAAACGGTGAGGGGCCATAGGTGACAAGGCTGGAACAACACCGTACAAAGCCGACGTGATAAAGACATGATTTGCAAGATAGGTTTGTTCTGCCTCGGTCAGTTTGTCACGCTTGATGTGGCGGTACATAAGCCCATCAAAAAGTTTCAGAGCTGGATAGTGTTGAGCTCTTTGCCTTTTCAAAGCCTGAATATTTTGAAATTCTTCCGCTGCTTTCTCAGCTGATACCTTGTAAAAACTCTCCAATTGATTAGAAGAATAGAGGGCCAAGGCATCCAGCACCGCCTGACTTTCTGGTTTTAAAGGAGCGACTTCAATACTTGGCAAGTCTGTGTTCATTTCTTTTGCTGTTGGGATTAAAATTTTCATATTGATAGTGTAGCATATTTTTTAGCCACAACCAAGAAGTTTATCTGAAAAGAGACTGGGAAAAGGCTTAAAAATCAGAGAAACGCATAATATCCGGTGTTGAAAAACCTTGATACTATGCGTTTTATTATGAAAAGATTTACTTCATTTTTTCCTGAAATTGAGTTTTTGCCCAACCTCTCCTCTTACTGAACTTTAAATGTCTTAAGATAGTTATCTTTTCCGACTTGACCTTCGAAGGTTTTACCATTTTCAAGGTAAGGGAGGTCATCAGATACTGAGGCCTTGACCTTGTATATCTTACCATCAACTTTAAAGAAGTAGACGGTGTCGCCCTTGATAACAGCTGATTTGAGGTCTGCCACCACACCCTTGATACTTTCTGTCGTTTCATTATCAATTTCAAGGTCGTTTTTATTGGCGTACTTGCTGAGCAGTTCTTCTACTGTAGTAGCTACGATAACATTTTGGTACTCGACTGCATCTACCAGAGCATACTCTTTAACCAAGCCAGCATTGTCCTTCAAGCCCATGATGTAGAGAGGCTTGTCATTGAGGTTGATGAGGATTGGGAAGGTTGCCTTGTAGGATTTCTCCTGAACAGCACCTTCGGCTGATTCACGGGCTGATTCTTCGGTTGCTGAAGCCAAGCTGTACTTGGTGATTTCTCCTGTTCGCATGTTTTCAAGGATGAAACCAAGGTTACTCTCATCTGCATTGGCCGATGTCACACCTGTGTAGAGGTAAATATCATTACCGATAGACAAATAATTATATCCCTTGGTAGTCTGGGTCACGTTTTTCTTGGAAATCATGGCATTCCAGAAACCATCCTTGTACTTGCCGTTGTAGTTGATTTGCTCGATGGTTTCCTCAGCTGGATAAACCCTGTCCACCCATTCCGGAACATCTGCCAAGCTGTATTCCTTGGTCTCTCCATTTGTGGCGTCCAAGATAATGACTGAAATAGGACGAGGAACTGCTAAGCCAAATTGCTTTTGGTAAACCGTTGCTACATAGAAAGGATTGCCCTCATCGTCCACCTCAAATGATGGAGTCTTGAAGATCTTGGTTGGGTACTTCAAGCGCAGGTGACGCTTGACATCACGGTTAAAATACTCCGAGTCTGAATATTTGATTGGTGTCTTCAAGTCCACCAAGTTGGCATTTCCAGTTACCATGTCCACCTTGATATACTCGCCGATTCCCTTGGCCTGATTGTTAAACCATTTGATAGGGTCTGCGTATTCTAGTGGCGTAACCCGATAAGGTTTCCCATCAATCGTTAGTTGGGTATAGGTGTCTGCCGCTACATACTGCGATACCTTATCCGTTAAGGAACCCAAATAGCGGTCTCCAATTTTTTCAGCAGTACTTCTATCTAGAATAGGAACCTTACTGGTGTCAGTCTTAGGAAATTCAGTAAAGTCTTTTTCCGTAACCGTGACTACATTGGCATAATTTTTAGCCTGGAAAATACTAGAAGTCACCAAGGAAACTAAACCAGCCAAGAGAAGAATTCCTCCAATAGAAGCTAAAAGAACTTTTCCTAACCGATTGATTTTGAAACCCTCAAGATTTAAAGCAGCTTCCGCCTTGCCGTGGCGCACATGAACCGTTTTGACCAGATTGATTCCCTTGCCAAAGCCAAATAAAATAGCCACAAGCAGCAAATGCCCACAGAGGAAAAAGAGAAATTCCCAGCTGGTCAGGTTAAGAGGCGGTAAAAAGATATACCAGGTCGTTACGATAAAAAGCAGTTCAAAGACTATTCGTTTCATTTACTTTCCTCCTAAATGATTCGTCCTTCCAAGTGATCCAGTTCATGCTGGCAAATCTGGGCTGGGAAACCTGTCAAAGTAATGGTCTGTTCCTGCCACTTGCTGTCACGATAGGCAACCCTTATAGTTTCATAGCGCTTAGTAGGTCTCACACCTACCAAGGACAAACAGCCTTCCTCTGTCTCATAAGCTCCTTCAAAAGACAGGAGCACTGGGTTAAACATGACCACAGGAACCAGGCCAAGATTAAAGATAATCACGCGCTTCTGCACCCCAATCATATTGGCAGCCAGCCCAACACAGGTCTCACGATTTGCTAAAAGCGTATCCTGTAAATTTCTGGCAAGATAAAGATCTTCTTGACTTGCCGGTTGAGACACCTGAGATAAAAATAAGATATCCTTTACAATTTTCTTCTCCACTTCCTCACACTCCTCTTTCTTTTTACTATATTATAGCAATTATAGCACAAAAGCCGATAACTGCAAGCCCTTTCCCTCAACTGTAACAAAAAGCCATCCGAAGATGACTTTTTTTAAATCGCATTCTTATCAAAACCAAGTTTGCGTTGAATAAACTTAACAATTTCGACGATAATAATCATTGAGAAGCTTCCAGCCATAACAATTCCCCATTGTGACAAGTCTAATTTGGTTACGTGGAAGATTCCTTCAAGCGGTTCTACGACAATTGTTGCCATAAGAAGGATGAAGGATACCAAGATGGACCAGTTAAAGGTCTTAGACTTGAATGGACCAACTGTCAAGATGGATTGGTAAACAGATTTCACATTGTAGGCATGGAAGAGCTGAATCAAACCAAGGGTTGCAAAGGCCATAGTTAGGGCATCTGCATGAATGGCATGATTGTCACCCACATGAACTGGGTAAGCAATCGCAAGTCCATAAACACTCATAACAATAGCTGCTTGGAGTACACCTTGATAGATGATAGAACTCAAAACACCACCTGAGAAGAAGCTTGCCTTGCGTCCACGTGGTTTATGGTTCATGACACCTGGCTCAGCAGGTTCAACACCAAGAGCGATAGCTGGGAAGGTATCTGTTACCAAGTTGATCCACAAAAGATGAACTGGTTGCAAGACGTCCCAACCAAACAAGGTTGATAGGAAGATGGTTAATACTTCAGCAGTATTGGCAGAAAGTAGATACTGAATAGTCTTTTGAATGTTTGAGAAGACCTTACGTCCTTCTTCAACTGCAACGATGATAGTCGCAAAGTTATCATCTGCAAGAATCATGTCAGAAGCCCCCTTAGAAACCTCTGTACCAGTGATTCCCATACCGATACCGATATCGGCTGTTTTCAAAGCCGGAGCATCATTGACACCGTCACCTGTCATGGCAACGACTTTACCTTGTTTTTGCCAAGCCTTGACGATACGAACCTTGTGCTCTGGAGACACACGGGCATAAACAGAGTATTGACCAACTACTTTTTCAAAGTCTTCATCTGACAATTCATTGAGCTCAGCACCAGTTAAAACGTGGCCTTCTGTATCGTTTGCATCAATGATTCCCAAACGTTTGGCAATCGCTTCTGCAGTATCTTGGTGGTCACCTGTAATCATGATTGGACGTATTCCCGCTTCCTTAGCCACACGAACAGCCTCAGCTGCCTCAGGACGTTCAGGGTCAATCATCCCGATCAAACCAGTAAAGATTAACTCATTTTCAAGCTCTTCAGAAGTGAGGTTTTCTGGAATTCTGTCAATAATCTTATAAGCACCTGCAAGGACACGCAAGGCTTGGTGAGCCATTTCAGAGTTGTTTGTGTGAATGAGGTTTGTAACCTTCTCATCAATCGGAGCAATATCCCCAGCCTTATCACGAAGAACACAACGTTTCAAAAGTTGGTCTGGCGCACCTTTAACCGCCACAAGGAATTTACCATCTGGCAATGGGTGAACCGTTGACATGAGCTTACGGTCAGAGTCAAATGGCAACTCAGCCACGCGTGGATATTTCTCTAAGAAACCTTTGACATCGTAACCCTTATCCAAGGCATACTGGATGAAGGCTGTTTCAGTAGGGTCACCAATCAGGTTTCCTTCCACATCGATTTTCGTATCATTGGCCAAGACAACTGAACGAAGTAGGGGCATTTCAAGACCTAGTTCAATGTCATCAGCTGAGTCATGTAGAACTGCATCGTAGAAGACTTTTTCGACGGTCATCTTGTTCATGGTCAGCGTACCAGTCTTATCAGAAGCAATGATTTCAGTTGAACCAAGTGTTTCTACAGCTGGCAACTTACGAACGATAGAGTTTCGTTTGGCCAAAACTTGAGTACCAAGGGCAAGAACGATGGTCACGATAGCAGGAAGTCCTTCTGGAATAGCTGCAACGGCAAGCGCAACAGAGGTCATCAACTCACCAAGTGGATTTTTCCCTTGGATGAAGACCCCAACTACAAAAGTAACAAGGGCAATGACCAAGATTGCATAGGTCAAGACCTTAGAAAGGTTGTTCAAGTTTTGTTTGAGTGGTGTATCCGTCTCATCTGCATCTTGAAGCATACCAGCGATATGACCAACTTCCGTGTACATACCTGTATTGACAACAACACCAAGACCACGACCATAAGTCACATTTGAGTTTTGGAAGGCCATATTGACACGGTCACCAATACCAGCATCTGCAGCAAGTTCAACTGTCAAGTCTTTTTCGACTGGCACAGACTCACCTGTAAGAGCTGCTTCTTCGATTTTAAGAGAGTTGGCTTCTAGCAAACGTAGATCTGCAGGTACTACATCACCAGCTTCGAGAGCGACGATATCTCCAGGTACCAATTCTTTAGAGTCAATCTCCGCCATATGCCCATCACGAAGAACGCGGGCAGCTGGACTAGACATGGATTTGAGGGCTTCGATAGCTTCTTCTGCTTTTCCTTCTTGGTAAACACCAAAGGCAGCGTTGATGATAACCACGGCTAGGATGATAATGGCATCTGCGATATCTTCCCCACCAGAAGTCACAACTGACAAAATAGCTGCCGCAACTAGGATGATAATCATCAAATCCTTAAATTGCTCGATAAATTTGACCAGGATTGATCGTTTCTCGCCTTCTTCGAGTTCATTGTGGCCAAATTCAGCAAGGCGCTTTTCTGCCTCACTTGATGACAAACCTTGCTCGGTCGCATCCACAGCCTTCAAGACCTCTTCAGGACTCTGAGTGTAAAACGCTTGGCGTTTTTGTTCTTTTGACATGTGTCTCCTCCTTGACATTGTGTGCAAAACAGACTCTCTTTTTCCTCATCGCATCTTTTCACGACAAACAAAAAGAGACCTGTTAATCATAACAAGTCTCGCTGTTTAAGATAGTGCCGGAAAGCATACTTTTCAGTATAAAATTCGGAATGACGACACTATCACAGGTTTCTGCCAGCTACTCCCTTGAGTAGTTCTATTATACCAAATTTTGAAAAGTTTTCAAAGAGTAAAAATTGCCTTATTTGAATTTTCCCTTGAAAACCAGTATAATGGTAGAATGCTATGTGACTAGAAAGGAAGTTGAATGAAGCAATCTATCTCAAATCTCAAGTTAGCTGAACGTGGGGCCATTATCAGTATTTCGACCTATTTGATCTTGTCTGCAGCCAAATTAGCAACTGGGCACCTCCTCCATTCATCCAGTTTGGTGGCAGATGGTTTTAACAACGTATCGGATATCATTGGAAATGTGGCCCTCTTGATTGGGATTCGGATGGCGCGCCAGCCTGCAGACCGAGACCACCGTTTTGGCCACTGGAAGATTGAGGATTTGGCTAGCTTGGTCACTTCTATCATCATGTTCTATGTTGGCTTTGATGTGCTGAGGGATACCATTCAGAAGATTCTCAGTCGTGAAGAAACGGTCATTGATCCTCTTGGTGCAACTCTAGGAATTATGTCTGCAGCAATCATGTTTGTGGTCTATCTCTACAATACTCGCCTCAGTAAGAAATCCAGCTCCAAGGCACTGAAGGCTGCCGCCAAGGACAATCTTTCTGATGCTGTTACCTCACTTGGTACTAGCATTGCCATCCTGGCTAGCAGTTTCAATTATCCCATTGTGGATAAACTGGTTGCCATTATCATCACTTTCTTTATCTTGAAAACTGCCTATGATATCTTTATCGAGTCTTCCTTTAGTCTTTCAGATGGCTTCGACGACCGCCTGCTTGAGGACTACCAAAAGGCCATCATGGAAATTCCCAAAATCAGCAAGGTTAAGTCGCAAAGAGGTCGTACCTACGGTAGCAATATCTACCTGGATATCACGCTGGAGATGAATCCTGACTTGTCTGTTTTTGAAAGTCATGAAATCGCGGATCAGGTCGAGTCTATGCTGGAGGAACGTTTTGGCGTCTTTGATACCGATGTCCATATAGAACCAGCACCTATCCCTGAGGATGAAATTTTAGACAATGTCTATAAAAAATTGCTCATGCGCGAGCAATTGATTGACCAAGGAAATCAACTGGAAGAACTCTTGGCTGATGATTTTGTCTATATTCGCCAAGACGGAGAGCAGATGGATAAAGAGGCTTATAAGACCGAAAAAGAGTTAAATGCATCTATCAAGGATATTCAAATCACTTCCATCAGTCAGAAGACCAAACTCATCTGCTATGAATTAGATGGTATCGTCCATACCAGTATCTGGCGCCGTCACGAAACTTGGCAAAATATCTTTCATCAAGAAACTAAAAAAGAAGACAAACAATGACCCTATCCAATGGATAGGGCCTTTTTGATTATTCTACTTTAAGCAAAGACAGACTATGACGGTTTGGAAGATTTGCTTTTCGAAGCTTGTTTTGCCTCTTTTCTTGCTTGACGATTTTGTTCGATACGCCATTCTCTTTCATAGTATTTCATGATCTCATAGACCCTTTCAGGAAGTCCTACATCTAGTAGAATGATAGGGATGATCAAATCTGCTGACGGATGAAAAGGGAAACACCTTCTCTTCAGTAGAGCTAGAAGTGATTGGAATTTCACATTTTCCTTGTTTTTAAAATAAACTTCAATCCGATAGGAATCCCTGTACTTCCCTCGAATCCGAGAGAAAGAAAATTCCTCTACATCAGCCCAAGCATAGAAATGACTGGCTTTCTTTGGGTTTGGTTTGTAGTAAAACCCCTCAACTGTGCATTTCAAATATTCCTTATCCGAGCTTAAAAGTCTGTAAGTCAGATAAACTCCTACTCCAGCATAAGTAATTAAAACTAACATTAACAAAAGACTTATCGTATGAAATCTGCTCCCCTTTCCCGAATGCGAATGGAAATAATAAAGAGCTAACAACAATAAAAGTGCCGAAGTCAAGCCAAACAAAGCGTTCCAAATGATTTTCTTGGGACCACGTTTAATGATTTTTTCTTCCTTCATGCCAACTCACTGAGATACTCATAGCGTTCGTATTTTTCAAGAAGTGCTTCGTTCTTCTCATCTAGTTCTTTTTGGAGAGTAGCCAGCTTACCAAAGTCGGAGCCGTTGGCCTGCATCTCCTCTTCAATAGCAGAGATACGATCTTCCAAGGCTTCAATATCACCTTCAATACTTGCCCACTCCTGCTTTTCTTGGTAGCTCATGCGTTTCTTGTCTTCTCGGACCTTAATCACCTTTTCCTTTTCGGCCTTTTGCACTTGATTAGCCATCTCTGTTTCAAAGGCTTTCTCATCAAGATAGTCGGTGTAATGACCAAAGAAAGGACGAATCTTTCCATCATCAAAAGCCAGAATCTTAGTCGCTACCTTATCCAAGAAATAGCGGTCATGGCTAACTGTCAAAACAGGACCCGCAAATCCTTGCAAGAAATTCTCCAAAACTGTCAAGGTTGCAATGTCCAAATCATTGGTTGGCTCGTCTAAAAGAAGAACATTTGGTTTTTCCAAGAGCAATTTGAGGAGATAAAGACGTTTTTTCTCTCCCCCTGACAATTTCTCAATCAAGGTTCCATGAGTCGAACGTGGGAAAAGGAACTGCTCCAACAACTCAGCAATGGAAGTCGTAGAACCACCGCTGGTCTTGACCTCTTCTGCCACTTCCTGCAAGTAATTGATCACTCGCTTGCTTTCATCCAAGCCCTCAATTTGCTGAGAGAAATAGGCGATGCGAACAGTTTCCCCAATCACAACTTGTCCTGCTGTCGGCTCAAGAATGCCTGCAATCAAGTTAAGGAGAGTTGATTTCCCAACACCGTTGTCCCCAACAATTCCAATACGATCTTTAGCCTGTACCAAGAGATTAAAATCTTGCAAAATAGGCTTGTTTTCATAGGCAAAGAAAACATCCTGAAACTCGATAACTTTCTTCCCAATCCGACTGGTTTCAAAGTTCATGGTCAAGTCTGTCTCAGCAACGCCACCTGAAACTTCTTTCTTTAAATCATGGAAACGATTGATACGAGCCTGCTGCTTGGTCGCACGCGCCTGCGGTTGTCTGCGCATCCATGCCAATTCTTGCTTATAAAGTTGTTCTTTTTTGTGAAGAAGAGCCGCATCGCGCTCATCTTGTTCAGCCTTAAGGCGAACATAGTCCTGATAATTGCCTTGATACTCGGTCAAGCCTGCGCGATCCAATTCGAAAATTCGAGTTGACAAAGCGTCTAGGAAATAGCGATCGTGGGTAATAAAAAGGACGGTCTTCTTTGAATTTTTCAAAAAGAGGGTCAGCCACTCAATAGTCGCAATGTCCAGATGGTTGGTCGGCTCATCCAAAAGCAAAAGGTCGTGATTGCCAAGTAAGACTTGTGCCAACTGAACCCGTCTTCTCAGACCACCTGACAATTCCCCAACAGGAGTAGATAAGTCCTGAATCCCCAGCTTGCTGAGAACAGTCTTGACCTGACTCTCAATTTCCCAAGCTTGGAGAGAATCCATCTCTGCCATGACCCGTTCCAAACGCGCCTGTTTGTCCTCACTATAGTTGAGCATGATCAATTCATACTCACGAATGAGCTGGATTTCCTTGAGGTCGCTGGAGAGAACCGTATCCAAGACCGTCTTGCTATCATCAAAATCAGGATCTTGGGTCAAGTAACCAATCTGGTAATCATTCTTAGCTGAAAAGGGACTGACATCCCCATCAAATCCAGAAACACCAGAAAGGACGTCCAAAAGGGTAGTCTTTCCAGTCCCATTGACACCAATCAAACCAATTCTATCTAGATCATGGATGATAAAGGAAATATCCTTAAAAACGGTCTTATCACCGACGGATTTACTTAGTTTTTCAACGATAAAATCACTCATTTTTTCTCCCTTAGATAAGCATGGATGGCTTGACGGTCATTTTCCAATTCTCCATCGACAATGGCATATTCAATCTCTGTTAAAATCTCTCCCAAGTCTGGGCCTGGTTGATAGCCATATTCCTTAATCAAAATACCACCGTTGATTTGGATTTCTTTCTTGTCATGAATGGTCAAACTCTGATAGGTTTCTGTGATGGCTTGTGGGTTGACTTCTTTTCCTTGAGCCTGACGAAGATTTTCAGCCTGTAAAAGTAAATCCAAGTCAAAGCGATAACAATCGCGCTTGCTCAATTCTCCCTTTTCACGCAAGGCCAAAATAGTCAGCAAATCCTGAACTTGCTTGGCAAACTGGCGTGAGGTCTTCCAAGCCTTCAAAAATGGCTGCGCATTTTCAATCTCCAAAGCCCACAAAAGAGCTGCCCAGGCTTGCTCTGAAGATTCAAAGGTGAAATCAGTCTCCAAATCAAACAGTCTGTTAAGCTTGTCCTGGCTAGCTGCCATATCAGGGAGATAGTCATAAGCTTGACTCTCAATCATGGAAGCCAAGCCCCTTCTCCAAAATGGAGCCAGCAAGAGTTTATCAAACTCAACAAAAGTACGCTCTACAGAAATTTTCTCCAAAAGCGGCGTCAAAGTCTTCATAGCTTTAAATGTTTCTTGCTCAAGTTCAAAGCCAAGACTAGCCTGAAAACGGAAACCACGCATAATACGCAAAGCATCTTCGTTGAAACGCTCACTAGCCACTCCAACTGCTCGTAAGACTTGGTTTTCCAAATCCTCTAAACCATGAAACAAGTCAATGATTTCCCCTGTCTCATCCAAAGCAAAGGCGTTGACTGTAAAATCACGGCGCTTAAGGTCTTCTTCTAGCGAACGCACAAAGGAAACCGCACTGGGTCTGCGATAGTCCACATAGACATCCTCTGTCCGAAAAGTGGTTACCTCATACTCCTCATCCCCATCTAGTACCAAGACGGTTCCATGTTCGATTCCGATATCGGCTGTTCGAGGAAAAATCTGCTTGGTCTCTTCTGGATAAGAAGACGTCGCAATATCCACATCATGGATGGGACGATTGAGAAGGGCATCTCTGACGGAACCCCCAACAAAATAGGCTTCAAATCCTGCTTCTTTAATTTTTTCTAATACTGGTAAAGCCTTCTGAAATTCAGAAGGCATTTGCGTTAATCTCATAATAAGTGTTCTAATCCATAGACAAGCTCATGACGCTTGACAACTTCTTTAATTCCCAAATTCACCCCTGTCATGAAGGAGCTGCGATCATAAGAGTCATGACGGAGGGTCAATCCTTCTCCTTGATTTCCAAAGATGACTTCCTGATGGGCTACCAAACCTGGCAAACGAACTGAGTGAATACGCATGCCATCAAAATCAGCACCACGGGCACCTGTAATCAATTCTTCCTCATCAGGCGCACCTTGCTGGATAGACTCTCGAACTTCTGCCATTAACTCAGCTGTTTTAATAGCAGTTCCACTCGGAGCATCCTTTTTCTTGTCATGATGAAGCTCGATAATCTCCACATTTGGGAAATATTTAGCAGCCTGCTTCGCAAATTGCATGAGTAAAACAGCACCCAAGGCAAAGTTAGGAGCGATCAAGCCACCCAAATCTTGGGCACGAGAAAATTCTTTTAGCTCTGCAATTTCTTCACTTGTGAAACCAGTCGTTCCAACTACTGGAGCAAAGCCATTTTCAAGAGCAAAGCGTGTATTTTCATAGGCAACAGCTGGTGTAGTAAAGTCTACCCAGACATCCGCTTCAAAATCGACCAAATCAGCCTTATCCTTGAAAACAGGAATTCCTTGCCATTCTGACTCAGACTCAAAAGGATCCAAAACTGCTACCAAGTCCAAGTCTGGATCAGCCAAGACCATCTGACAAGCAGCCTGGCCCATCTTTCCCTTAAAACCAGCAATAATTACTCGAATACTCATCTCTACTCCTGACTAAGATACAAAGGACGTTAGCTGCCCATGAAAAATAGGGAATGACGCTGACTTTCCATGAAAGGAAAAACAGGCATCTTTTTTCATGAGGCAGGTAGTCCGTGTTCAATTTCTAAGATACAAGATTTCTTAACTAGCTTAAAAGCGCCAACTAAATCACTGGAATATAACCTAGAGCAATACTTCCTGCCCCTAGGTGTGTTCCAATGACACTACCAAATGTAGCAAGTGAAATATCCGTACCTACTCCAGATTCAAGTAAGTGCTGACGCAATTCTTCAGCCTTTTCAGGAGCATTCCCGTGAATGACAATGATACGGTATTGGCCTGAAGCTGTGGCTTCCTTGATAATTTCAATTAAGCGCTTGGTTGCTTTCTTTTCAGTACGAACTTTTTCGTAAACTTCAATCACACCTTGGTCATTGAAATAGAGGATTGGCTTAATGCTTAGCAGATTGCCCAAAATAGCAGCTCCATTTGAAAGGCGTCCACCTTTAACCAAGTGGTCCAAGTCATCCACCATGATGAAAGCAGATGTGTGACTAATTTGAATAGCTAGCTTATCCTGAATAATGGCAAAGTCATCACCCTGGTCTCGCCAGTTAAAGACACTTTCAACCATGATACCCAGAGGAGCACTTGTAATCAAAGTGTCTGGGAAGGCAATGGTTAAGCCCTCATAGTCATCGACCATATACTGGATATTTTGGTAAAAACCTGAAATTCCAGAAGATAGGAAAAGCCCCAAAACATGTGTATAGCCTTGTTCTTTGAGCCAAGTTAGAATCTCATCTAACTTTGCAATACTTGGTTGACTGGTCTTAGGCAATTCAGAAGCCTGAGCCATTTTTTGGTAAAATTCCTCTGCAGTCAGATTAATACCTTCGACATACTCCTCACCATCAATATTGACAGGAATATCCAAGACGTACAAATCTTCTCTTTGCAAGGTCTCTGCACTGAGATAAGCAGAAGAATCTGTGATAACAGCTAATTTCATATTAGAACTCCAAATTGATTCCTGGTAAGTCTAATGCAATTTCAGTTACTTCGTAAGTCAAACGGTTGAGCATGTTCAAACATGGACGAGCCAAGGTTTCCACTTCTTCTTGGTTCAATTCACTTGGTTCATTAACAATACGGCCATCGATATGGTTCACTTGTGAAATGGTTCCACTGATGACAAACTTATCAAATACAATCATAAAACTCAAGACAACAATCAAGGAAGTCACTTGATTTTCTTGGTCATGTTGAATCAATTGGAAGTTCACATCTACCTTAGTTTCAGGAGCTCCATTTTCATTTTCCCATTCAAAATTACGCGCATCAAAATGATACTGACTAACAAATTCTTGTTCACGTTTAAGATTCATGTCTTTCTCCCTCGGCTACAATATTATAAGCTATTGTACCATAATTTTTTATTTTCATCTAGTTTTCTAGGATTTAGTCAATCCCGATTTCAGCTCGAACTACGTCTGCGATGGTATCAACATAGTAGTCCACTTCTTTTGTTGTAGGCGCTTCTGCCATGACACGCAAAAGGGGCTCTGTTCCACTTGGGCGAACAAGAATACGCCCATTCCCTGCCATTTCTTCTTCCATCTTCTCGATGATAGCCTTGATAGCTGGAACTTCCATAGCCTTTTCCTTCATGGCATTTTCCACTCGGATATTGACTAATTTTTGTGGATAAATGGTTACTTCTGCTGCCAACTCTGACAAGCTCTTACCAGTTTCCTTCATGATTTTTGTCAATTGGACAGCTGATAATTGACCATCACCAGTTGTATTGTAATCCATCAAGATGACGTGACCAGACTGTTCACCACCGAGGTTGTAGCCTGATTTTCTCATTTCTTCCACAACATAGCGGTCGCCAACTGCAGTGACTGCCTTGTTAATGCCTTCACGGTCCAAGGCCTTGTGGAAGCCAAGGTTGGACATAACAGTTGTCACAATTGTATTTTGCGCCAATTGTCCTTTTTCAGAAAGATATTTTCCGATGATGTACATAATCTTGTCACCATCAACGATGTCGCCATTTTCATCAACAGCAATCAAACGGTCACTGTCTCCGTCAAAGGCCAAACCAATAGCTGAGCCGCTTTCTTTGACCACATCTTGAAGAGCTTCTGGGTGAGTTGAACCAACATTAAGGTTGATGTTAAGACCATCTGGTGTTTCCCCGATAACAGTTAATTGAGCGCCAAGGTCTGCAAAGATTTGACGGGCACTTGTAGACGCCGCACCGTTTGCTGTGTCCAAGGCAACCTTCATTCCCTCAAGAGGAGTTCCAGTTGAAACAAGATAGCCTTCATACTTACGCAAGCCTTCTGGATAATCTACCAAGGTTCCCAAGCCTTCTGCACTTGGACGAGGAAGAGTATCTTCCGCAGCGTCTAGCAAGGCTTCAATTTCTGCTTCTTTTTCATCGTCCAGTTTGAAGCCATCACCGCCAAAGAACTTAATTCCGTTATCAAGGGCTGGATTGTGGCTAGCAGAAATCATGACACCAGCACTTGCTCCTTCAGTTTTTACCAAGTAAGCTACTGCTGGTGTCGCCAAAACACCTAGTTTGTATACGTGAATACCAACTGAAAGAAGACCAGCTACCAAGGCAGATTCTAGCATTTCCCCAGAAATACGTGTATCACGTCCTACAAAAACTCTCGGTGCTTCCGTTTCATGTTGGCTAAGAACATAGCCTCCAAAACGTCCTAGTTTAAAGGCCAATTCTGGCGTTAATTCTACATTAGCTTCTCCACGGACTCCATCAGTCCCAAAATATTTACCCATTTTTATAAAATCCTTTTCCTATTTTTAATTCGTTTTTGAACTAGTTGCTTTCGTTGACGAAGATGTCTCCGACGAACTGCTTGTTGTTGAATTTGATGTGCTTGAACTTGGTGCTACTGGTTTTGTAGTCACCTTCATTGTCGTGTCGAACGGAGTAATAACTGCCGGTAAGACAACACCATTGCGATCGATTGCCTGCAAAGGTACTGAACCACTGTAATTACCTGTTATTCGTTCGCTGGTTGGTAAAAGCGCAATAACTTTGTCAATCTTAGCTAATGTTTCCTGGTCAGTTGTGACCGAAACTCGTTCGTTTGACACGGTTATACTATCAATTTGTAACTTGGGATCAATCTGGCTTTGGTCAACTTGTGGCACAACAAGCATCCCATCTCGCTTAACCTTCTTCCCAACTTTCACTGTAATCTTTTGAGGCGTTGCCACAGCGGTCAATCCACTTGGAAGATTTTCAATATTCAAGGGAACTTCAATCGTTCCAACACTGGCATCCGTCAAATCAGCAGTTACCTTAAACTTACGAGTGCTCTCCTGCATTTCGCTCGCCAAGGTCACACGATTGGCTCCGGTTAATACCACTGAAACTTCTGATGCAAATCCGCTAATGAAATACTGGTCATCATCATAGTGAATAACAATAGGAACGTTCGTTATCGTATTGGTGTAGGTTTCTGATTTGACCTGCCTTGCGGTATTGCTATTTTGAAAGTTGGTTGACGTTGCATAGATGAATAAGATACAAGCAAAAAAGAGAGATGAAATGATGTATAGACTATTTTTTCTCATATTTCCAACCTCCTAACAAACGGTCCTTGAAACTGACTTTTTCCTCAACGGCTGGCAAAAGAATTGCTCGTAGCTCTGCTTCAAATTCTTCAATCGTCAAGTCGTGCTTGAAAACACCGTTATAGGTAATAGAAATGCCACCTGTTTCCTCTGAGACGATGAAGGTCAAGGCATCGGATACTTCTGACAAACCGATAGCCGCCCGGTGTCTGGTCCCAAATTCCTTTGAAATCCCTGTGCTTTCTGTCAAGGGCAGATAGGCAGAGGTGACTGCAATCCGATTTTCTCTGATAATCACAGCACCATCGTGTAGGGGAGTGTTGGGGATAAAGATATTAATAAGGAGTTCAGCTGAAATATTGGCATTCAAAGGAATCCCTGTCGCAATGTATTCTTGCAAGGTCCGAACTCGTTGGATGGCAACCAGAGCACCAATTTTACGAGGACTCATATATTCAACCGACTTGATAAAGGCACGAATCATTTGCTCTTCTGCACTAATTTGAGCAGTAGAAAAGAAATCTGTCGCCCTTCCCAAGCGTTCCAAACCAGTCCGAATCTCTGGAGAGAAGATAACAACCGCAGCAATAACCCCATAGGTGATAATTTGATTAATCAACCAAGAAATCGTTGTTAAACCAAGGATATTGGCCACAACCTGGGCTAATACAAAGATCACGACCCCCCGCACCAAAATCATAATCTTGGTGCCAGCTATCGCTTTTGTAAAACGATATAAAATATAGGCCACAATCAAAATATCAAACAGATTGATGGCAATACTCCAAGGACTAGAAAACAAGCTAGTCCAATATTGCAGGTTGGATAATTGTTGAAAGTTCATCTGCTGTCTCCTCTCTGTCCAAACACGTTCCTTTCTATTATACCATTTTTCTGACATTTTTTTCCCTATCCTACTTCATTTTAAATTAAGGAAAAATATGATAAAATAAACTGACTAGAAAAAACAAAGGAGAAACCATGTCTCAACTCTATGATATTACCATTGTAGGTGGTGGTCCTGTCGGGCTTTTTGCAGCCTTCTATGCTCATCTACGCCAAGCCAAGGTCCAAATCATTGACTCTCTTCCCCAACTCGGTGGACAACCTGCCATTCTCTATCCTGAAAAGGAAATTTTAGACGTACCGGGATTCCCAAACCTGACTGGAGAAGAGTTGACTAACCGTCTAATCGAGCAATTAAATGGCTTTGATACCCCTATTCATCTCAACGAAACGGTTCTTGAGATTGAAAAACAAGAAGAAGGCTTTGTAATTACAACTTCTAAAGGAAGTCACCTGTCTAAAACAGTTATCATCGCTATGGGTGGCGGTGCCTTCAAACCACGTCCTCTGGAACTAGAAGGCGTTGAAGGCTATGAAAATATCCACTACCACGTTTCCAACATCCAGCAATATGCTGGTAAGAAAGTGACGATTCTTGGTGGAGGAGACTCGGCTGTGGATTGGGCTTTGGCTTTTGAAAAAATTGCGCCAACTACCCTTGTCCACCGCAGAGATAATTTCCGCGCCTTGGAACACAGTGTCCAAGCCTTGCAAGAATCATCTGTGACCATCAAGACACCATTCGTCCCTAGCCAACTCCTTGGAGATGGAAAAACGCTCGATAAACTTGAAATCACAAAAGTCAAATCTGATGAAACAGAAACGATTGACCTAGACCACCTCTTTGTCAACTATGGTTTCAAATCTTCTGTCGGTAACCTTAAAAACTGGGGTCTGGACCTCAACCGCCACAAGATTATCGTCAACAGCAAACAGGAATCCAGCCAAGCTGGTATCTATGCTATCGGTGACTGCTGCTACTACGAAGGAAAGATTGATTTGATTGCAACAGGACTGGGTGAAGCACCAACCGCCGTCAACAATGCTATCAACTACATCGACCCTGACCAAAAAGTACAACCAAAACACTCAACCAGTTTATAAAAAAGAACCACGAGTCCTACGATTCGTGGTTTTATAGTTCATCGGCTATAACTGGAGTTTTACTTTGTACCATTTAAAGCATTTGGATATTCTTTACTTTTCGTTTCTATAGTTTCAACTATTTTTGTAGAAAATTCTCCCTTCATCGAACTATCAATATTTTTCGAAACTTCTTTCAAACTTTCTTGAGCACTTAATAGAGAAATTTTCATATATTTTTCTGTATCTTTTTCTATAATGGAAATACGAGCTTTTTTTGCTGGAGCCAAGATGTTTTTTATAAATGATCGTTCCAACTCTTTTTCAATATTTCTTAGTGCCTCCTCTCCTCCCGCGAAAAAATCATTAATATAATCAAATACATTCGCCATTACTTTTTACCTCGTTCTTCTAAGCGCCGTTGCTGTTCCTGGGCTCTTGCAAGCCCATCTTCTAAAAGACGGTATTGTCGTTTGTATTCTTGCTCTAGCTTCATCTCTTCTTGTTCGAGTTGCCCTTGTCTATTTCGATATGCCATCTCGATTTGCTGACTAAAGTTGGATGCGAGTTGATTGGACTGATAACGCCATTCGGTTGTATCTCCACCTAACTGGTCTAAGGAATGGGAAATGATTCGATGCTTCTCATCAATCATATGCCGCAATTGTTGAAATTTATAGTTGGCTTCCTCATACTGATTTTCGATTTTTTTACAAGAACGTCGATAGTTATCCTCACATTCTTCTAAACGCTGGCGCTTTTTCCAGATGTCATCCTGAATCATAACAAACTCTCCCACTGGCTAAATTTACTAGCTAATTCCCTATCTTCATCTAATTTCTTCTGAATTCCGTTTTGGATTTGCTTTTCCAAGTCTGTAAAATCTTTTTCTAACTGTTTTGCCTTATCTACAACAGGATGAAACCGATTCTGAATGATACCAATAGTTGTTTCATAGTTCAAGCCTCCTTCGGAATAGGCGACCTCTGTTTCATATGAACTAAGGATAAAGCCCCAAGGGACATTACTGCAAGATGCAAATACTTCACTTGCGTCTTGAATTCCTCTATTATAGATATTTTTTATAATATCCATCTCCTCTGTGACGATACGGCAAATACCCGAAGCTGCAATCTTAGCTTGCTCAGAGTCCAGAAAGAGTTGTTCCCCTGCTGTATATCCATCGGAAGCCAATATATTTTTAAGTGTTTTATACCCTTCCATTTTAATCAGAAAGTCGTTATATGCGACTGTACTGGTGTTGGAGAAAATTTTTATTTTCCCATCCTTATCCAAGCGATAACCATAGGTCATATGTTGATTGATAGGGTCTTCTGGTTCACTATCTACATAGTAAACCATACCTACAGACCCGATACTGCCCTTCGCAATATCTCTACCAACCATGCTAATATTATCTTTAGCGTCAGCATAGTTATAGATACGCCCTTTAATCTGATCAACAATTTTTCTCTGTTCGGGGCTAAGGATTCGATAGATATCAGGCCCGTTAAAGATATAAGCCTGTTGGATTCGTTCTATTTGGGCCGCTTCAAGGGCAGCCATGGCATACTGAGCATCCATAGATCCAAGCGAATGCCCATAGATATTAATCTTGGCATTGGGATATTTTTCCATGATGTCTTTTAAAGCTCTGGCAGAAGCCTTTAATTGCTCAGTAGATTGATCTTGATCGCTGGGAACATTTTGTTTCAGGATATGCGTTCCAATCACGAAATCATTTTCTGCCCAGTCATTCCAGACATCTGCTGTTTCTTTAAAAATATGATCTGGGCCCGTAGAACCACGAAAGAGGACCGTTACTTCCTGTACATCCTCAGCATTTTCATCAGGATTTTTTACAACTGCATAAACCTGCTCGCCCGCTCCTGTAGTATTGTTGTAGACTTGGGTGACAGTGCCAACGCTTCTATCATATTGGTCCTTAACCTCACGATTAATTGAGTTATCGTTATATTCAGTCATTGCAATCTGAAGATTTGAATCATCGACATATTTTCTCATTTTTTAGATTCCTTTAACATAGATGATAATTTAGGTGATACAGTATATCCATAAGATTCATAATTTCCTGAATTATCTTTTATTAAGCCAAAGTGAAAATCTAATTCCTTATCATTATTAAAATATATCCTTACCATTAGTCCTCCCATTGGATTATACTCTAAAGTTTCTGTATCAATATCATATGATTTAATGATTCCATCTTCTGTTAATGCTTTAGGATCATTCGCCCTTATATGATTTTCATAAACCTTCTTCGCCTCATCGCTTGTTGCGATGGCAAACATTTCTTGTTTCTTTTGGTATTGGTGCATGCTACAACCTCCTATTGTGATTCCAATTACTGCTAAAATACTGAATAAAATAATCATGCTTTTTTTAGGTTTTTCATGGTGCCTCCTTTATGCTATCCTATCAATATATTAGGGACTAACTTACTCATAGTATAGCATAATTTTCCTCTACATCCTCAGCTTTTTCATCAGGATTCTTTAAAACGGCATAAACTTGCTCACCCGCTCCTGTAGTATTGTTGTAGACTTTGGTGACATACCCTACATTATGATTGTACTGAGTATTGACCTCATATTTATCTTTTTTCATGTTAGGTTGGTACTCTGTCATAGCTATCTGGAGATGAGGATCATTAATATATTTTTCAACCATTACTATTTTTCCTCTTTTTTATAATATTTATCACGAGTCTGCCAAAATTTAGGCGTACTTCCATAAAATGCTGAAGTATAATCTCCATCAGATCCTTCAATTAAATTATAATCCACAAGCATTTCTTCATCATCATTGATTATTAAAGAAACCATCAGGCCACCCATTGGATTATAACTTAATGAATCTTGTTTCACTTGATAGGAATGTACGAATCCTTTCTCAGTAAAAGCATAAGGGTCTTCTTTCTTTAAATATTCTTCATAAACCTTTATCGCCTCATCACTTGTCGCGATGGCAATCATTTCTTGTTTCTTTTGGTATTGGTGCATGCTACAACCTCCTATTGTGATTCCAATTACTGCTAAAATACTAAATAAAATAATCATGCTTTTTTTAGGTTTTTTCATGGTGCCTCCTTTAACCTGACCGTGTAACTCATCTATAGTATACAATAGATTATAAAGTGGACTTTCATTAAAATATTTCTCACATATTTATTTTATAACTTCAAAAAAATAACCACGAGTCACATAGGATTCGTGGTTTTATAGTTCATCAGCTATCTTGTTGATTTTTCTGAGTCTGTGGTTAACACCACTCTTGGTAAGGGGAGTACTGAGGCTATCTGCCAACTGCTGGATAGAGTAGTCTGGGTGCTGAATCCGCAATTGCGCCACCTCCTGCAAATCTACTGGCAAATTTTCTAAGCCCATAATATCTTTGATTTTGCTGATATTGTTGATAGTCTTCATGCTGGCAGAAACTGTCCGAGCGATATTAGCTGTCTCAGCATTATTGGCCCGATTGAGGTCGTTACGAGTTTCTCGTAAAATCTTAACCCGCTCAAAATCATCACGCGCCTGCATGGCTCCGATGACAATCAAGAAGTCCATAATATCTTCGGCTCGCTGGAGATAGGTCACAGCCCCCTTCTTTCGCTCAAGAACCTTGGCATCCAGTAAAAACTGCTGGAGAAGAGAGGCAAGCCCTTGTGCGTGGTCCAGATAAACAGAACTGATTTCCAACTGATACTTGCCTGACTCAGGGTCACGAATGCTTCCATTTGCCAAGAAAGCGCCACAAAGATAAGCACGACCTGCTTCCTCATCTGATAAAATCTCCTCGTCAATACCTGTTTCCAGACAAAAAAAGGAGTCTGCCAAGTGCAAATCACTCAATAAGTCCTGCACCTTTTCATCTGTAAAAACGGTATAGACCCGATTCTTACGAAGATTGCTTCTTTGGTGGTGGCGAATTTCCGATTTGATTTCGTAGAAATGGAGAAAGGACTCGTAGAGGTGACGAGCCAGTTTGGCATTTTCTGTCACAACTGACAAGGTCAAGCCCGAAGTCGAGAGACCAATACTACCAGACATTTTGATAATGGCAGATAATTCATGCCGGCTCAGATGGTGCTGACCTAGGATTTCTTCTTTTACTGCTACTGTGAAACTCATTTTCTCACCTGTATAATCCGCATCAACTCATCCACGATCAAATCTCCATCGTGGAAGGCTCCTCCATTTTCCAGACGAAGGAAGTTAGATGAAATCACGCGCGGAACTTGCTTACAAAGACCAGCAAAATCATGTTCCACCTGGACCAAGTATTCATCAAAACGGTTGGAATTCATGTATTCCTGAGGCACTTTTTCGATATTCACCAAAACAGTATCGATAAAAGGGCGACCAAGGTGACGATGCAAGACCTCCACGTGGTCACTATCTGTAAAGTGTTCCGTCTCCCCACGTTGGGTCATGATATTGCAGACATAGGCGATTTCTGCCTTAGTTTCCAAAAGCGCCTGCCCGATTTCCTTAATCACGATATTGGGCAAAATAGAGGTAAATAGAGAACCAGGTCCGAGGACAATCATGTCACTTTCAAGAATGGTCTGCACTACTCGACGGCTAGCCAGAGGCGTATCATCGTTGAGGGTATTGGTCACATAGACATGGTCAATCATGCCTGGATGGTCTGCAATATGGCTCTCTCCAGCCACTTCTGTCCCATCCTGAAAGACCGCATGAAGGGTCAAAGGATGGTCACTGGAAGGATAAATCTTCCCAGTTGTATGGAAAAATTTGCTCAGTAACTGCATGGCATTATAGGTCGAACCCTGCATTTCTGACAAGCCAGCAATGATGAGATTACCCAATGGATGACCAGCAAAGGCTCCTGCATCTTCAGAAAAGCGATACTGAAAGACCTTCTCATAAAACTTAGGCATATCCGACATAGCCACAAGGACATTGCGAAGATCACCTGGCGGTGTCAATTGTTGCATATTTTTTCTGAGTTCACCTGAAGAACCACCATCATCCGCCACCGTTACGATAGCTGCGATTTCCACATCTTTTTCCCGCAGACTTTTAAGAATGACGGGGATCCCAGTCCCTCCACCAATCACCGTTATCTTTGGTTTTCTCATGAACGGTTTACCGTTTCCTTTCTTCGGTCTTTGTCGCGATGCCCTTCATTAACAGGCCAATTCTTGGATAAGTCCTGCGCTAAGCGTTTAGCAAAGGCCACACTACGGTGTTGACCACCTGTACAACCCATGGCAATGGTCAAAACGGACTTTCCTTCCTTTTGGTAACTTGGCAAAATCGGCTCAATCAATGCCAACAAATGTTGATAAAAATCTTCTGACTCAGGGTGATTCATGACATAATCATAAACAGGTTCATCCACACCCGTTTGGTTTCTCAGTTCTGGTAGGTAGTAGGGATTTGGTAAAAAACGGACATCAAAGACCAAGTCCGCATCAATCGGGATTCCATATTTAAAGCCAAAAGACATGACTTCGATACGGAAAGACTGGGCTTGTTCTTGATCTGAAAACTGTTCTGCAAGGGTTTTACGTAGCTCACGTGGAGTGAGTTCAGTCGTATCCACCACATTTTGACTCATATTTTTCAAAGGCGCCAAGAGTTCACGTTCCAGCTTAATTCCATCCAAAATCCGTCCATCTGCAGCTAGAGGGTGACTTCGTCTAGTTTCCTTGTAACGCGCGACCAATTCCTTATCAGCTGCATCCAAAAAGAGAATTTTAAAGTCCAGTTCTTCCTTGTTTTCCAACTCATCCAAAACAGTTTGAATCTCTGAAAAGAAAGAACGGCTACGCATATCCACTACCAAGGCCAACTTATGGTCGTCTTCCTTTGTTTCCACCAACTGCAAAAACTTAGGCAAGAGAGCTGGCGGCATATTATCAATAGTGAAATATCCCAAATCCTCGAAAGACTGAATGGCTACAGTTTTCCCTGCACCACTCATCCCTGTCACAATCACCAAGTGAAGTTGTTTCTTTGTCATCTTTTTCTCCTTATATCAAAAGAAGTTTGGCAACACCAAACTTCAACTAGCTTATCCAATCTCTGCGATGACTTCGATTTCGACTTTTACATCACGAGGAAGACGAGCTACCTCCACAGCTGAACGAGCTGGAAATTCCTCTTTAAAGGCCGTTTGGTAAACCTCATTAAAAGGAACAAAGTCGTTCATATCGCTCAAGAAACAAGTTGTTTTGACAACATGGTCAAAGTCAGTTCCTGCTTCTGCCAAAATAGCACCGATGTTTTTCAAGACTTGTTCTGTCTGTTCTTGGATCGTTTCTCCAACGATTTCCCCAGTTTCAGGAGAGAGAGGAACTTGACCACTAGCAAACAAAAGGTTGCCAACGATTTTTCCTTGAACATATGGTCCGATAGCCTTTGGGGCCTTATCTGTATGAATTGTTTTTGCCATTTTCTTTTCCTCACAATTTTTCTAAGATTGAATCCCAAGCCTCATCCATCCCTGCCTTGCTGACAGATGAAAAGAGGATGAAATCATCACTTGGGTCAAAGTTTAATTTCTTTTTAATTGCTGATTCGTGCTTGTTCCATTTACCACGAGGAATCTTGTCCGCCTTGGTCGCAACGATAATAACCGGAATCTCATAATACTTGAGAAATTCGTACATCTGCACATCATCTGCTGACGGGTCATGACGAAGGTCAACTAGACTGACCACTGCACGAAGATTTTCCCGAGTCGTTAAGTACTCCTCAATCATGCGCCCCCACTTTTCACGTTCCTTTTTAGAAACACGGGCATAACCATAACCAGGCACATCCACAAAGCGCATCTTATCATCGATATTAAAGAAGTTGAGAAGCTGGGTTTTACCAGGTTTACCTGATGTTCGGGCGAGATTCTTACGGTTCAGCATTGTATTGATAAAGCTAGATTTACCAACATTTGAACGCCCTGCAAGAGCGATTTCTGGCAGTTCATCCTGTGGGTAGTGGGATTTATTGGCCGCACTGAGCAAGATTTCTGCATTGTGTGTATTAAGTTCCATAGTCACCTCTAGGCTGTTTCTAGGATTGGTTTATCCGTTCCATCGACAGCTTCTTTAGTGATGCGGACCAATTTCACATTTTCCTGACTCGGTACTTCAAACATGACATCTAGCATGGTTTCTTCGATAATCGAGCGAAGACCACGCGCACCAGTTTTGCGTTCGATAGCCTTATTGGCGATTTCTTGAAGGGCTTCGTCGTCAAATTCCAACTCGACATCATCATAAGAAAGCAAGGTTTGGTATTGTTTGACCAAAGCATTTCTTGGCTCTTTCAAGATGCGAACCAAATCATCTACTGTCAACTGCTCAAGAGCAGCAAAGACAGGCAAGCGTCCAATCAACTCAGGGATAATACCGAATTTTTGAATATCTTCTGCGATGATTTCTTGCATGTAAGAGCTATTTTCATCAATCGCCTTGTTATTTTGACCAAATCCGATGACTTTTTCACCCAGACGTTGTTTGACGATTTCTTCGATACCATCAAAGGCACCACCCACGATGAAGAGGATATTTTTTGTATCCACTTGAATCATCTCTTGTTGTGGATGTTTACGTCCACCTTGAGGCGGTACGCTGGCAACAGTTCCCTCGATAATCTTGAGAAGGGCTTGTTGCACCCCTTCACCAGAAACATCACGTGTGATAGACACGTTCTCGCTCTTCTTGGCAATCTTGTCAATTTCATCCACGTAGATAATGCCACGCTCTGCACGTTCAATGTTAAAGTCAGCAGCCTGCAAGAGTTTGAGGAGGATATTTTCCACGTCCTCACCTACATAACCAGCCTCAGTAAGAGCTGTTGCATCCGCAATCGCAAAAGGCACATTCAAGCTCTTAGCCAAGGTCTGGGCCAGGAAAGTTTTCCCTGAACCAGTTGGGCCAATCATCAAGATGTTTGACTTCTGCAAATCCACATCTTCGGACTCTTCACGCGTATCGTGGAAATTGATACGTTTGTAGTGGTTGTAAACCGCCACTGCCAAGGCACGCTTGGCACGATCCTGACCAATTACATAGTGGTTCAAGATATGGAGGAGTTCAATTGGTTTTGGTACCTCAGACAAGTCTGCCAAGACTTCCTCAGCCAACTCCTCCCGAATGATTTCCTGGGCTAACTCCACACATTCATTACAGATAAAGGCGTTGTTACCTGCGATTATTTTTTGTACTTCTTCTTGGCTTTTGCCACAAAATGAGCAATAAACCATCATATCATTATTCCTATTTGTAGGCATGATTTCCTTCCGTTCTATTCTATACTGTCATTCTATCTAAAATAAGGTCATGTAAAAAGCATGGATACTATTGACCAAATTGGTAAAGGCATTTAACCAGAGCAGGACAGAAAGTCCATAGCGCTTTTTACGAAAAGCCTGTGCTCCTGCAAGCAAGCAGACCAAGCACAGCATGGCTGTGAAAAAACCAAATATACTACGTTCCATTAGACTTCCTTTCTCTTGCGGTATTGGATGGTAAAATCATAAGGATTTTTCTCATCTTTGGTATAGGATTTGCTTGAAATCGTCTCAAAAAGAGACAAGTCAAACTCTTCAGGAAAATAGGTATCTCCTTCCACCCGAGCATGAATTTGAGTCACAATCACCTCATCAAGGTAGGGTTCAAAAGCCTGAAAAATCTGCTTTCCTCCAAGAATATAGAGATTCTTTTCTTGAGCCTGATACCAGCCCAAGACAGACTGGACATCATAAAAAGTAGTAACCCCGTCTATCTTTTCTTCTGGATTACGAGTCAAAATCAGGGTCTCCCGTTTTGGAAGCAAGCGACGCTCCATCCCATCAAAGGTCACACGCCCCATCAAGATAGCATGATTCAGAGTTGTTTCTTTGAAGTGTTGCAATTCTGCTGGTAAATGCCAAGGCAGACGATTGTCCTTCCCAATTACACCATCTTCATCCTGGGCCCAAATAGCTACGATTTTCTTAGTCATGCTTCCATCCTTTTTACTGATAGTACTATTTTATCAAAAAACTCAAAAAAAGACTGGTTTGGAATGCGTTCAGTTTGATAGAAAAGAAGCAGGCTAGCTTTAGCCTGCTTCTCCGGTCCCTAGGACATGCGTTTTTTTGCTTCTGATTCAATTTTTTTAACTACTTCTTGAATGTTCAAGCCAGTTGTATCAAGGTAGACAGCGTCCTCTGCTTGTTTGAGAGGTGAAGTCTCACGATGACTATCCTTGTAGTCACGCGCAGCAATTTCCTCTTTTAGGGTTTCAAGGTCTGTTTCAATTCCCTTGGCAATATTTTCCTTGTAACGACGCTCTGCTCTTTCATCAACAGAAGCTACTAGAAAAATTTTCAGTTCTGCTTGTGGCAATACAACAGTTCCAATATCGCGACCGTCCATGACAATCCCACCTTGCTGGGCAATCTCTTGTTGGAGAGAAACTAGTTTCTCACGAACTTCAGGAATTGCCGCAATAGCAGAAACATGATTGGTCACTTCATTTTCACGAATAGGATGAGTAATGTCCACATCTCCTACAAAGACAAGTTGTTCTCCAGTTTCTGAGCGCCCAAAGCTGATTGGATGCTGGTCCAATAAGGCTAAAAGTTCCTCAATCTCTTCCACTCCTAACTGGTGTTTCAGAGCCATATAGGTCGCTGCACGATACATAGCACCTGTATCTAGATAGGTGTAACCAAAATCCTTAGCAATAATCTTTGCGACCGTACTCTTACCACTTGAAGCTGGACCGTCAATAGCAATTTGAATTGTTTTCATATCAACTCCTATTTGATTTTGATAACATCACCTGGATTAGCAAACCAAGATCCTGTAGCCATATGCCCAGGATTCAAGGCCTCTAGCTGAGCAATCGAGATTCCTGCACGAGCGGCAATAGCTGCTTCTCCTTCTCCAGCCATAACTTTTGTAGTTCCTTCTGGATCAGTTGGATGTTCTGAGCTACTAGATGACTCTTCTACCTTCTCCTCTGAACTAGAAGATGCCTGCTCTGAACTACTACTAGAAGTAGAAGAAACTTGCTCTACTTTTGTATCTGAATCGTGAAAATCTTTCAAGGCTGCTGTGCGATTACTCCCACCCGATGAAAGATAGATCAGAACAATAATCATCACGACTATAATCACAAAGAAAATACTTGCTAAAATAGTCAAGATACGATTAGCCAGCACTCCTCCACCTTGTTCTCTCTTACGACGTTCTGATCTTGTTTCTTCTTGATTCTCATAAATATCTTCTTGCCACGGTTCTTTTGCCATACCTTACTCCTTGTTTTTTTTACTTTTCTTATTACAATATAAATATGAAAATCACACTTATACCTGAACGCTGCATCGCCTGTGGGCTTTGCCAAACTTATTCTGATTTATTTGATTACCACGATAATGGAATCGTGCGTTTTTACGATGACCCTGACCAACTAGAAAAAGAAATCTCTCCTAGTCAGGACGTCGTAGAAGCTGTTAGAAACTGTCCGACACGTGCCTTGATTAAAGATTAACTCTAATACCGATAAGAACGTTTCACTCCTTCTAGTTTAGCATATTTCCATGCAAAATTATAGTCTTTTCTCTTTATTTTTTTCTGTAAAATCAGGAAGGTCACTTTTTTCTTTGATAAGATAAAGTGGTCTTTTTTTAGTCTCTAGATAAATCTTACTGATATACTTGCCGAGAATCCCAATGGTCAAGAGTTGAATCCCACCAAGGAAGAGAATAACAGCCATCAGAGAGGTCCAACCTGATGTCGGATTGCCCAAAATGAGAGTCCGCACCACAACGAAAAAAGTCATAAGCAGAGAAATAAAACAAGATAGGAGACCTGCCACAAAGGCGATAATCAAGGGAAAATCTGAAAAGTTAACAATCCCTTCAATAGAGTAGAAAAAGAGTTGCCTAAAACTCCAACTGGTCTTGCCAGCCTGTCTTTCGACATTTGGATAGTCCAGATAATAGGTTTTAAAACCGACCCAGGCAAAAAGTCCTTTAGAAAAACGATTGGACTCGGTCAGGCTTAAAATGGCATCCACTACAGATCTTCTCATCATGCGAAAATCACGGACACCTGACGGCAGGGCTACTGGACTAATTTTTTTCATGAAGCCGTAAAATAGATTAGCACAAAAACTGCGAAAGAAGGGTTCCCCCTCCCGACTAGTTCTCCTGGTCCCAACACAGTCCAAGTCTGTATTCTGGTCTAGTAAGGCTTTCATCTCAAGCAATATACTAGGAGGATCTTGGAGGTCTGCATCCATCACCACCACTAGATCTCCTGTCGCATATTGCAAGCCTGCATACAGAGCTGCTTCTTTGCCAAAATTTCGCGAGAAAGAAATATAATGCACTGCTGGATTTTGCTCCCGATAGGTCTTTAAGAGTTCCAAGGTCCCATCACTTGATCCATCATCGACAAAGACATACTCGATTTCTGTTCCCAAATCCGGAAGTAAAGCTTCCAAAGCCTGATAAAAAAGAGGAAGTACTTCCTCTTCGTTTAAACAGGGGACAATGATTGACATCACCATCTTAGTCTTCAAATCCATTTGGATGCTTGCTTTGCCAACGCCATGCGTCTTCACACATTTGGGTGATGTCTAGTTCTGCTTCCCAACCGAGTTCTGCTTTGGCTTTTGCAGGATCTGAATAGCAAGCTGCAATATCACCTGGGCGACGGTCTACAATGCGGTAAGGAATTGGACGTCCCACTGCTTTTTCCATGTTTTGGATAATTTCAAGAACTGAGTAGCCTTTACCTGTTCCAAGGTTATAAACGTTTAGACCTGAACCTTTTTGGATTTTTTTCAGAGCTGCAACGTGACCTTTGGCCAAATCGACAACGTGGATATAGTCACGAACACCAGTTCCGTCTTCCGTATCGTAATCGTCTCCAAACACTTGCACTTGCTCTAATTTCCCAACGGCTACTTGAGTCACATATGGCAAGAGGTTGTTTGGAATACCGTTTGGATTTTCTCCCAAATCACCACTCTCATGGGCTCCGATTGGGTTGAAATAACGAAGCAAGACCACATTCCACTCTGAGTCTGCCTTGTAGATATCCGTCAAAATTTCCTCAAGCATAAGCTTAGTACGACCGTATGGATTGGTTACTGAAAGTGGGAAATCTTCCAAGATTGGCACGGTGTGCGGATCCCCGTAAACTGTCGCAGAAGAACTGAAAATGATATTTTTACAGTCGGCTTCTTCCATGACCTTCAAAAGACTAACAGTTCCAGCGATATTGTTGTCATAGTAGGCAAGAGGAATACGGGTAGATTCACCGACAGCCTTCAAGCCAGCAAAGTGAATGACCCCTGTTGGTTCTTCTTGTTTGAAAATGTCACGAAGAGTATCGGTATCACGGATATCTGCCTCATAGAAAGGCACTTCAACTCCTGTGATTCTTTCAACAACTTCTAAACTTTTGCGATTGCTGTTGACAAGGTTATCCACCACAACAACCTGATGACCTGCTTGGATTAACTCAATAACAGTGTGGGTCCCGATAAAACCTGCCCCACCCGTTACTAAAATCTTTTCTTGCATCTTCTTTCCTCGATTCTCGGATTATTTTTTCTTATTTTACCATTTTTGATAGGGAATGTCATTTGCCATCCTAGAGGGGAGGCTAAAATTTCAGTAAAATTCTTATTCTCTTTTTACTCGTTTGACATAGTTTTCAATTGGATAGTTTAGAGGATCCAAAGTCATCTCCTTGTCTTGGATCAGTTGAGCTAGATGGTAACCAATGATAGGACCCGTTGTGAGGCCTGATGAACCTAGTCCACTAGCAGCATAGACACCTTCCAATTCTGGCACTTGCCCAAAGAAAGGAGAGAAATCACTGGTATAGGCACGGATTCCCACACGCTCAGCTCTTGAAGTCGCTCTAGCTAAAACTGGATAATGGGGCAAGGCTGCCTCCTCCATTTGTTTGAGCAAGATTTTATCTACCGTCAAATCAAATCCCATATCATTTTCATGGGTAGCACCTAAGGACAATTTCCCACCTGCAAAAGGAATCAAATCCCACTCCCCTTCAGGCATAACAACAGGGTAAGCTTCCATGTCTTGGGCAAGTTGATAATCTCGGAGTTGCCCCTTTTGGGGACGAACATCTACTTCATAACCTAAAGGCTCTAACAGGTGTCCCAACCAAGCTCCCGCCGCCAAAATAACCTGATCAAACACCTCTTCGTCAATCTGGTAACCTGATGCTAAAGGTGTCAGAGTTACTTTTTCTTTGACCAGCTTGACCTGACTGGCTTCTAGTAAACGAGTCACTAAGAGTTGACCATCTACTCTCGCTCCACCAGAAGCATAGAGCAAGCGATCAAATCCCTGCAAGCCAGGGAATAATTCGTTAGCTGATGCTTGGTCCAGAATGGCTAATTGCCCTATCAAAGGAGATTCTTCTCTACGCTGGAGGGCTAGTTGATAGAGTTCTTCCAACTTAGTTTCATCCTTTTTCAGGAGAAAGACTCCCGAACGCTGGTAAAAGTCGATTTCTTGTCCTGACTTCTCTAAATCAGCTAATAAATCCACATAAAAGTCAGCCCCCAAGCGCGCCATTTTGTACCAGGCTTTATTGCGGCGTTTGGAAAACCAAGGGCTGATAATTCCTGCTGCGGCCTTAGTAGCTTGACCTTGTCCATGGTCAAAAACGGTCACCTCTAGGTCACTTTCTTTCGAGAGGTAGTAGGCAGCTGTTGCACCTACAATCCCTGCTCCGATAATGGCAACTTTTTTCATTGTTTTCACTTTCTAACTAGATATGGTGGAAAGGATTGGTCGATGCTTGACTAGGTACAATATCGATAGTCCAGCCTTTTTCAGCCTCCCATTGAGTAAGGAGTGCAGAAATTTTTTCCACAAAAAGCACTTCAATATAGTGACCTGGGTCCAATGCTAGCAAGCCATCAGACAACATATCCTGGGCAGTGTGGTAGTAAATATCACCAGTGATATAGACATCTGCCCCCTTTGCCAATGCATCCTTATAGAATGACTGCCCACTTCCACCACAGATGGCCACTCTTGAAATAGACTTCTGCAAATCACTCTCTTGATAATGCACCAATCGAAGACTATCTAAACCAAAGACTTGCTTGACATGTTGGGCCAATTCCCCAAATGTCTGAGACTGAATATTTCCAATACGTCCAATCCCACGTTCAGGGCCAGTTTCCTGCAGATAAGTCGTTTCCTCGATACCTAGCATCTGACAGAACCAATCATTGAGGCCATTTTCAACGATGTCAATATTGGTATGGCTGACATAAATTGCGATGTCATGCTTAATGAGATCAATGTAAATCTGATTTTGTGGACGGCTGGCTACCAAGTCCTTGATGGGACGGAAAATCGGCGCGTGCTTGACGATAATCAAGTCCACACCCTTTTCAATGGCTTCAGCCACCGTTTCTTCACGAATATCCAGAGCAACCATGACACTTTGGATATCCTTGTCCAAAGTGCCAATTTGCAGGCCACGACTGTCTCCCTCCATAGAAAATTCCTGAGGGCAAAAGGCTTCATATGCGTTAATTACCTCACTTGCTAGCATGGAGAACCTCCTTGATGGCTTGAATTTTATCTACTAGAACTTGACGTTCCTCCAGATTTTTTTCTGGAATTTGTTCGAGGGCAAACTCTAGCTTAACAGCTTCTTTTTGCCATTTTTGGACAAAGACTGGACTGAACTCTTTGGACAAGAAAGGTCCAAAGCGAATATCACTGGCTGATAGCTTCATTTGTCCTACTTCCACCACCAAAATCTCGTAAAACTTGCCAGCTTCTTCTAAGATGCTTTCAGCTACAATCTGAAAATCATGGTCTTGTAACCAAATACGCAAGTCGTCTTCACGATTATTGGGCTGGAGAATCAGACGCTCTACATTGACTAACTTGTCCAAGCCTTCTTCTAAAATCCTAGCAATCAAACGGCCGCCCATGCCAGCAATAGTGATGACCGACACTTGGTCTGCCTCTTCAAAAGCTGCCAGACCATTGGCTAAACGGACTTGGATTTTCTCCTTTAGACCATGAGCCTCAACATTTTTGACCGCAGATTGATAGGGGCCTTCCACCACCTCACCTGCAATGGCACTTTTAATTTGGCCTCTTTCGACCAAGTCGATAGGCAGATAAGCATGGTCACTCCCCACATCTAGTAAAATGGCTCCCTGCGGCACAAAAGACGCCACCAACTCTAATCTCTTTGAAATCATCTTCTCTCACTTTCCAAACTCTATTACCTCTTATTATACCACATTTCAACTGGCAATCTTGTACCTAAAAAGACCGCAATCCACAGATTGCAGCCTTTCTTTATTTTCTGGATTGATAGCGACTAGTCAGGATGAAAATCACGGTAAAGACCAACATCATGACACCATAAACAGGTAATGTTTGTCCTGTTAAGGTTGAAATTTCAAGCAGTTTTTGAATTCTTGGGAAGAGAGCTGTGGCTAGGAAGCCTCCTACTGACCAAACAATCAAGAGGACACGCCATAGGGTAAATGGCATGCAGGCTCTAAATACGGATAAGAAACCAATTGATCCCAAGAGATAATAGAGTAGAGTTGAGATTTCTAACTCAGACCAACCTTGGCTACTTCCAAATATTTTCACAAAAAGAACGCTGAAGACGACCATGAGAGCACTTGGTAGAGCACGAAGCATAGATCTTCTGAGGAAGTTTGGCTCAACAGGTTTGATATTTCGCTCAAAAGTCAGAACGAATGGTGGGAAACCTTCCACGAACTGGTCAATCATGGTAATCTGGATTGGAATGAAAGGGAAAATCAAGATCCATTCAGACCGACCTAGTAAAGCACTGGCGATACAGATAATTGCGAGCAAGAAAGAATAGATGGTCTTTATCAAGAAAATCGGTGCAATGTGGGCAATGTTATTGACCACGCGACGACCTTCAAATAGAATCTCAGGAACATCATTAAAGTCAGAGTTCAAGAGAACCAAATTGGCAATCTGACGCGTCGCCGGATCCCCTTCCGCCATTACGATGGAACAATCCGCCTCACGAAGAGCCAGGATATCATTAACTCCATCCCCTGTCATAGCTGTTGTATGTCCCGCTTTTTTCAGTGTTTGGATGATGAGTTTCTTTTGATGAGGGGAAACACGTCCGAAAATAGCAGTCTCCTCCGCCAGAGCAATCAATTCCTCATCCGTCATTTTCGAGCAATCGACATAGCTGTGGTAGTCCGCAAAACCAGCCTTCTGGGCAATGCTGGATACCGTAACTGGATTGTCACCAGAGATAATCTTGAGCCCCACTTCCTGAGAACGGAGATAGTCCAGCGTCTCTGCTGCTCCCTCCCGAATCGGGTCCAAGATCTCCAGCAAGGCTAGAGCCTGAATATCAGATGGTTTCTGTGGCTTGTGATGGTCTAATTTCTCCTGACTGAGAGCTAAGACCAAGACACGTGAACCTCTCTCCAATGCCTCTCTGGCTTCTGGGACCTCAGAATCCAGCAACATCTCAGGCGCCCCTAAGAAAACTGTTCCCAAACCTTCTAACTCCATGGCTCCCCACTTGCGGTCGCTTGAGAAAGGCATATTAGAGATCATAGGATAGACTACCTGACCTTGGAAACGATGGCGAATAGCTTGAGCTGTTGGATTTTTATCCTCACTGTGAGCTATGTAGCTGGCTAAAATGCTGGCAATGGTCTCTTCACCATAAGTTTCCGTCAGTGGAAGAACAGCCTCCACCTGCATCTTCCCTTGGGTGATGGTACCCGTCTTGTCCAAACAGAGCATGTCCACGCGTGCCAAGGTCTCAACAGAGTACATCTCCTGAACCAAGACCTTTTTCAAGCCCAACTTAATCACCGCAGTCAAAAGCGAAGTAATGGTCAAAAGGGCAATTCCCTTGGGCAACATCCCCAAAAGGGCTGTCGACGAATTTACAACGGATGACTTGAGAGGCAAGCCTTTCAACATCAAGGCTTCTAGCAAGAGAGCCAGACCAAAAGGAATGATAATCTTCCCAGTAAAACCAGCTAACCTGTCCAACGATTTCATGATACGGGAGTTGATGGGTTTAACGGTCTTGGCTTCTAGCATGAGCTTGGCAGCATAGTTGTCAGCACCGACATGGTGGACTTGAGCCAAAACTGACCCACTAGCTAGGAAACTTCCTGACAAAAGCAAGGTATCCACTTCCTTCTGCACCAAATCACTTTCCCCCGTCAACATGGCTTCATTGACTTCCGCAAAGCCTTCCAAAACCAAGGCATCACTGGGAATCTGCTCTCCTGCAGACAAACGAATGACATCTCCTAACACCAATTCTTCAGGATTCAGAGCCACTTCTTGGCCATCACGAATGGTTTTGACCTTTTCCTTGGTCATGAGATTGAGCTTATCCACCATGTGTTTAGCCCGCAGCTCGGTCACAATTCCTGAAAAAGCGTTAAAGCAGATAACGGCAAAGAAGACCAGATTGCTCCAAGCCTGCACAAAGGCTAGTGCCAAAGCAATAGCAAAGTTCAAAGCGTTAAAAAGGGTAAAGACATTTCGTTTAACGATTTGCCAAGTGCTGGTACTGGCCGAAGCAGTAAAATCATTGACCAAGCCCTTAGCCTGTCTTTCCTTGACTTCTCTTTGGGTTAATCCCATAATCTTATTTTTATCCATAAATTCTATCATATCATTTTTTCTAAAAGAATTCTAATCTCATCCCAAATATGGACCTAGTCAAGGGAAAAGTTTGCCAGCCCTCCTTTGATAAGGTATAATAATAACAAGAAAAGAATCGAAGGAGATCGCATGTTTTATACTTATTTACGTGGATTGGTTGTCTTACTCCTATGGTCCATCAATGGCAATGCCCACTATCATAATACTGATAAAATTCCTAATCAAGATGAAAATTATATTTTAGTTGCGCCTCACCGTACCTGGTGGGATCCAGTTTACATGGCCTTTGCGACCAAGCCAAAACAATTTATCTTTATGGCCAAAAAAGAGCTCTTTACCAACCGTATCTTTGGCTGGTGGATTCGTATGTGTGGTGCCTTTCCTATCGACCGTGAAAATCCTAGTGCTTCTGCCATCAAATATCCTATCAATGTTCTTAAAAAAAGTGATCGCTCTCTCATCATGTTTCCAAGTGGGAGCCGTCACTCAAACGATGTCAAGGGTGGCGTTGCCCTGATTGCCAAAATGGCCAAGGTCCGTATCATGCCGGTTACCTACACAGGTCCTATGACCTTGAAAGGCTTGGTTAGCCGCGAGCGTGTCGATATGAACTTTGGAAATCCAATCGATATCTCCGATATCAAGAAAATGAATGACGAAGGCATTGAAACAGTCGCCAATCGTATCCAAACAGAATTTCAACGTTTGGACCAAGAAACGAAACAATGGCGCAATGATAAAAAACCAAATCCACTCTGGTGGTTTATCCGCATTCCTGCCCTCATCCTTGCCATTATCCTCGCTATCCTAACTATCATCTTTAGCTTTATCGCAAGCTTTATCTGGAATCCAGATAAGAAAAGAGAAAAACTTGGTTAAAAAATACAACAATCCCTTGGCAAAAGCCAAGGGATAATTCTTTTACTTGATTTTCCATTTTTGGGTCAACCAGCTAGAAAAGGCTAAAAATCGTTCAGCCACTTGTTCATGGTGTCCATAAGGATCAAAGACAAACTGACCGTTCGGATAGCGTTTCTGAAGACTGGTATGAATCTGCTCAGCATAGACTGGTGCTTGAGCCAAACGATTAGTATGATTGACTCCTTCTGTTTGACCATTCTGTAAATACAGCAAACAGTCTAGATTTTTCACTGTCTCTGCCTTGCAATAAGTCACAAAATCAGGATACCAAAAGGAACCGCAGATGGAGAAGACACAGGAAACCTTGTCAAAGCTGAAAAGACTGTAAACTGCCGCCAAGCCACCTAGTGAATAACCTCCGTAGGCAAGGCGTGCTTCATCCAGGCGATAAAGCGAATGCAACCTGTCTAAAAGACCACCAAATAAATGACCATGATAGGCATTTGCCTGACCACCAAAATCTGGAGCCCCATCTCTCAGAGCAGATGCCTTCCAGGGAGTGTAGTCGTCTAGGCGATTTTTAGAGGTCAAGCCCACTAAAATCATAGATTCAGAAAGGGACGATAGGAAGTCCAAGTTTCCATCATTCAATAAAATAGCCGGATAGGTTTGATTGGGGTCGTAGTTAGAAGGAAGGCTGATTTTGACTTGAATTCCTTCCCAATCAAACTCATTATTTATTGATAAAGTCATTGATTTTCTCAAGAGAATCAATCACTGCTGGACCATAGTCCATCAACTCATCGTAAGAGATGGTCATGATTTTTTGATTCTTAATAGCAGGAACGCTTTCCAAAACAGCATTTGCCTTCATCAACTCTACTGCTTTTTCATCCAATTTTTTATTGCGGTCGCTGGTTACATAGATAATCAATTCAGGATCCATTGACACGAGGTTTTCCAAGGTCAAGCCTGATGTCCCCGTAGCAACGTTTGTATAACCAAGTTGGTTCAGCAAACTTTCTTGCAAAGCAGACTTGTAGGCACCGAAGGTTTCATCATTATAAGCAACCATAATCAAAGCCTTTTTCTTTTCACCTTGACTTGCTGGGTTTGCTTTCTTAACAGCGTCAATTTTAGTTTGTAATTGGGCTGCGTATTCATTGGCCTTGTCCTGAACATTAAAAATCATTCCAAGATTTTTGACATCTTCTACGATATTCCCCAAATCTTGCTGAATCGTTGAGAGAGAAGCTTTTTGCGTATAGACTGGGATTTTGTTTTCATTCCAAGTGCTAACTGTCCCCAAGGATTTTTCAGAAAACATCATGTTTCGACCCATCACAGCGTCTGGCTCATAAGAAAGGACTGTCTCTTGTGAGACTGTTTTTTTATCCCCAATTTGAGGAATAGCTGCAATAGCGTCCTTGTATTTGTCCGTCACAGCATTATCAGGGTTAAGCATGCCAGCAATTTTATCCTTCAAGCCTAACTCCAATAAGATTTCAGTGGTAGAAAGATTGTTGGTGATAACTTTTTCAGGTGCCTTGTCAAAAACTTGTTCAACTTCATTTCCTTTAGCGTCATAGGTTTTGACCGTTAGTGGATAAGTCGTCTCTGTGCTCGCCTTTTGACTTGTTTCTGTGCTAGATTGTGTGGTAGCTTTTTCTGTAGTAGTATTGCCACAAGCTGCCAAAGTTAAGGTAGCTACTGTTACGAGTAAAATGCTTAGTGTTTTTTTCATCTTGTTTTCCTTTTCATTCTTATAAATAGTGAATCATGGCTTGCTGATCCTCGGTCCAAGTCACCTGACTTTGAACTCCGTATACAGTTTGCAATGACTCAGGGGTGATGGTCTCCTTTGGAGTCCCTTGGTAAAGGATTTCTCCCTCTTTCATCAGATAGAGATAATCCGAATAGCGACAAGCAAGTTGAATATCATGTAGGACAGCTAGAACATTGACCTTGAGATTTTTCACAATGGCCAACAAGTCTAGCTGATACTTGATATCCAGGTGATTGGTTGGTTCATCCAGGAGCAAGAGAGTCGGTTCTTGCGCCAAGGCTCGGGCTAATAAGACTCGTTGTTTCTCCCCCCCTGACAGAGACGAATAGAGACGAGTTTTCTTCTCCAGCATATCCACCTTAACGAGGGCATCTTGAACGAGTGTAAAATCTCTTTCCCTTTCCTTCTGTAAAAAAGAGAGGTGGGGAGTTCTTCCCAGCAAGACGATTTCCTCAACTGTACAATCAAACTGCAGCTGGTTAAACTGGGTCACAACTGCCATTTGCTTGGCTGTTTCTTTGATCGTCCATTGTTCCAGAGGCTTTCCATCTAAGCTTATCAAGCCTTTATCCGCCTTTTCCTGACGATAGAGGAGTTTAAGCAGGCTGGTTTTTCCACTTCCATTTGGTCCTAGTATCGTGTGAAATTGATTCCCTTCAACTTTAAGAGAAACTCCCTTGAGGATTTTTTTCTCTCCCAGTCCAAAATGGATATCCTTACAAATCAAGTCCATGTCAGACCCTCACCTCCCTTCGCCTACCTCCAACAATGTAGATAAAGAAGGGAGCACCTACTAAGGCTGTGAAAATACCAATAGGAAGCTCTGCGTTTGGAATGATGATACGAGAGAGTACGTCTGCCCAGATGACAAAGAGGGCACCTAGCAAGGTTGCAACAGGAAAAAGTCTCTTGTAACTCGTTCCTACTAACCCTCGAGCTAAATGTGGAGTAATCAGACCGACAAATCCAATAATCCCACAGGTTGCCACTAAGACTGCTGTCAGCACAGCCACCATGGTCACATAAAGATACCAATAAAAGCGTAAGGGAATCCCCAAAGTTAAAGCAGCCTCATCTCCCATCATCATCGCGTTGAAAACACGATACTGAGTAAAGAAAAATAGAAAGGCTATTCCTACTACTATAGTTGGCAAGAATAAGTCAGACCAGCTAGTCCCAGCGAGCGAGCCCATGGTCCAAAACTTAATGGTCATCACACTATCCGCATTAGCTCCAACTGAGATAATAAAGTTTGAAAAAGCCAGAAAGAGAGCGTTGACCACCGTTCCTGATAAAATCAGACTGGAAGTCGTCATCCTTCCCTGAATAGAGGCAATGATGAGGACAGCAATTGTTGCCAAAATAGCTCCAAGAAAAGCTCCAAGGCTAATCACCAATTTTAAACCAAGAATGATGCTCAAGGTTGCCCCTAGAGTTGCACCCGCAGATATTCCTAAGACATAAGGCTCTGCGATGGGATTGTTCACTGTAGACTGCATCACACTACCACACATAGAAAGGCCTGCTCCTACTATCAGACCTAACAATACTCGGGGGAATCTCATGTTCCATACAATGGCAAGAGTAGACTTGGAAACCTCTCCTATCTCAAGAGGAAATCCTAACCTGCTCAAAATAATCCGATAGGTATCTCCTAGATCAATCGCAACAGATCCCATTGAAACTGCTAGAAAGAGAGAAATCCCTAAAATACCTAGCAAAATAACTAAGAGTAACACAAATTGCTGGTCTTGTCGGCTTCCAGAAAATTTGGAAAGCATGAAAACCTCCTTTGATAGAATCTTAAAAATTTAGAAAATTCTCATTAAAAGTATACCATATTTTCAACAATGGAACAAGATGAGAAAAATAAATATAGTTGGTCTTACAGTACTAATAATCGTAACCGAAGATTATACTTGAGTATATCGAGGTAAAGTGACACCATAAAAAGCCCTCTGAAAATAGAGAGCCACCTGTTTATATAATTAGTGAGAATCTTTATGTCACCAATTCTCCCACTGAGTTTCAATCTTGACCTCACCATAGTTGCTTGGCGAGTATTTACTGTCATAAATGGTACACCAGTCTTTCAAGACTTTTTGGTTGACGATTTCATCATAGTCTTTGTCTAAATCTTCTTTGGAAATATTATTTTTTCTTAAATATTCTCTTACTTTTTCTTCATCATCAATAAATTGACCTGGTTTCCTTGGCTCTTCAAAAATCGCAAGTTTCTTTTTGAGCACTTTCTTTTGCATATTATAGTGTGCAGAATACCATAGGGTAATATTTGAATTAGTCTTTCTTTCAAAACGAATCGACATCCCTTTAATACCTGAACCAAAATTAAAGTTAATGGTTATATCACTATAGCCTTTGGGAAGAGTTTCATACTTTCCAAAAGGAGTATAGGATATATTTGGATCATCACTTGGCCAACCTGGACTGATTTTAAACCCATCTATATGCCTTAAAATATTATTTGTACGATATGTCTTCTCTGTCTCCTGGTAGATTTCATCAAAAATATTTTTAGGTTGTTTAGGAAAAAAGTAAAAACAAACTGATACAAGTAATACAATTATTGTTAAAACACCTAGTATTTTCTTCATGCTATCACCAATTCTCCCACTGGGTTTCAATCTTGACATCGCCATAATTGCTTGGCGAGTACTTGCTGTCATAAATCGTGCACCAATCTTTCAAGACTTTCTGATTGACGATTTCGCCGTAGTAAGAATCCAAATCCTTAGCAGTGATACCATACTGCTCTAGATAGGATTTCACTTGGGCCTCATCTTCAATATAACTATCCTCTTTTCCTGATAATACAATCTGAATTGACTTTGTGATTGTTTTAGTGTTTGGATTATATTTGCTGATCATCCATATCTTCGTTCCATCAGCTATTTTTCTCTCAACTGAAACAAACATTTTACTATACGCTTTCTCAAAATTAAATCCAACTCTCAGTTCAAGATAGCCTTCTGGAAGAGTCTTATACTTCCCTAAAGGGCTATATTTAAAATACTCTCCATCACTTGGCCAACCTGGACTAATTTCAAAGCCATCTATTTTTCTTAAAATATTATTTGTCCGATAAGTTTTCTCAGTTTCTTGGTAGATTTCATCAAAAATGTTTTTAGGTTGTCTACTAAAAAAGTAAAAACAGGATGATATGATAATTATGACTATAGCCAATATACTGAGTGTTTTCTTCATTAACTTTTCCTCCTAATCTGCCACTGATTCCAAACGATTTAAAAATGTCGATACTTCGGGGTATTTTTCCTCAATATACTCTTTAATAGATGCCTCGCCTTTCTTCAGTATATTCGGAGGCACTACTCCTGCATAAATCAGACCTTTGACGTGTTTCCAATCCTTATTGTTCAAGAATTCTCTTTCTCTCAGAGTCGAATCCTTTTGAAGGTCAGAGTAATAAGAAGTTATGGCTTGGTCATAGGATTGCCCCTTTTGCATCCGGCCTATAAGGTTGACCGAATCTAGGTCAGCCTTGTAGTCATCCTCGCCAATACTTGGCTTCATATCATTAGCGTTAAAGGTCGTGTCTCCCTCCCACCCTGAAAGGTCCTTGACACGCTCTCTACCACCATAGAGATCGGATAACTGAGCTTGATTAGGATTTAGATGAGTCGCCATGGTAATGGACTGATGGGTAAAGTCTGCATGGCCTATCACCAATTCTCCCACTGGGTTTCAATCTTGACCTCACCATAGTTACTTGGCGAATACTTACTGTCATAGATGGTACACCAGTCTTTTAAGACTTTCTGGTTGATGATTTCATCATAATCTTTCTCTAATTCTTCTTTAGAAATATTATTTTGTCTTAAATATTCTCTTACTTTTTCTTCATCATTAATATATTGACCTGGTTTCCTTGGCTCTTCAATGATGGCAAGCTCTTTTTTTAGCACTTTCTTTTGCATATTATAGTGTGCCGAATACCATAGGGTAATATTCGAATTAGTCTTTCTTTCAAAAAGAATCAACACCCCCTTTATACCTTTTCCAAAATTAAGGTTAATGGTTATATCACTATAGCCTTTGGGTAGAGTTTCATACTTTCCAAAAGGAGTATAGGATATATTGGGATCATCACTTGGCCAACCTGATCTGATTTTAAACCCATCTATATTTCTTAAAATATTATTTGACCGATAGGTTTTTTCCGTCTCCTGATAAATCTCATCAAAAATGTTTTTAGGTTGATGGATAAAAAAGTAGAAACAGGATAATACAATTAGTGCGAACAACGCTATTAAAGCTAATATTTTTTTCATCATCATTCTCCTAATCTGCTAATGCTTCCAAACGATTTAAAAATGTCGATACTTCTGGATATTTTCTTTCAATATATGCCTTAAGAGCATCCTCCCCATCTAGCTTAATATCCGTTGGTCGCAAACTATCATAAATAGTATCTCTGACTGTATCCCAATCCTTATTTTTTAGGAATTCTCTTTCTCTCTGAGAGGAGTCTTTTTGTAGGTCAGCATAGTAAGAAGATATGGCTTGGTCATAGGATTGCCCCTTCTGCATGTGGCCGATAAGGTTGACCGAGTCCAAATCAGCCTTGTAGTCAGCTTCTCCAATGCTGGGCTTCATATCATTTGCATTAAAGGTCGTATCTCCCTCCCAGCCTGAAAGGTCCTTGACACGCTCTCTACCGCCATAGATATCGGCTAACTGAACTTGATTAGGATTAAGATGAGTGGCCATAGTAATAGACTGGTGGGTAAAGTCTGCATGGCCTGCTCCATTGTTAGAATAAGCCTTCAGTTTGCTATTCCAAAACGTATCAAAATCAATCCTAGTCCCATAAACTTCTTCAAATGATTTTTTATAAGAATCATAGTAATTTGAGCCTGTTTTTTCGTCAGCAGTCTTAATGTCATAGATACTGTCATATTCACCACCCGCCATTTCATGCTGCAGTCTAAGATTATAATACAGTTCTTTGGCCTTTTCTTCTTTCAACCCCAGTTCTTGATAAATTTCAAGAATTGGTTTCAAAGTTCTCAATTTTTGGCCTGTATTCGGATCACTCACAAATTCTTTATAAAAATATTGCCACAATCCACCTGCCGTTTCGTTCCACTTAAAGTCATCATAGTTGACCGCACCGACAACTCGCAAAAAGATATAGTCACGAAACTCTTGACTAGAGGTTGGAAACTTCTTGTCTATCCCCTGCTTGATGGTCAAGAGCTGTTGGGCTGTCTCGGCATCAAAGCCGTATTCTGCCATCATGGTCTGGACAAAGGCCTTCTCTTGACGACTGAGCTTCATATCCTTTGTGTCAGAATAGGCAGTCAGGTAGTTGGCCCAAGTCAGGTCAGATGGGACTTTAAAGACCCCTGTCTTTGCATCCCAACTCGTTTCAATCTGGGCCAGTCCTCGACTCAGTTGCACATCGATACTGTCTAGTTCATCGAACAGTCCTCCTGAATAGCTATCATAGGCACGCAGGTCTCTCAAAATCGTTTCATAGACGCGTTTATTCGCATGGTGTCCTCGCATGAGTTCCACATTACTGCGTCTCAATCTTCCCTTTTCTTCACTATCCATGGTCAAGCTAGAAAGGAATTGGTTGACTTCATCTAGATAGGCAATCATTTGCTCTTCCTGGCGGATCTTATCAAGCAAATCATCCTCCCGCCAACTCTTGCTGTCGACCATACTTTGGTAGTCTTCTGGTAATTTCTTGATGGCTTGAGAGAAGGTTTCCGCATAGAGCTGTCCTCCTTTGCTCAAGGGCAATAAGACACTTGCAAAAAAACTTCTAGCCGAATTATAAGCATCGCCCTTTAGACTCTCTGTATCCTCTGAAAACTTTTGAATGGCTGATTGCAAGTCTTGATAAGCCTCCACCTGAGATTGGCACATAGTTGCTACACTCGAACTTTGTAGTTGTGATTGTTCTAAGTACATATCAATGCCCATGTCTTTTTTCCTCCTCTCTTTCTAGTTCTTTGCGTCTTTCATAGTAGACCTCATCCAAGTCTCCCTCTAATCGGAACTTTTCTTTTTTCAAATCATCCATGCGGTAGCTGAGGTTCTCAAGAATTTGGTTTTTAAGTTGGTTTCTTTGTAGGAGCGTTTCTTCCAACTGTCCTGCATATCGGCTCTGATAGGCCACCTCCCACAAATCATTTTGATAACGGTGACTAGCTCTATCATACCCTTCAAAGGTTTCTATCAGTTCTTTGGTGCGATATTTCTCTTTTCCATTGTCTTCTAGCTGGTACAAGAGTTCTCGCTCTCTTTTCTTCAACTCATCCAACTTGCTCATGCATGACTCCTAAAACCATTGGCACCCGCTTCATCTAACGCCTCAAAATCACTCGCTATAGAGTGCAGTCGTTCTGAAGTCAGGGTGACGGCTGCCGAAATCTGACTAGCTAGATTTTGAGACTTTGTCAGACATTGATGGGCTTTGTTATTTCCTTGAAGGGTCGTTCGATCATCTTGACTAGCCACAGCAATTGCTGTTAACGATTGACAAGCATTTTTCAGCTGACTCGCATACATTTGAGCAATATTTAGATCACTTTTTACTGTTGACATGACTGTTCTATCCTTTTTCTTAATCCCTTGTGATAGGTTTACTTTATTTAGCTATATAGACCTATTATACCATGTTTTGAATGCAAGCCCTAATTTATTCTATATTTAGATAATAAAATAGTTTTATATCTAAAAAGCTACCTAATTAGACTAGCTTCATTATCAAGCTATGCTCAATTGAACTCGGCCTAAGCACTTGACAAAAAAGATAAAATCTCCTAGAAACTGAAGTTTCTTCGTCAATTTTCCTATTTTTGCTTTGTGCTTTTGACGGCCTTTGTATCTTGTTAATTGAACTCGGCCTAAGCACTTGGCAAAAAAGATAAAATCTCCACGAAGGGAGAAAATCTGGTTTATTTTACCTTATAGTGCTAGTAACCGAAGATTATACTCGAGTATATCGCGAGGTAAAGTGACAACATAAAAAGCCCTCTGAAATCAGAGAGCTTGATTTTAGAGGGCTAAAATCCTAGTGAAACAAAAAAATCTACACGATCAGAAAAGTCTCTATCGTGCCATTTTCATACATGATGTATAGTCCAAGTAGAATGAATACTAAGGGCACAATGATTCGCTCGTATTTTTCAATTGTCTCGAATATTAACGGAATAGAGGATAACACCCGACTAATCTCGCATAAGATAATTATGCCGATTACAAACACAAGCAACGCCACGAGGGTCTGTGACCAATCTAACGAAGCAAAATAAGGTATATAGATACCTAAATTATCTCCGCCAGACGCAATTGTCAGCAATGTAACTGTCCAAAACAGTTGATTTGCCTTGCTTTGTTCTAATCTTTCAATAATTTCTTCCTCTTCTTCCTCTTCTTCCTCACCTTCTCCAACAATTGCAAAGCGAATCCCTAAATAGATAGGGATTAAACCAAGCAATCCAACCATCCATTCTTCAGGCACGAAATTAACGACATAAGCAGCAACTAAACTCGCCCCTACAAGTAAGCCTGTGCCTAGATATTGCCCCGCATAAATATGCCATTTTTGTTTATTCTGTGATAGCTGTGCAAATAAAATAATTAAAATAATTAAATAATCGATACTGGTAGAAATATAAACACCAATAGCAGATATGATTGTCTGTCCCATAAAAACCTCCTGTATTGGTCAGTAATAAATCAGCAGATTTTAGGAGAGCACAGACACATTAATTTAGCTATCGCTAGTGGGTAATGTCGAACATAGGAAAGCATTTTACTCCTCCTCAAAACGTAGTTACAAAGTAATTTCTAACTGGAATTCGGTGACTACTTCCATGTAAAGTATAACATACTATACTTTACTTCGTAAAGTGTGGGCTCTCCGAGGGGGCTTTCAGACAGCTACTCGGCTTGAAAAGCCGAGTAGCTGCGCACCCTTATGGTGTCATTAGCTGATACCATTTGAGGTTTTTGTAATCTCCAAAATTGTGACCGATAAAACAAATTTTCATTTTTCTCTTCTTCTGATGGGGTTTTTGTAGTCTCTAAAATTGTGACCGATAAAACCAAAGTTGATTACATTGGCATAGTCATTTTGTTTTTGTAGTCTCCAAAATTGTGACCGATAAAACCTCAATAAAAAAGCCCTCTAAAAATCAGAGAGCCAATTTGAGATTGGGATAAAATCCATACAAAAAAGCTACCCAATTTAGAGTAGCTTCATTATCAAGATATGCTCAATTGAACACGGCCTAAGCACTTGGCAAAAAAGATAAAATCTCCTAGAAACTGAAGTTTCTTCGTCAATTTTCCTATTTTTGCTTTGTGCTTTTGACGGCCTTTGTATCTTGTTAATTGAACACGGCCTAAGCAAGCAGATAAAAACAAAAAGCCCTCTGAAAATCAGAGAGCTCCAGTCTTGCTGGGTAAAACGTTTATAGACTAGGCGGACGAGGCGAAGATTGTACTAATGGTACATCAAGCCGAAGCCAACGAAGTATAGAAACGTTTTAGACGCAAGATTAGCGACGAAGTCCTAGAGAGTTGATTAACTCACGGTAACGGTTAACGTCGTTTTTACGCAAGTATGCAAGCAAGTTACGACGGCGACCGATTTTCTTCATCAATCCACGGTAAGTAGCGTGGTCTTTTTTGTGTTGTTTGATGTGTTCGTTAAGGTGGTTGATTTCCCAAGTAAGGACAGCAACTTGAACCTCTACTGAACCTGTATCACCTTCGTGACGTGCATATTGTGCGATGATTTCATTTTTTTCTCTTTTGAGATTGCCATGATGTTTCTCCTTTTTATTTGGCTTCATCCGAGTGACAGGTTGGCATGCCTGCAACCAAGAAGAAGTTATTTGTCTTTACGACAGTTCTTATTCTACCAAGAAGCAGGGACTTTGTCAACTGATTTACTTTTTAAAAACTTGACCTACTCTACTGATTTCAGGGCTTCAAGCATATCCACCTTTCTCAAGTGGTGATTTACAAAGAGACCCAGTAAGGCTAAGATTACAGTCACTGCGACGATTGGAAGAGCATAGACTTCCCAGCTGACCTGTGGATAAAAAAGTATGGTGGCAGGTGAGATCATTTGAATCAAAAATTGATGTAAATAGTAGCCGGCTACCAAACCGAGAACAATCCCCACAAAAGACAGCACCATGGTCTCGCGGTAGATATAGAGGGTCACTTCTTTATTATGGAAACCGAGAACCTTGATGGTCGAAAGTTCACGGATACGTTCTGCCACATTGATATTGGTGAGATTGTAAAGAATGACAATGGCTAGCAAGACGGAAACAAGGACAAGGATTGCCATGGTTTTATTGAGAGAATTGGCTACAGATTCAAAAAGGTGGATAGGCGTTGCATTTTGGACCACCCCAGAAACAGCAGTTTTTTTCATAAAGGCCGCAGCTTCTTTCTCCGTATTGGATGGTGTTGGATCTTTTAATTTTACTAGGTAGGTATTGTCTTGGGGACTGGTACCGTAGACTTGTTCATAAGTTTCTCGGTTGAGATAAACAAAGTGTCCAACATAGTTTTCAGAAATAGCCGCGACCCTGATTTCTTTCCCATCAAGCTCCAGCTTGTCTCCAACCGTAATGCCTTCTAGTTGAGCTAATTTTTGACTCACGACTGCTCCATCTGTGACCTGCACCTCTTGGCCATTTTCCTCTAATGCGATAAAGGGTTTGAAATTTTCTCGGCTTGTGACCATTATGGTGATAGTCTGAAGTCCTGCTTTTCCTTTGAAATCTTTTTCAATGGATTTAGAGTAAATCTTTTGATAAGCATGGATAGGCTCAGCTTGCAAGGCACTTTCTAGGTCTGCTTTTTCTTGCTCCGTTACACCGCTCTTTTCCGCTACAATCATCTGGTATTGCTGGATTTGTTCAAATTGACGATCGACAACTCCTCCCACAGAAGACTGAATGCCAAGACCTGCAAATAGGAGAGCAACCGAACCTGCAACTCCAAAAATGGTCATCAACATCCGTTGCTTATAACGGAAAATATTTCGCGCCGTAACCTTATGAGTGAAGCTCAAACGACTCCAAATAAAGCTCAGGCGTTCCAGCAAAATCTTTGATCCTTTAACGGGAGGTTTGGGCAGCAAAAGTTGGGCTGCTTCATCGTGCAATTCCCTCCGTGCCACTAGATAAGCTGGCAAGACACTGGATCCCCAACTTAAGGCCAGGGCAAGAAGGCTATAAGACCAGTAGAAATACTCCTGACTTTTCCCAACGATCATTCCAGCTGTTATAACATCCGAAATCACGCCTGCAAGGAGATAATGTCCTAGAAGCGTTCCTAAAACGGTTCCCACAGTTCCTGCAAGAAAACCATAGAGGACAAACTTGGCAACAATATCTTTATTCTTGTAACCTAGGGCCTTGAAAATACCAGCATTGGTACGCTCTTCATCCACAAAGCGAGTCATAGTTGTAAATGTTACCATTGCAGCAACCATAAAAAGCACCACTGGAAAGATATTCCCGACAGAACGAATACTTGCTGAAGCGTTACTGTACATGAGATAGCCTTGACCACCTGGCATGGTTTGGCGGTTGTATACATGGTAAGTAGGCTCTGCCAGTTCATCAAGCTCTTTCTGGTGTTGTTCAAGCTTCTCTTTTTCCTTGGATAGATTACTCTCTGTCTGAGACATTTTTTCTTTTTCTGTAGCCAATTCTTCCTTAGCTTTTGTCAATTGCTCCTTGACTTGACTCTTTTGAGGCTCAGGCAAAGCGGTCACTTGTTCTTCTTGAGTTTTCAATCGACCTTCAGCCTGTTCTAACTGACTCTTGACTTTTTGAAGGTTACTTTCAGCTGTTTGGAGTTGCTCTTTTCCATCTTCCAAGCTCTTTTGCCCATTTGCTTTGATACTTGCCAATCTTTTTTGACCATTATCGGCAAGCAAGTTTTGTAAGTCTTCCTGGTGTTGATCTCGTTTGCTTCTATAGTCTGATGAAAAAGCATCCAAATTTTTTAAATCATCATAGCGCACACGCGCAATACTATACACTTCTGTATCAAACTGACTGGCTACAATCACTCCATAGCCAGCCAAGCTTCCATTTCCACTACTAGCCCCTCCCAAGTCTTCTTGAGAAAGTATCTCACCCGACTGAACAAATCCAGTAATGGTGAAAGATTGGGATTTTATGACGGTCTTCCCTTCTTCTTTCTTGCTAAAGGTGATAGTCTGCCCAATCTGATAGCGGTCTTTCCAGAAATCTGCCAAGGAAATTTCCTCATCAGCTTCTGGCAGTCGCCCTTCTGTCACTTGAAAAGTTGAAATTCCCTCTGGCTTAGAATAAAGTCGAACCGCTTCTTCACTATTTTCAACGGTTAGGTCTGCCATATAGCCAAACTCAACACTTGCTCCTTGAAGGGTCTTTAGTTCGTCTCGATCCTCTTTATCCAAGCCATAATCAGCTATCACTGCCAGATCCAAGGTATTTGTTTTACGAAGATAATCCTCAGCCGTACGTTCCATATTGGGGCTAGTCACTTTGAGACCTACTAGGGCTAAAGACCCCAGCATCATCAAGGTCAAGATGGATAAAAAGCGTCCCTTGGAAGCAGTCACCGACTGGAGCAAGTCTTTTCGGTATGTTTTTTCATGCTAATACTCCAATGTATCGATAGCCTGTGGATTCTCATTGATTGTTACTCTCATAACAGTGGCATCACGCATGTGAATCACCCGATCTGCGATAGGAGCTAGCGAGCTATTGTGAGTTACGATAATCACCGTCGCTCCCTTTTGACGAGACATGTCTTGGAGAATCTTCAAGACTTGCTTGCCTGTCTGATAATCTAAGGCTCCAGTTGGTTCATCACAAAGGAGAATTTTAGGATTTTTAGCTATCGCGCGTGCAATGGAGACTCGCTGTTGCTCCCCTCCAGAAAGCTGGGCTGGAAAGTTATTGAGACGATGAGCCAGACCTACATCTGTCAAAACCTGCTCAGGATTCAAGGCATCTGTCACGATTTCAGAAGCCAACTCCACATTTTCCTTAGCGGTCAGATTGGAAACTAGATTATAAAACTGAAAAACAAAACCTACATCATTGCGGCGGTAATTGGTCCTCTGGTGGGAACTATAGTCTGCAATATTGGCACCATCAATCCAGATTTCCCCCTCGTCATTGGTATCCATTCCCCCAAGAAGATTAAGAACCGTTGACTTGCCTGCACCAGACGCACCAAGAATAATAACCAATTCACCCTTTTCAATCTTAAAATTCACATCGCGATTGGCCACAATCTCCGTGTCCCCAACCTGATATCGCTTGTAACAATGTTTCATCTCAATATAAGCCATCATCAACCTCACTTTCTTTAACTACTTCTTAATATCATTATAACGCTTTTTCGAAGAGTTGGATACTAGAATAAAAAGAAAAACCTAGGTATTCCTAGGCTTTCTTTTTACAAATTATTTTCCAAGGTAGTATTCAGAAACTACGTTCAATTTTTCGTCGAATTCGAATACCAATGGTGGGAAGTTAGGGATTTCCACATCCATGATTTCGTCATCTGACAAACCTTTGATGTGTTTTACAAGGGCACGGATTGAGTTACCGTGAGCTCCTACGAATACGTTTTTACCATCTTTAAGAGCTGGAGCGATTTTATCTTCCCAGAATGGAAGGGCACGTTCCAAAGTCACTTTCAAGTTTTCAGCATCTGGAATAACTGAATCGTCAAGTGAAGCGTAACGACGGTCTGTGTGAGCTGAGTGCTCATCATCACGGTCCATGTTTGGAGGCAATACATCGTATGAACGACGCCAGATGTGAACTTGCTCATCACCAAATTGTTCAGCAGCTTCAGCTTTGTTTTTACCAGTCAAACCACCGTAGTGACGTTCGTTCAAACGCCATGATTTTTCAACTGGAACCCACAATTGGTCAGAAGCTTCAAGAGCCAAGTTAGTTGTTTTGATCGCACGTTTCAATACTGAAGTGTAAGCTTGGTCAAATTCGATACCAGCTTCTTTGATCAATTTACCAGCGTCAATCGCTTGTTGTGTACCTTTTTCAGACAAATCAACATCAGCCCAACCAGTGAAAAGGTTAGCTTTGTTCCATTCAGACTCACCGTGGCGAGCAAAAACCAATTTTACCATTAGATGGATTCTCCTTTAAATTTTCCGAGGTTTCCCCTCGTTTATCTATTCTATTTTACACAATTTTTCACAAAAAAGCTAGTTAAAATCGACAAGTTCTGACAGTCAGGAAGTAAAGTCCTCTCATCCTGATTAGGAACTTCTATAATTCATTACTTTTTATTTGCAAAAATAGAGGTTCTAAAATCATTTGTTTGGTCTAGGTAGGCTTTAAAGACTGCTCTCTTAAGTTTATGAACTGCACTGTCAGTTTCTGGGTTATAGTCACTCCAACGAGGATCTGTAGCATCCTGTAAAACAGCTTGATCCATCAGTTCTTGCAATTCTTTTACTCTTTGAATGGTTTTCGTGGCATTGCTCATCCATGATTGCGTTGGATCTTTAAAAGTAACTTTAGTCAAATGATCAAACTGAGCAACGCGCTCTTGATACATAGCTTTTTTGAAGGCTGCCCAAGATGAATACTGACCACCAAATAGCTTTTCTAAAACAAGCTTATCTGTCACTAATCCTTGCTTTTTACCGTAGAGGTTGATTGTTTGACCATTTTGTTTAGCAATTTCTTCATATTGGTTGGAAATATATGGGACCATACCATCTTTAAATCCTTTAGCAGCTAAGAGTTCATAAGCTATCCGGCGTCCCATAAGATCTCCAGGAGTTCCTTTCTCACTGCCCAATGCTGAAAAGATTGGTGCAAAGAGTTTAATCGTAAAGTAGTCATTTCTCTCATAAGTGCCAGCCTGATACTCACGAGCCGAAAGAATATTATTGTCAATCAAACTCTCAAAGCTAGTCAATTTTTGGGCTTCTTCTTCAGTCAAATCTTTCACAACATTAGTAGCATAAACATCATTTCCGTCTGCTGGATCTTTCACATACTTGTTCTCAATTTTTCTGAGAGCTTCCATTTTCTGGGAAACATTCAGTTTCTTAACGATTGATTGCCCTTCAAGATATTCCAACAGATAGATGAGGTCAAACATGTTATGAACATATTTTTGGAGATCGGATGCATCTTTGAATCGTTCCGTCGGATCTAAGACTTGTAGACGGGATCCTTCTAAGCTATCTGATTTTGAATGTTTCAAGATTGAGTTAATAGTAATGGTTGCATCATTTGGATGATCTGGCGCTTGTAATAAGCCTTTAGCAAAGAACTCAGGACCAAGACCACTTCTTCTACCATAGCCACCAAGATAGATATCCTGATCTGAATCATGGGTCATCTCATGGGTATACGTAATAGCGCCATCCTTATCCAACATACGGTAAGACATATAATAGACACCATCTCCTGTTGCGTATGCACCGTGATGATTATGAACCACCTTGTTACCAACTGGTCCAAAGAAATGTTGCATTGCAGGATTTGAATTCTCAAAGTCTGCGATTGTTGAAGCCTTTCCTTCAGTATGATCATCACCAAACTTATAGGCATCATAAAGCAGGATCGTACGATAGAGTTTTTCACGTCCCTCATTATCTAAAATACGATACCAATAATCGTAGTGATCTCGCTGACGCTTGGCTGTTTCACGCGCATTATCTTCAACAAACTTATTGAGTTCATCTCCAGCCTTATAGTCGCTGTTGCGGTAGCGATCGTAAGCTCCAAATCCTAGGCTAGACAAGGTTGAGATGACAAATACAGATCTTTCTGGCAAAGTAAGGAGAGGCAAGACCATATTGCGGTATTTCCAAGTACTACTAGTAATTCGGTCATAAACACCGATAGAGTACTTAGTCCCTGCTTGCTCTTGCTTGGCTTTGACCTCTGCAATAGTGGATTTTTCTTCGACGATGAAAGCTTTGGTCTGTTTTTTAAACCAGTCATTGTTGCTAGTGTTTGGTAAAAAGACTTTTCGGTAATTTTCTAGCGTGCTAAACAAATCTGTCGTTCCATGATGGCTGGCAAGACTGATACCATAAGTATCAACGTTGTTCTTAGCAAGCAGATTATTAAATCCTGATTTCCCTAACTCAATCAAAGTATCTAACGGAGATGCATTTCCTTTTCCAAAGAAATCAAGGTGATACAAGACCAAGTCTTTAATATTAACCTGACCATAGCTAAAGTTATACCAACGCTCTAAATAGCTCATACCAAGAAGCAAGGCTTCCTTGTTGCGCTTAATTTTATCTACGATGTAACCTGTCATTACTTGATTGTTTTCCACTAGACCAGCATCCGCTGACAAGAGTTTTCTCAGACTGTCTTCTAGATGCTCCTTCGTTTTAGCAAACTGCTCTTCTAGATAGAGCTCGGTTTGCTTCACTTTTGGTGAAATACCAAGTGTGTTTCTAATAGCATCTGAATGATAATTTACCTTCTTCAATTCTGGTAAGACTTGCTGGATAATCGTTTCTTGATTATACAAGAATTGGTTTGGCGTATAGAGAAGCCCCGTATCTTCTAGACTATATTCTGCTAACTTAGCAAAATCAGTCTGGTACTTGAGCTGGAATGTTTCAGAGGAATGATCCTGGTAATGGAGCAAGAGTTTATTGGCACTTTTTTTATTGGTTACAATGTCCGTAATTACTTGGTCATCCTTCATCATGACTGCAGACAAGAGTGCTTTTTTATATAAAAGACTGTTCTCATTGACCAGGTTTCCGTATTTGACGACGGTTGCCTTGTTGTAGAAAGGTAGCAATTTTTCAATATTTTTATAAGCTAAGGCGCGCTGAGCTTGATAATGCTTCACCTTAGAAAAATCACTTTCTTTACTACCACTTGTTGAAAGAGGCTCCACTGTTGGAGGAGCGAGAGGATTGATTTCTGCTTTTTTATTAGTCACTTCAGAAGCATCTAAAATTGTTCCTCTTTCTACAAATGATTCCTTGCTGACGACTTCTTCCCTGACCAAGGTGACATTGTAGACTCTATTAGCTTTGTTGCTGAATGTATTAGCCACCTTCATTTCATTATAGTGGTAACCGGTAATAGCATTTCCGTTGGTTACATTGACATCACTTAGTACATTGGTCAATCTTCCTGCATGCTGTTCCTCATTCGTCTTTCGATCCCACAAATATCCAGCCACACCCGCCACTCTACCAAAGTGCTTGACATTGTTGATATCACCTTCAGCATAGCTATCCTGTATATGCGCATCTTGGTCTACTAGACCTGCTAGCCCACCAACAGTCTGATCTGAACTATTCGTGTTGGATGAAATGGCTACTGTCGCTTTTGACTTAGTCAGTGAAGCTCTGCCTCCTGTCAAATGACCGACCAAACCACCAATATTGTATGTAGCAGTCGTTTCGTAGGTATTAACAATTCTTCCCTTAAAACTGCTCTCTGTGATGCTTGATTGGTCTGCCTTAGCCAACAAACCACCGATACCACGTTCCCCAGCCAGAACACCATCGACATGAACTTGCTTAATCTTTGTGTTATCCGTAGCTTCATTTGCCAGTGAACCGATATCATCTTTACCTGAAATAGAGACATTTTTTAGGCTCAACTTTTCTACTGTGGCCCCTCTCAAGCTTTCAAAAAGAGGCTTTTTCAAGTTGTAAATAGCATAATGCTTGCCATCCTTTTCACCAATCAACTGACCAGTAAAGGTGCCCTTGATGTAAGATCTGTCATCAGGTCCCAACTCCACTTCGTTGGCATTCAAGCTAGCCGCTAAATGATAGGTTCCAGAGAGATTCTTGTTGATAGCTTTAACCAAGTTGCTAAAGGAAGTGAAGGTTGTTGTTTCTTCTGTAGCCTTTTTTGCGAGATAGAAGGTGAAATTATCGACATATTTATTTTCTAGCTCTTGCTGGAGTTTCTCAGCTTTGGCTATGATTTTATAAACTGATTGTCCATTTTTTATTTCTGCAGTTATTGAAGCGACAGGTAGATAGACATCTTTGAATGACGACGATTTTACCTTAACAAAGTAAGTGTCTGGATTACTTGGAACACTGTCTAAAGAAACATGTTGTTTGTAAGTACCATTGGTCTGACTATACAACTCCAGATCCGAAACATTTCTTAATTCAAGTGTTTTTTCTGGATCTTTTTCTTGTGGTTTTTCAGATGGAGTTTCCGGTTTTACTTGCTCAATATTGCCAGTATATTCTGGAAGAGGGGCAACTTGTTCGGGTTCAACTATTGCTCCCGATTGGGTGCCTGTATAAGATGGTTTCGATGGTGCCTGTTCTGGTTCGACTATTGCTCCAGATTGGATGCCTGTATATTCTGGTTTGTCGGCTGTCTCAGGGGCTACAACAGCTCCTGATTGCTCACCTTTATATTCTGGTAAGGAAGCATGGGCCTCTGGTTCGACGATGGCACCAGCTTGAGTTCCCTTGTACTCTGGTTGTGGAGCTACTTGCTCTGGTTCAACAACCGCTCCGGACTGGGTGCCTGTATAAGATGGTTTCGATGGTGCCTGTTCTGGTTCGACTATTGCTCCAGATTGGATGCCTGTATATTCTGGTTTGTCGGCTGTCTCAGGGGCTACAACAGCTCCTGATTGCTCACCTTTATATTCTGGTAAGGAAGCATGGGCCTCTGGTTCGACGATGGCACCAGCTTGAGTTCCCTGATATTCAGGTAGCGGAGCTACTTTCTCGGGTTCGACTATTGCTCCAGACTGAGTGCCTGTATAGGATGGTTTATCAGTTTTCTCAGGGGCAACTATTGCATCAGATTGCTCACCTTTATATTCTGGCAGGGAAGGCTGAGTCTCCGGTTCGACGATGGCACCAGCTTGAGTTCCCTTGTATTCTGGTTGTGGAGCTACTTTCTCGGGTTCGACTATTGCTCCAGACTGAGTGCCTGTATAGGCTGGTTTATCAGTTTTCTCAGGGGCAACTATTGCACCAGATTGCTCACCTTTATATTCTGGTAAGGAAGCATGGGTCTCTGGCTCACCTTTTCTTGCAGACTGGGGGGCTTCACTCGGAGCAACTGCCTTCTTAGTCCCCTTCTCTACTATACGTGGCAAGGATTTCTCTACCTTGGTCGAGAGGATCTCACGAGTAATTTCTTGGTTTTCAACAGTGAAAATACGAACAACCTCAACCTTCTTCCCAACATGACCTTCTTGTTTGACACGAATTGTTCCCTCTGCTAGTTCGGGATTCTCTTGAACCACTTCAGCAAAGTCTAGCTTGGTTTCAATCTCTTGATCTTTGTATAAGAGCTCTGGTTTATTTAAACGACCAGCCAAGACTTCGTCATGAGGATCCACACTAGCAATACCAGACGGCTTTTGATTGGGTGAATCTTGAGAAGGGATTGACTTGTCAGCAGGGCTTGTTGGAGACGGATTTTTCCGCTCATCTCTTACATTTTGCCCACCTTCATTGGACTGGAAATGAGGGTGAACCGTATCGTCTAGTTTCTGATCTCTAGCAACAGTTTCTAACTGATTAATTTTCTTGTCTTGCTTAATATAGCCTAGATAGGTATAACCTGACAGGACTCTTGGCAGAGGCAGACTATCTCCTTGGGATAATTGATATTCTTGATTGTATTGTAGCAAAAGCTGATTTTCAATAGCCTGAACCGAAGAGACCAAACCGCTCCCCACGCCTGTTATCAAAACAACCTTCAACAATGCTTTCTTATTGCCTTTCTTTCTCGAAACAGCAAAAATGAGGAGTCCAATCGAAGCGAGGGCTCCACCAGTAAGGACGGTAACCAGATTATTGTGCTCACCGGTATTAGGCAACAGACCTAGTTGGGCTTTCTCATCCATACGGTAGACTAGATAATAGGTACTCTCACTATCTTCAGCAATATTAGGAAAATCCTTTACAATCAAGTCCTTCTCATGACTACTCAGTTCTGTATCCGTCACGTATTTGTAGTGAACAGATACATTTTCTTGAGCAAATACGGTCCCACCGCTAGCAATAGACACAAAAAATAAACTAGAAATTGAAGCAGACACAAGACCAATCGCTAACTTTCGTAAGGAAAAACGATGCTGCTTCTCTCCAAAAAACTTTTTCATTCTATATCCTCTCTATTATTTTATCCCTTTCAAAATAGAAGAAGCATTTTGCTTCCTCACTATGATAAACTTACAAGAAACAAAAATACTTCTATATATATTTTGATATATTTAATCTACAACCATCATTATACTATAAAAAGAGTTCTTTGTCTCAAATAAATGCTTTAGATTTTACGAATGAAATAGCTTATTTATCCTGTAAGATTTTCCGTCAATTGGTAACAAAAAAATAAGGCTAACCGTCTTCATACTGTAATAAGTATTTCTAACAAATAGTCAATTCGTCCCATCTCAATTCGAAAGATATGATTCTTCAATTTCAAATTTTTTCAAAATTTCAAAGTATAGGAATTGCCAATAATTGTCATAATTTCTCCTATCTAGTCCACGAATGGGATTAATCCAACAGAACTACCTACGATAAACAATACAGACAGTGCAGGAGTCACACGCTCATCGCCCTTGAAATACACAATAGCCACAATTCTTAAAACTAAAATAGTAACTTTCATCAATCATGAAATCATTGAAAAATCGTCAACGCTCTTCAATTACCCTATTCTAACTCCAAATCAGAAGCGACCAATAATCTCATCAAACTTATCAAACGAAATTCCTTTGGTTTTCGAAACTTTGAAAACTTCAAAAAACGATTTTTATCGCTCTGAACATCAAAAAAGAAAGGACGAAATTTGTCCTTTCTCTATCTTAGCTTTTCTTTAATCCACTACTACTGACAAAGAACCAATTTTAGAGTTTCTCCATTTACTCTAGTTGACAAAAACTCTATTTATAGTTCAACTTTAAATTTTTTGAGGCTTCCTAAAAATAATGAAGCACCAACAATAATGACGATTCCCCCTATCCATCCTAAGAATGGAACCAATGCAAGTGCAGAGCCAACAATTAATAAGACTGAGGGTGCAATAGAAATTCTATTATCATCTTTATAGTATATTAGTGAGAGAATACCTAGAATTAAAATTCCAATTTTTACTAAACTAAAAATAATAAAAATAGTTCCTAAGATGACACCAACAACTTCTTCATCATCAAATATAGAGGCAATCATAATTATAATAATTGGCAAAATGGTTAGGATAGTTCCTGTAACTAAACCAATGATACCATCTAATTGAGCAAGTGTTTTCTTTTTCATCAATATTTCCTTTTCATTAAAAATTAATATTATACATTAATTTTGTTTAATATTTTCTTTTATATCAAACTAAAATACACACACAGAAAACTTTTTTAATCTATAATTCGATTATTTCTCTTCAAATCCTTCTGCGACTGCGTCCGCAAAGTTTTCTTCTACGATGCTTGCACAGTGGTCACAGATGACTGCGTGGTAGCTTCGTTCTGCTGTCGTTGGGTCGATACGACGGCAACGGTCACATACATCACCTGCAGCGCGTTCTACTGTGAAGGCCACATCTTCGAAGCTAACAGCAGCTTCTGGAGCTGGTCCTTCTGCGATGGTCAATTCAGACACGATCAAAAGTTGAGCTACATTACTGTTTACTGCTTCGAGTAGAGTTTTCACCACTTCGTTTGGATAAACTGTCAAGTGTGCTTCAAGTGATTTACCGATAACTTTGGCATTACGCGCTTCTTCCAAGGCTTTTTGAGCTTGTCCACGGAAGTCCATGAAGGCAGCCCATGTATCCAAGATTTCTTCTTGGTTAGCAAAAGTTTGTGCTTCTGGCAATTCTGACAATTGAACGAAGTCTTCTGTTTCAAACTCAAGGTATGACCAGATTTCCTCTGCTGTATGAGGAAGAATTGGTGTCAAGAGTTTGGTGATTTTCACAAGAATGTCATAGAAGACAGTCTGCATTTGACGGCGTTCCAGTGATTTTGCACCTTCGATATAAACAACATCTTTGGCAAAATCAAGGTAGAAGGCTGACAGGTCAACGTTGATAAAGTTCACCAAGGCCTTATAGATTGTCAAGAATTCAAAGTTTGCATAAGCATCACGAATGGTCTTAACAAGCTGGTTAAATCGAATCGTCATGTACTTATCAACTGAACGAAGTTCATCGTAAGCGACTGCATCTTGAGCTGGGTTAAAGTCAGAAGTATTGGCAATCAAGAAACGAAGAGTGTTACGGATCTTACGGTAAGTTTCAGAGACTTGGCTCAAGATATCCATAGAGATACGCACGTCGTTGCTTGAGTCTACACTTGTTACCCAAAGACGCAAGATTTCTGCACCAAATTGTTTTTCAACATCACTTGGGGCAATGGTATTTCCAAGAGATTTAGACATCTTCTCACCTTTACCATCAAGGGCAAAACCTTGTGACAAGATTTGTTTGTAAGGTGCTACGCCATGATTGGCAACAGATGTGATAAGTGAAGAATTGAACCAACCACGGTATTGGTCAGAACCTTCTAGGTAAAGGTCTGCTGGGTAAGTCAACTCAGGACGGTTTACCACAACCCCATTCCATGATGAACCTGAGTCAAACCAAACGTCCATGATATCTGTTTCTTTTTTGAACTCACCATTTGGTGAACCTGGATGAGTAAATCCTTCTGGCAAGAGGTCCTTAGCATCACGTTCCCACCAAATGCTTGAACCATGTTCCTCAAAGAGTTGAGCCACGTGTTCAATAGTTTCAGCAGTCATAATTGCTGTACCGTCTTCAGAGTAGAAGATAGGAAGTGGAACACCCCAAGCACGTTGACGAGAGATAACCCAGTCGCCACGGTCGCGGATCATATTGTAAAGACGGACTTTACCCCATTCTGAGTGGAATTTAACCTTTTCAATTTCATCCAAGATTTCTTGGCGGAATTTAGAAACTGAGGCAAACCATTGTGGTACTGCACGCCAGATGATTGGTTTCTTAGTACGCCAGTCAAATGGGTATGAGTGAGAGATTTCTTCTTGGGCAAGAAGGAGGTTACCAAGTTTTTCAATAACAGTTGGAACTACCTTGTCATAGAATTGACCTTCAAACTCAGGACCAGCATTCTTCATCATGATACCACGTTCGTCAACAGTCACTGCGACTTCAAGATCATTAGCAATACCAACATTGTAGTCGTCCTCACCAAAACCAGGGGCTGTATGGACAATACCAGTACCAGAGTCAGTTGTAACGTGGTCACCAAGAATAACCAACTCATCTACAGCAGTATCCCATGGGTGTTCTGTTACAATGTGGTTCAATTCTTGACCACGGTAAGTTGCCAACACTTGAACATCAGCCCATCCAAATTTCTCAGACAAGCTGTTCAACAATTCAGCAGCCACCACAAACTTACGAGCTTCACCAGCAGGTTGAACCAAAACGTAATCAATATCTGCACCAACAGTCAAACCACGAGAAGCTGTGATGGTAAATGGAGTTGTTGTCCAGACTACGATATAAGTATCTGTATCTAGAACACCTTTGCCATCTTTTACTTTATTGGCATAATAAAGGGAAGTTGAAACCAAATCATGGTATTCAATCTCCGCTTCAGCAAGGGCAGACTCAGATGACCAAGACCAGTAAACTGGCTTGGCACCACGGTAGATATAACCTTTGTTAGCCATCTCTCCAAATACACGGATTTGAGCTGCTTCATAGTCAGGAGTCAAAGTCACATATGGATTTTCCCAGTCACCAGAAACACCTAAACGTTTAAAGTCTTCACGTTGTTTATCTACTTGAGAAAGAGCGTATTCACGGCAAAGTTTCAAGTACTCAACCAAGTCCATTTCTTTACGTTTGACACCTTGTTTTGCCAAAACTTGCTCGATTGGCAGACCATGAGTATCCCAACCTGGGATAAATGGTGCGTAAAAACCTGACATTGATTTTGAACGAACAATGATATCTTTTGAAATCTTGTTCATAGCGTGTCCAACGTGGATATTTCCGTTCGCGTATGGAGGGCCATCATGCAAGGTGAAATGAGGTTTTCCTTGGTTCAATTCTTGACGACGTTGGTAAAGTTTTGCATCTTCCCATTCCTTTTGCCAAACTGGCTCTTTGGTAGGAAGTCCTGCACGCATTGGGAAAGCTGTTTTCCCAAGGTTAAGGGTATCTTTGAGTTTCATGGTATCTCCTTTATAAATAATAACAAATTAAAAACCACGACTGCCAAAAAGGACGAAAATCGTGGTACCACCTTTATTCGGAAAAAGATTTAGTCTTTCTCCCTCTTATCCCGTAACGTGGGGAACGTCAAATCTTACTTCATTCAGACTTGAGTTTTTGAGAGGATAATCTTATCATTAGGGATTACAGGACTCACACCATCTCCTGCTCGCTGAAAATATAAGGATAAAATATTGTTCTCACATATCACTATTCATTATAAGATTAGGACAGATTCTTTATTTGTATCTTCCTCATTCGATGAAGGGCCTTCGACTTCAACTGGCTCTAAATGTTCTTCTACATAATGATCTTGTTGAGCTTCAAATTCAGCTAATTCTCTATTACCAGCCTCAATTCGAGCTTGTAACTCAGCCATTTCTTCAGGTGTAAATTGACGAGTCATATCGATTGGTTCTTCTTCTGGTTGTGAATATACCGATTCACCAAGAACTTCACCAACAACTTCTTTAAATGCTTCATCACTTGTCTGAAGATAGGTAGCTGTTGGGCGCAGAATATCTTCCCAATCTGATGATTCAACAATTGCTAACTGACTCTCAATTGTAGATTTGAGACGTTGGTGGAAGACACGGCTTTTGTTCTTCAATTCTTCAGTCTCAACAGCAACTTTCTTAGCATTATCAGTAGCTTGACGTAAGATCTCATTAGCCTTATATTTTGCTTCTTCAAGCAAACGTTGGGCATCTTGCTCTGCCTGTTGGATAATATTATTAGAACGATCTTGAGCAGCTTGTTTCACACGCTCTGCCGTATCTTGAGCAATCAATACTGATTGACTCAAAGAATCTTTCATCTCATCAAAGTAAGACAAACGTTCTTCCAAGCTCTTGATATGCAACTCTTTATCATGATTGCTTCGAACTAAATCTTCATAATCACGAACAACGATTTCAAGAAATTCTTCAACTTCTTCTGGATCAAAACCTCTAAATCTTGTACCAAAGGTTTTATCTTTAATTTCTAATGATGTAATTGGCATATTATTCCTCACTTACTTAATAATAATTGGACCGTTAATTTCTTTTTATCTTTTTTGTTTGCCCATTATCTCTAACAAGTTTCAATCGACCAAATTTCCTCACACTAATCAAATCACCAACTTGAACTGCATAATCTGATTTTTCAACTAAATGGTAATTAACTTGGACTGCCTGTTTTTCAATTAACTGACTTGTCTGATTTCTAGACAGCTTTAAGACACCTGCTAGAAAAACATCTAATCTAGAACTAGCAATACAAATATCTAATTCTTGATAATCTTCTACTGTAGCAATTTTCTCAGTAAAATCCCGTTCTTCTAGACGAACCGGTAAACGAGCAATTTTCGTAATGCCGTCTTGAAAAAGGAGCATAAACTGTCGATTAATGATAATCTGTGCCCTCTCTTCGTTGACTAAGATATCACCAAATAGCTTCCTATCAATTCCCAGCTTGTTTAAAACAGTACCTAATATTTTTGCATGCGTTAAGCGTTCAAACTTATTAGGGTAGACAATTTCTTGCAAGGAAAGTTCAAAATCAGAGAATTCTGGCTCAAAATAATCAGGATACAGTAGAACTCGTACATATTCAGTTTCAAGAAACTGCCGACTGCTCATGTAGGAGATGCCGTTGGTTGATGCTAGCACCTTTAAAATCTTTTCTTGATGGGGATTTACAAAGGGTGTTAAAAAAGGAGAATAAGAATCTTCTACCTTTTTTATCCATTCTACTCCCTTATCAATAAAAGACGAATCATTCTTAGAAAAGTGTTGATAAATCATCTTGTTCATAGAAAGATCACTAAAAGTCGAATCAACTGTTCCCCTAGGAAGTGAACTAGTAATACCGCAATCCAGACAGACAAATCAAGACCTGCAATCTGGAGGGGTAAACGTTGCAAGGGAGCTACTATCGGTTTCACTAAACTAATAATCAAGCGTCCAAGACGTGATTCATAAGCATTGGGAAACCAAGACATCAGAGCAAACACGATTAAAATCAGTGAATAGATATCCACTGCATTTTGAACAAAACGAATGAGAAAGATCATTATCTTACTCTCGTACGTTTCATATCAAAGCCAAATTCACCATTTTGTGATTCATCTAGAATTTTGATATCTTCAATATTGACGACAACATCAACTGGTGTCAGCAGGTACATAGTAGATGCTACCTTTTTCATGTTACCAGCTAAAACGTGGCGTGCCCCATCCAGATAGTCCAAACAACGACGTGCTTGAACTTCTGTCATATATTGGAAATCAATCAAAATACTTTCGTTACCAGCTAATAAATCAACAATATCTGTGGCATCTTCGTATTTACGTGGATAACGAACATCAATTGTCACCTTATCAGTAGAACGTTGACTTTGCATAGCTAACTCTTGTTGACGGGCATGAAGACGAGTGATGTTTTTATCTTTAGATGGCGTACTAGCAGCTTGTTGAGGCAACTCTTGAACAGAAGGGACTGGAGTCACAATCGGCTCTTCAGCTTTAGACTGGTATGCAGTACCAACATCTTCTCCATCTTCTGTAAAATAATCTATAAATTTATCAAATCTATCTTTTAAAGACATATTTCTTTCCTATTTAAAAAATGCTGTACCAATTCTGACAAATGTTGAGCCAAATTCAATCGCTTCCTTGTAGTCACGACTCATACCCATACTCAAGTCCGTCATTGGCATATTGGGAATTTGTTTTTCTCTAATTTCTAGTTGCAAATCCTGCGTAGCTTTAAAAATTTCTTTCAACTCATCACTACTAGCTTCAAAAGGAGCCATGGTCATCAAGCCGACATATTCAATTTTATCTAAGGTTGCTAATTCTGGCAAGAGCTCCAATAGTTCCTCCTTTGAAAAACCATGTTTGCTCTCCTCCCTTGAAATATTTACTTGTAAGAAACACTTAACAACTCGGTCACTTCTTTTTTGAATTTCCTCTGCTAGCTTTAATGAATCCAAAGCGTGAAAATAATCAACATACTGAATGACGTCTTTGACCTTGCGTCTTTGCAAGGTTCCAATCAAATGCCAGGTAATATTTCTATCTTTTAAAGCTTCATATTTCTCAAGAAATTTATCCACACGATTTTCACCAATATGATGCACACCTAGCGGAAGCAAAGCCTCCGCTGTCGGTACGTCTACATATTTTGTAACAGCAACAACCGAAACAGAATTGACTTCTCTTCCTGACTGCTGACTTGCATCTTTTATTTGTTGAAAAACACGTTCTGTATTTTCTTTCAAATTCATTTACTTAACGATTTTTGAAAAATGGAGGAGTGTCTAATTCATCCTCATCGTGTAAAGATGGTGCTTCGAAACGTTCAACTGGTGATACAACTGAATCAGTCGGACGAACAATTGTCTCACGACGCAAGTCCCAATCACCAAATGCTGAAGTTTGAGAAGTTTCTGTACGGCGAGGTGCTGGACTTGGAATTTCTGCAGTTTCAGCCATATCAAAGTGACGATTATGATTGTGTGCATGGCTAGGACTTGCTTGCTCATGACGAACAGCTTGTCTTGGTGCATGACCAACAACTTTTTCAACACGATCTTGGCGAACACCAGTTGCCACAACTGTAACACGGATTTCATCTTTCATGTTTTCATCGATAGATGTTCCGAGCCAGATATTCACTCCTTGGCCAGCTGCTTGGTTAACAATTTCTGATGCTTCTTCTGCCTCAATCAAGGTTAAATCAAGACCACCAGTAACGTTGACGATGACATCCTCAGCACCGTCAATAGTTGTTTCAAGAAGTGGTGAGTAGATTGCCTTACGAGCTGCTTCTACCACACGTTCTTCACCACTACCGATACCGATACCCATTAGGGCGTTTCCTTTATTTGCCATAACTGTTTTCACATCGGCAAAGTCAAGGTTAATCAAACCAGGGTTTGTGATCAAGTCCGTAATCCCTTGAACACCTTGGCGAAGTACGTTATCTGCTTCGCTAAGAGCTTCAAGAAGCGGAGTTTTCTTATCAACAATTTCAAGCAAGTTGTTGTTTGAAATAATCAATAAAGTATCTACATGTTCACGAAGTTGATTGATTCCTTCTACAGCGTACTGTCCACGTTTACTTCCTTCAAAACCAAAAGGACGTGTCACAACACCAACTGTAAGAGCACCTAAATCTTTAGCAATGCGGGCAATAACAGGAGCTGCACCAGTACCAGAGCCACCTCCCATACCTGCAGTAATGAAGACCATATCTGCTCCAGTAATAGCTTGAGTCAAGGCTTCTTCGCTTTCTTCAGCTGCCTTTTGACCAACTTCAGGTCGACCGCCAGCACCCAAACCACGAGTCAATTTAGGGCCTAACTGAATTACAGTCTCAGCTTTTGTACTACTCAAAGCTTGTACATCTGTGTTTGCTGCGATAAATTCTACGCCTGCAACACCTTCGTCAACCATACGGTTAATGGCGTTACCACCACCTCCACCAACACCGATTACTTTAATAACTGCACCTTGAGCTGCTGCTGTATCAAATGAAAATGTCATAGTTTATTTTTCCTCTTTTATTCATCAAACATGCTTCCGATTAAGCCACGGAAACGATCTGCGATTTTTGGTTTATTTTGAGAAGATACTTTATCTTCTTTCGGAGCAACTACGTTCGTAGAAGCTGACTGCTCTACCTCAGTATTTTGAACTGGTTGAATAGGGGTCGGTTGTGCTACCTGCGTAACGCGTTGAATCATCCCACCAAAATTAATTGGTTGGTGACGCAAAGTATCTTCACCCTTGACTGCTCGTTGCGCTAATAAATGCACCTCAGTCAATTGACCAGCAAATTCAGACAAGCTAATCACATGAGCGAAGGCAGGATTACGGATTCCAACTTGATTTGGAACGTAAAGTTTGACACCAACGCCAAATACTTCCTGTGCAAGTTCTACAATACCTGGTAAAATAGCATTTCCACCAATCAGAACAATCCCACCTGGAAGATCCAACAAATGTCTTCTTTCCAACTCTTGTTTGATTTGTTCAAAAATGTGTTTAATGCGAGCTGAAATAATCTCTGCTAGGTAGCTTTCTGTAACTTTTACAGGCTCTACTTCACCAATCACTTCAACTTGGAAGGTTTCATTGCTTGCAAGTGAAGGGTAGGCTTCACCATAGTTCAATTTCAATCCTTCAGCTAGTTTTTGTGAAGTCTTCAAGACTTTAGAGATATCTTTTGTGACATAATCTCCACCTTCTTGAAGAATATTTGTAAACTGGAGTTCTTGGTTACGGATTGTAGCAACAGTTGTTTGACCTGCTCCCATATCAATCACCGTAGCTCCAAATTCACGCTCTCCTTCATTCAAGACTGAACGAACCAAAGCCAATGGTGAAATAATAATATTTTCAACCTGAACACCTGAGCGCTCAACTGTCTTGCGTAAATTGTGAAGAATAGTACGTGGACCTGTGTAAAGCAAACCACGCATCTCAAGACGAACCCCCATCATGCCACGCGGGTCACGAATACCTTGGAAGCCATCTACGATAAATTCTTCAGGAATAAACGTAATGACTTCACGATCTGGTGTCATACTCTTTGTCAAGGCTGATTTAACAACATTTTCAACATCTTGATCTGTAATTTCTTTTGTATCAGATGTAACTGGAATCATTCCTTGAGTTGGTTCTACTTGCAAAAGATTTCCAGGCAAACCAACATTCACTGATTTGATTGAAATGCCAGCTTTCTCTTCTGCTTGGGAAATAGCTGACTTGATAGCAGTTGCTGCTGCTTCAATATCAACGATAATCCCATCCTTTACACCTTTACTCTTGGCATTACTTACACCAATTACATTTAGTTCACCATTTCTAAGCTCGGCAACCAACACCTTAATCGAATTGGTTCCGATATCTAAGCCTGTAAAAAAACCATCTCTAGCCATTACATCGCATCCTCTCTCTTCCAAGTTTCAAACTTCTATTCAATATAGCTAAAACAGGGCATAGCTATTCACAGAATATTATAACACAAAAAATCCAATCGTGCTTAGTTTTTCCTAAATTTACTTACCATTTTTTTACATTCGCTCATCATATTTTTGTATTTTCCAAACAAGTTATAAAAAATTAGATTTATGAAAAAAGAAAGCTTGATTTTAAGCTTTCTTTGCAATCATTTTTTCTGCTTCTTGTTCTAAAAATAGTTCCAAGATTTTCTTTGTCAACGTAATCGCTGCTGACAGGGCCAGAGAAACGATTAAATAATTAGCTACTAAGCCGTGATCTCCAACCAATGGCGGTTTTGTCAAGAATCCGTAATCTCCACCAGTTACCAAATTGACCACAAAAATCAAGGCATTTAGTGCAAAGGTCATGAGAAAAATTCCCTTCACATCCAGCAATCGCGCGTTATACTGTCTCAATAGATAAACTAGAGAGTTCCCCAAGAGAGCTAAGTGGCCAAAGATAAAGGATAAAATCGCAATATGTGGGAAAGGATAAGCATCTGGAACTGGATAAACAAAGGCTGCTAATGTCCCAAATGTTCCTAATAATGCAAAATACTGCCTATATTTAGACTGACCAGGAAGCAAAAGCACCACAAACATAGCCATACGGCAATGGTAAAAAGGTAGGCTTTCTGACAACGGCATATGATTGACCCAGTACCAACCATAAAGGAGGATCAACTGAACGGCCTGCAAGATTTGGAAAAATCGTTGATAAGCCTTCTTTTCACGATAACGATAGGCTGTATAAAAGGTCAAAGCCAAGAGTGTAAATATACTGACATACCAAAAAAGGTCAAATTTGGGTGGCTCTGTTGCTTGGGTCGTAAAGAAAATATCCCATAAATTCATCTAGTCTTCCTCATGATTCAAAATTTTCCTGCATTTTATTATACCATGCTATTTGTCAAAAATGAATTTAGAAATACGATAATCATCTTCTTAATCAAGATATTGCTCCCTCTGACCTTGATAAACCTGCCAAAGAATCTCTATTTGCTCCTTGGTAATGCGTTTTTCAGATAAGGCTGGCAGTTGGTCAATGGCAAAAAATTGAAGGTCAGCAATTTCTTGATTTTCTTGGAATTGTCCATCAAGAAGCTTACATTCAAAAACAAACTTTGCATATTGCTTGCTCTGTAGTTGGAAACGATTTGTATCAAAAACAGCTAGTAGTCTTTCTACTTTAGCTTCAAAACCGGTTTCTTCTTCAATTTCCTTGAGAATATTTTCTGTTGGAGAATAGCCGACTTCACCAAAGCCACCTGGCAAAGCCCAATCATTCTCTCCTTGTCCCCTAACCAGACAAATTTTTTCATCCTCAACTATCCAAGCACGGACGTCCATTAAAGGAGTCGCATAAGCGGAGGTCGGTTTCAAGAGTTCTACCACTTCGTCTGCATCAAGGTCTGATACCTGATTCAACATTTCAGATAACAGACTTCGCAAGTCTTCGTAGCGCTCACGGTCGAAAGGATCTTTTGTAAAGGTTAAGCCAGTATCTGTAAGGGCAATCATTCTTTGCAGATACTTAACAAAATCACTTGTCTTCATTTTCTAAACTTTCTACCAATTTGGCTAGGTTCATAGAGTTAGAGCCTTTGAGCAAGATTTGGTCATTAGCTCCTAGACTTTCCTTAACTTGCTTAACTAGGACTTCAAATTGATCCTCGTCAGCTGTTTTTTTGAAGTAGTAAACATGGCCGATTGGGAACATTTGACTGGCCAATTGGGCTAATTCAGCAATGTCTTCTCCATAGAAAATAACGGTATCAAGCACATCTGGAGAAAGGCTCAAAATCATCTGGTTATGGAGTTGAATAGACTGGTCACCAAGCTCCTTCATATCCGCTAAAACAGCAATTTTCTTGCCACCTTCATTGGCTGGAATGGCAGAGAAAGTCTCTAAAATCAGCTTCATAGCAGTTGGATTGGCATTGTAAACATCTGATAGGATATCTGCTCCATTGGCTGCTTTCTTCCACTCGGTACGGTTACGCGTCAATTCAAGATTTTGGAAGGCCTGACGAATTTGCTCCTCAGAAACTCCTTCTTGTAGGGCAACATAGGATGCAATCATGGCATTAGTAGCATTGTACTTACCAGTCACTGGCAAATCAAGGGCTTGTTCCAAGAAATTAGCCTTAAATGTCAGACTATCCTTGCGCTCAATCAAGTCTGTAATTTCCAACTCTGCTCCTTGGCCAAAACGAACTACCTTTTTGTCAGTTGGCAAGTAGTCCTCTACAATCGGATCTGCTGGTGCCAAGAGCAAGGAATTCGAAGACATCCCGTCTGCAATTTGCATTTTTCCTTTAGCAATTTCAGAACGGTCTTTGAAAAAGGCTAAATGGGCTTCTCCAACCAAGGTCACGATGGCTGTTTTTGGACGAGCCAATTCTGACAAGAGATGAATATCTCCCAAGTGATCCTGCCCCATCTCCAAGACCAACTTTTCTGTTCCTTCAGGCATGTGGAGAACTGTGTAGGGAAGGCCAATCTCATTATTGTAGTTACCTTGTGTTTTGTAAGTTTTGTAGGTTGTTGATAGCAAGTGCGCTAACATATCTTTGGTCGTTGTCTTGCCATTTGAGCCTGTAACAGCAAAGACATCAACTCCTGTTTTTTCAAGATAGTAGGCAGCTAGGGTTTGAAAGGCCGTCAAAACATCAGCTACTAAAATGTAGGGATGATTTGCGATTTCTTTCTCAGACAAGGTTACTGCGGCACCATTTTCAAAGGCTATTTCGATAAAGTCATGACCGTCACGAGCACCTTTGAGGGGCACAAACAAATCCCCTGCAGCAATCAAACGACTATCAAACTCAGCTTTTTCTAACTGGGTGTCCTCAAAGAGGCTGATATCATTTTTAGCTCCTACAACTTGAGCCACTTCATGAATTGTTAATTTCATTTCTACTCCTTTAAAAAGGGTCGAAACTCGAGAACTCTAGTCACCTTGCAGTGATGGTTCTGGCTTCTACCCTCTCTTTCATTTTTATAGCAAATGCGCTTCGCGCTTGTCAAAACTTTCCTTGGCAAGATCAACCAATCGCTCGATTAAGTCTGGATAGCTGATTCCCATATTGTCCCAAAGTAGTGGGTACATAGACCACTGGGTAAAACCTGGCATGGTATTAAGCTCGTTTAGGAAAATCTCTCCCTTGTCTGTATAGAAGAAATCGCAACGAGAGAGACCGAGGCCACCAATGGCACGGAAGGCTGTTTCTGCATTCTGACGCATGACAGCTACCACATCATCACTGATTTTAGCTGGGATATCCATGGTAATCTTGTTGTCAATATACTTGGCATCGTAGTCATAAAAGTCAACATCCTTGACTACTTCTCCTGGTAGCGTACTCTTGACATCGTAGTTGCCCAAGAGACCAACCTCGATTTCACGAGCATTTACCCCTTGCTCTACCAAGACACGGCTGTCATATTGAAAGGCAAGTTTCAAAGCTTGACGGAGTTCCTCTTGATTTTCAGACTTAGAAATACCGACACTTGAACCCATGTTTGATGGTTTTGTGAAGACTGGGTAAGTCAATTTTTCTTCAACTTCGGCAATTTTAGCAGTCACATCATCGCCTTCGACAATGGCCACATAAGGAACTTGAGCAATCCCGACAGATTCTAAAACACGCTTGGTCGTGATTTTATCCATGGCAAGACTAGATGACAAGATGTTGCAACCAACATAAGGCATTTTCAAAACTTCCAAGAATCCTTGAACTGAGCCATCTTCTCCCATCGGACCGTGAAGGACTGGAAAGACCACTGCTCCCTCTTCGTAGATAGCACTTGGTGCAACTTGCTTATCCCAATCAATGGTTTCATTGGTCATAAGACGATCCTCTTGACCTGGAGTCTGGCTAAATTCTTGCGTTTTAATAAAGTCACCTGACTGGCTGATGAAGAAAGTCTTGACTGTAAAACGATCGTAGTTGACCGCACGCATGACACTTTCGGCTGAAAGAACAGAGACTTCACGCTCTGCACTACGCCCACCGTATAAAAGAATAATCGTTTGTTTCATATTATTTGTTCCAATTCTAATAGAATACTCGTTCTTTAGTATATCATATTTGCTTCTTTTTTGAAACTTGTATCTAAAAAAGCCCTCATTTGAGAGCTGAAATTTTACCTATCCACCACTTGAGCTTCAAAGCGTGCTGGTTTGTCGTCTACGGTATCTTTTTCTAGTAAAATTCCTCAACACAACCAGTTGTTCATACAGCATTGTGTTGAGCAAGAAGCCACTTTCTCTGGTAATCTATCCATACAAAGTCTGATACATCTTTTGCATGAAAGCCTCAAGCTCTTTTTGAACAATTTTTAATAGTCGCTCTTCTTCGGCTTGGGGGATAGTCACACTCTCTTTTATATTTTTTTCATTTATTTGAAAATAGGCGCTAGAAACTAAATCAAAGTTCTTATCCAATTCATATAGTGCACTAGTTATTTTACCATCTATCTCTATTCTAAAATAAGCAGTAACCCCATTCTGTCCCGGATTTGAGATATCCAAATCGATGTCTCCTTTTATCTCTATGGAGTCAATTCCTCCATCCAAGCGAATAGCTCCATCGGGAGGAACGACATAACCCGCTTTACGGATGTCAGGTGCATATTTTTCTGATGCCATCAAACGTTGTAATACGGCTATATTGTCTCTCTCTTCAAAGGAGGTTTTTAATTGCATATGTTCTTGGTGGTTTTGATACTGAAAATAAAGATTCAAGCCAGTAGCTAAAGCAATTACAGAACCAATCACGATTAGTATTTTTTTAAGTCCCGACATTTTTTTCACCCCCTCTATCTAAGTAATCATAGAAGTCTTGTTTCCAACCCTCTTCTTTGTCATTAGGATTTCCAATAAAAGTATTGAGATCAAAACCATACTTAATAAAGTTGCCTCCTATCGTATTATTTTCAATAAGCGTTTCAACCATAAGTTTACCGTTAGCTTTATCCCCATTTCCCATCACAGTATAGAATTCCTCAACACGCTCCGTTGTTCATAAAGCATTGTGTTGAGGAAGAAGCCACTTTATCTGGTAAACTATTCATACAAGATCTGATACATCTTTTTCATGAAAGCATCAATCTCGCTTTGAACACTTTTCAACAAGTAAGCTTCTTCGGATTGTGAGACAGAAATAATCTCTCTTTTCCCGTTATCATTTTGCTGAGAATAACTAGAATCAATTAAATTCAGATTTTTATCTAAAATAAAAGTTATATGTGTTTGTTTTTCATTAACTTGTGTAATGAAAAACAACTGAAAATCCTTAGCATCCTTTTTTGGAGGACTAATTTTCAAATGTAAATCTCCTTCTATTTCTAATGGATAAATAACTCCATCCAAACGAATAGCTCCGTCAGGAGGAAGGACATAGCCTGCTTTTCGGATGTCAGACGCATATTTTCCTGATGCCATTAAATGATGAAGAACTTCAATTCTTTCATTTTTCTCAAAGGCTTCTTTTAAAGTACTAGATTGTCGGAAATGATTGTAAGCAAAATATGAAGGAATTGCTAACAGAAACAAAAACAATACAATCAACCATTTAAACTGTTTTAATTTATCTGACATTAGTTTCTTCCCCCTATTCAACACTCTCTTTCAAATAAGTGTTATTGTAAATTATCACTCGTCTTCCTCATCGTCATAAACTCGTTCACCATGGATTTTGATGTATTCTTCCCATCCTCTGTGTAATTCATCCCAAAGTGGTTCATCAACCGCCTCCATAATCTCTAGTTCCTCCAAACTAATATCAACCGCTTCGTCGTAGGTCAAATTCAGCAAGTCTATATGTTTCGTTTTAAATTCTTCAATACTCAGCCATGTTTCTTTATCGTCTTCGCTGATTTGACCGTCAATGGCAGATGCTACCTCAATCGCCATAATATACATCGCACGCTTGTCAACCGTTAGAATATCTTTATGAGTAGAAATAATTCGCAAATAATCACCTTTCTCACGACCATCGCTTTCATAAGAATTTTCTAGATCCAATGTCAAGTTTTCATATTCAAATGTCTTCCAAGGGTTTATATTTGTATTAAAATTTGCACTCTCCCAACGTTCGTCATTATATTTAAATTTATCCAACCGTAAATTCAAATGTAAATCTTCATCCCAAGCATAGGAAAAATCGAGCGGAATTCCTTTTCGCTCTTTGAACCACATATTTTGAGCTATTTCTTTAAACTCTTCATAAAAATCAGTCTTGGTGTAATCACCTTGTAAATACAACTTCATGCATACCTCCTGTTTTAATTCGCATAATACCTTTGATAAGCTTTCCAAATTCTATCAATAATTTGCTCTCTAACCCCCTTGCTGAGTTTACTTAAGCTTTCATTTGAATTTACCCAGTCTACAATAGAATCTTTTCCTATTATTCTATCTATCCTTAGATGCTCGTTTAGAGGATAGCCAGATTTCCCACTTCCAGATTGTACTTGAAATTTACCACTCTGTGGTTCAGAATCAACACGGATTTTTACATTTTTCCCTTTCACACGTGCTTCTATCTGTTTCCCATGAGTAATACTTGTCTTTTTATTAGCTTTCCAGCTGTCGTAGTTGCTAGAATAATTAACCTGAATTTCGCCATTTTGTAAGGCCGTCTTTGTGATTGCTGATAAGCTAGTTACTGCTCCACTAGCTATCAGTACATTTCCATATTGTACTCCTGATACGGACACTGCCGTACCAGCTACGATACTTGTCCCTGCTGTTGGCGGACCAGCCATGATACTCAAGACTTCGAGGGCGCCACTCGCAAAGTAAACTCCCAATCCAGAGAATATTTGAGCTACTCCACTCCAAAATTCGGCTGAATTTGCTTCAAAGTTTTGTGCTTTTAGTTCATCAAACTTTTTGTTAACCAAATGAGTATAGTCGGCATCGTATTTCCCATTTTTTGAAACGACATAACCTTGTTCAAATGGATAAATGTCAATGATATTCCCTGTTTCATCAATCTTAAGAGTGTGATTGTAGTCGTCGATTATTTTATCCCATTCGGACTTGTCGTGACCTTTTAGACGCTTCTTTAATTCGGCACGATAGTAGGCATCTCCATCGTCCGATAGCATCATATCTCTAGAAGCTTTATTGATGGCACGAGTTTCTGAGTCTTGAAAATCTCTTTTGGCATGCGAAACAATCTTCACATCCTTCATCTTCTGTACCCAGCTCATATCCACACCGTCCGCATAGTAGTTACCATCGCTAAGGTAGTGTAAAATTGGTAACTTAAGTCTTACAAAGAAAGGAAGACAAGAATAAAGCTATCAAAGTAAAAAAATAATCATTTTTTCTTCATTTTACTTTTATAGTTTCCTCTATTCACCTGTCACCTGCGCTTCAAATCTAATGTCTCTGTCTGAAATATTCGTTATTTTTATTTGTTTTGAGTTTGGAATCTCAAATTCCCAAGATTCTTTAGATTGAAGAACTACACCTTTTTCTGATAAATATATACTATTATTTGTATCGTTTTCTTTTATTTTTGTTGGGATATTACTTGACGATGAGTAGATTTCGCTAATTTCTTGCTTCAAAACATCATAGTTAGTCCCTAAAAGGCTTCCTTCTCCCTTCTGCCACCATGAGGTTTTCCCAGATAATTCTAATTCCCCACCAGAAATCTTAGATATATATAATTTGGGGGAGAATTCTTTTTGTTTTGATGTCGGAACTTTTAAAACTATAGAATCACCTGGTTTCAAGGTATAACTCGCATTTTTGAAGTACAAATAAATACAACATATAAATATTATTGTTACAACAACAACCGCTCCTGAACATCCTAGATTCCATTTATTAAGTTGTTTTCTCTTGTTAATCACTTATTATTCTCCTCGTATGAATCTATACCATCTTGGATTGCAGAAGCGTCTCCTTCATTATCACCAAAATTCCCATTTGATTTATTTTTGAAAAATTTAACACCATCTTTATCTGAAGCCAATTGAGCTAAACCTGCATAATTTTTGATCTGCTCATCTTCCATTCCTAAATATCCTTTTGCTACATATCCAAAAAGATAGTTCCCTAAATAATCATCTCTTAAGTTACCTTCCCACTTACGTGACCAAAGTGAAAATTCAAGTTCATCATTATAATTTCTACTCTTTAAGTCTAAAGGTTTTCCAGTATTTACCAAATTTACAAAATCAGTAAGGTCAATACTAACCTGTGTCAAATCTGCTGAATTTATCATTATATCATCTCCAGGACTTTTCCATACTTTTCTACCTTCGTTAATTAGATAGTTTCTTTGTTTCATGTCTCCTTCATGAATAGATAAAATATCATTAGCTAGATTATTAGATACTTCCTTTATATCTATCCCTGATTTTTTTAATTCAACATTAAGATTATCCTCAATAGTATCTTTAATCTTGCTATCAACATCCTTCCAATCTTTATCTTTTGTTAACTCCTTTCTCTTCCTCCAGTATTCTTCAAAAGCTTCTTGATTATTATAAAATAGATAATCTTCATAAGTTTTCACAATTAGTTCAGCTTTTTTATTCAAATCTCCATTACTATTTTTAATTTTCTCAACTTTTTCCTTAAGTTTCTCTGGATTAGCTCTATTGATAGCCTCCGATTTCAATTTTTCTGTTACAAGTTGAGGAAATTGTATTTGAGGATGGTGATATACATAAGATTCTAAAATTTGGAACTCCTTATCGCTAAGTTCTTTTCCATTTTCCAACTTATCTAAGATTTTTTGGTATTCTTTATGCAAATCCTTAGCTTTCTTAGAAGAATCATATTTTGCACTCTCAATCTTCACATCCTTCATTTTCTGTACCCAGCTCATGTCCAGACCGTCCGCATAGTAGTTTCCATCGCTATCGACAATGATTTTACTTAGTTGCGTAGCTCCTTTGATGGCTAAGGCAAGGATTTCTAGACTATCACTAAAATACTGGGAAACCTGTGAGACAAAGAATTCTAGTTTTTCAATCTTATCATCCAAATCCTGAATACCTGACTCGATTTGAGACTTGGTATTGTAGAGGATGGTCTTCTCAGAGAAGGCTTTCCCCCAATTGAGACTAAAGAGGTCTTTGATTTGATTTAGCCAGTTCTCCCTCACTTGAATCTGAGCTTCTACGATAGCTAACTGCTCTTCTCTCAGCCTTTTCAATTCCTTAAGCTGGTCTAGGTCCAAATCACCATATCCAGAGACCTGAGCATCCGCATCTTTGTAGGATGTCAACTCTAGTTGGATATCATCTATCGCTGCTTGGAGCTTTTTGATGCTGGGGATGATAATCTCTGTAAAGAGACCTTTACCAGCTGTGTAGGCTGCTCCTGTCAGCTCACCTGAGTCTAAGGAGGAAATCAGGTGGTCACATCCACTAGATAAGCGGTCTGTGACTTCATTTGCGACTCGGAGGTTGTTCGTCATGGCCTGAATCAATTCTTGGGATTCTTGTGCGCTGTATTTTACTCCCATGGTAGCCGATTCCTTTCCGCTATCAGTTCTTCTCTAGCTTCATCGAAAGTAACAACCAGATAGCCATCAAAAGTCAAAATAAACCTCCATCACCAAACAAATGGCAACCATCTAGGCTTACTTAAAGATTCTTAAACTTACCTATCCACCACTTGAGCTTCAAAGTGTGCTGGCTTGTCGTCTACATTGGTGATGGTGATAGTGTAGGGGTCTTCTTCCGTCACCCCAAATACTTCCTTTATTCCCCCTTGAACCACTATTCCATCACTTTCTAAATAGATACTTTTACTCTTATCATTTGGTAAGTCTCTGTGCTCTGTTCCATCTTTAGAGATAATAATCTCAGTTATTGACTGCTTCTCAATATTATAAACCGTGTTACTTCCTTTCATCCCCCATCCTTTTCGGCCAGATAATTTTAATTTAGCCTCATCTTTTTTTAAAAAAATCAATTCCGAATTATACTCCCGCTGCTCTGTTTTAGAAAAAACTTTCAATTCAACACTTTGACCTGGTTGCAGAGTATACTTACCAAGATTTTGTGCCCATAGATAAAATAGAAAACTAGCTGCTAGGACTACAACAAGTACTAAACTACAACCTAAATTCCAATTCGATTTTTTCGTCATGCTCATTTGTAACTCTCCTTATAGTCGTCATACTTTTTGGATCTCTATCTATTCTGCAATATTTCGTTCTCTTTCCTTTTTCTACGCTGACCCGACCACCTGATACACTGCAACAATACTATCATACGAAGAATCAAATAGACCAAACGAAGGATTTTCATCTTTCCAAGAGCTGATAAGAAATTTTTCCTTGCATTCCCCACTTCTTGACCTAACTGTTCAACTGTTTTACCTGTTTCTTCTTTAATAGCAACTGCATTATTTGAAATCAAATAATAATTTTGTTCTAATCTGCTGATATAGGCTTTGGAAATTGGCTCGTCTAAGAAAAAATATACTCTATCAGCATACTCATCCTGAGACAGCGTATAGTATACTTCAGCTTCACTCTCCCATTTTTTAGGAAAATTAGTTATTTTAATATTTCCATAGTCTAAATGCATAATTCCAACTAAAACGTCATTAGTCCATTCTTCCGCATAGTGGTATAATTTCACTTTCTTATCTACCATTGGCCAAACCATAACATACCGACTATGCATGAATTCCTTAGTTAATGCCGAGTTACTTGCCAAACTGGTCGCACCAATCTCATATACTGACCAAATAAGAACTACGAGCATTAAGACAGCTTGAGTTGGTTTGTTTTTATAATAGTTTCTTATTCTTTTTAACATTTTACTCTCCAACTGCGGGATTGGGTTTATCTAAATCTTTTTTTGAAATAAGGAAAAAACCTCTTGTAATGCATCATTATTCCCAGCATTTGAGTAAGAAACTTGCTCATCTTCTGGAAACCACATTTTACCAGCTAGTTCCAAATAACCATAAGGTATCTTTTTTGTATAATCACCTTTTAAATATAATTTCATTCTTCCTCGTCGTCATAAACTGGCTCGCCATGGATTTTGATGTATTCTTCACGAAGCCTATCCAATTCTTCCCAGATGGGTTCGTCAATAGCGTCAATCGTCTGAATTTCTTCCAAACTCATCTCATTTGCTTCATCAAAGGTTAGAGATAAGATATCTTGGTGCTTTTCCTTGAATTCCTCGATTGTTAGCCATGTGTTCTTATCATCTTCACTGATTTGTCCATCAATAGCAATCGCAATTTCAAGCGCCATAATATACATAGCACGTTTATCAACTGTTAAAACATCCAAATAATTAGAAGCGATTCTTAGGTATTTTCCCTTTTCTCTACCGTCGCTTTCATAACTTCCCTCATAATCCAAATCAATATTTTCATATTTTTGGGAATTTATTGCACTGCTTCCTTTAACCTTGGCATCTTTCCAACGAGAGCCACTTGCTCCCCACTTATCTAACCGCAAAGATAAATAGAAGTCATTTTGCAACATTTCATCATCCCCGACATTTGAGAAACTTATTTTTTGACCATTTCTTTCTTTAAACCACATCTTCCATGCGAGTTCTCTGTAGCCAAATGGCAATTTTCTAGTATAGTCACCTTTTATATATAGTCTCACTCGTCTTCCTCATCGTCGTCCAACTCCACCTCTCCATGGATTCGGATATACTCCTCGCGCTTCCTATCCAATTCTTCCCAAAGAGGCTCGTCTATGGCTTTCAAAACCTTTATCTCTTCTAAACTAATATCGACTGCTTCGTCGTAGGTCATATTCAGTAGGTCTTTATGTTTCGTTTTGAATTTTTCAACACTCAGCCATGTTTCTTTGTCGTCTTCGCTGATTTGACCGTCAATGACAGATGCTACCTCAATCGCCATGATATAGAGAGCTCGCTTGTCAGCCGTTAGAATATCCTTATGAGTCGTGATTATTCGAAGACAGTCTCCTTTTTCTCGCCCATCACTTTCATAAGAATTTTCAAAATTTAAATTTAAATTTTCACGCTTAAAAGTCGCCCAAGAGTCTTTTCCTATTCTAAAATCAGCCATTCCCCAACGCTCATCATTTGAAGAAAATTTATCTAGAGTTAAACTCAAATAAAAATTTTCATTAAATGCGTAAGAAAAACCAACTTCCACACCTTTGCGTTCTTTGAACCACATTTTCCAAGGAAATTCCATACAGGTTTGGTATATACTAGTTTCGTAGTTGCCTTTAAGATATAGTCTCACTCGTCGTCCTCATCGTCATAAACACGTTCGCCATGGATTTTGATATATTCTTCTCGAAGCCTTTCTTCCTCTTCCCATAGAGGATCTCTTACCGGTACAATTGTCTTTAATTCTTCCAAACTGATGTCAACAGCTTCATCATAAGTTAGTGAAAGAATATCCTTATGATATTCCTTAAATTCTTCTACACTTAGCCAACTTTGCTTACCGTCTTCGCTAATCTTACCATCAATGGCAGATGCTACTTCAATAGCCATAACGTATAAAGCGCGCTTGTCAACCGTCAAAATATCTACATGAGTTGAGGCAATTCGAAGAAACTCCCCCTTTTCGCGGTCGTCGGAAATAAAGGCATGTTCAAATTCAAGTTCAATATCTTCATATTGCAAGGATAACCAAGGATTGCTCGGAATTATAAAAGGAGCCTTATCCCATCTTTCATCAACTGAAGCCCATTTGCGCAACTCTGCTCCGAAATAAAAATCATCTTGCAGCATCTCATCATCACCAACGTTGGAGTAACTTATTTTCTTGCCATTCCGTTCCTTAAACCACATCTTCCAAACTAGTTCTCTAGTAGTAAATGTTATTTTTTTAGCATAATCACCTTTGATGTATAGTCTCATATTGTCCACCTAGTTCCCGTAATAAATTCGATAACCCTTAAAAATCCTATTAATTATCTCTTCCTTTGTGTTTGTATCAAGTTTCCTTAGTTGGCGATTGGTATTTACCCAATCTTCTATAGATTTTCTTCCAGAAATTGTATTTACTTCAATATATTCATCAAGCGAATAGCCCGACTTCCCACTTCCAGATTGAACCTGAAATACTCCTTCACCATTAGGACCACTATTTGGCTCCCAATCTACACGAATGTTCTCTTTTCGATTTCCTACTCGGGCTTCAATTTGTTTACCACCCCTACCAGAAATGGTCTTACTCGTCGGTTTATTGGCCTTCCAGCTATCGTAGTTGCTAGAATAATTAACCTGAATTTCGCCATTTTGTAAGGCCGTCTTTGTGATAGCTGATAAGCTAGTCACTGCTCCACTAGCTATCAGTACATTTCCATATTGTACTCCTGATACGGACACTGCCGTACCAGCTACGATACTTGTCCCTGCTGTTGGCGGACCAGCCATGATACTCAAAACTTCGAGGGCGCCACTCGCAAAGTAAACTCCCAATCCAGAGAATATTTGAGCTACTCCACTCCAAAATTCGACTGAATTTGCTTCAAAGTTTTGTGCTTTTAGTTCATCAAACTTTTTGTTAACCAAATGAGTATAGTCAGCATCGTATTTCCCATTTTTTGAAACGAAATAACCTTGTTCAAATGGATAAATGTCAATGATATTCCCTGTTTCATCAATCTTAAGAGTGTGATTGTAGTCGTCGATTATTTTATCCCATTCGGACTTGTCGTGACCTTTTAAGCGCTTCTCTAATTCGGCACGATAGTAGGCATCTCCATCGTCCGATAGCATCATATCCCTAGAAGCTTTATTGAAGTTCAGAACCCCTGCGAATTTCAATACCTCCTTAAATGATAATATATTTTCCACCTTAAAAGAAAGAGAATGACAGCTAACGAACAGAACACTATTTGCTGGAACAAATGCTCTAGAACAGTTTTTTTCATTTGTTCTACAACCGCATATAATCGCTTTTTAGCTTTCTCCGAACGTTGTTCCCAAACGGTCACTGAAGAACCTGTGTTACTTTCAATCACAGCTTGATTTTCACTTGCTAATTTCAAATATCTCCCAGCATGATACAACCGCTTTTCCCCATTTAACCAACTAATTTCAACACTCTTGTCTCCTTGTAATCGATTATTGTAACTGATGGATACCGCTTGATTCTCAGAAGAAATCTTACTTTCAATTTGATTATAGTCATCCACCACATAGATAAGGCCGATGTTCTTTCCATTTTCTTTTGAGGGCACTAGATGAATATGCTTATCAAGAGCATGCCAATCCTGATTATTTTTATCTTGAATCAATTGAACCATACTACTATTCACATCCATCTTAGAAAATGAAATATATTGGTAGATCGGCTTCAAAATGAACAATAAAAAATAAACAAGCAAAACGAGTGAACAAAAGATAAATTTGTTTTTATTTCTCATTTACTTCTCCAAAGCAACTTCTTCTTAACAAAATATTCTTAAGAATTGTTTCATGCCAACCTTCCTTTATAAAACTATTACCTCATCGTTCCATTTGTTATTCTGTTCTCCATATATCTTTAACGCTCACTTCTCCCCAATTATCTGGGCTAAAACGACTAGAGTAGATAGTGGTCCAATCTTTAAGGACTTTATTACGGAGTACATTATCTGCTTCCTTGCGAATCTCATCGACAGTCTTACCGTGTTTGGCAAGAAAGTCCTCTACTTGAGACTGATGATAATATCTTTCGCTTTTCTCATCGTGATACCATATAAATCGTTCTAATTGCTGATTGTTTACATCGTACAGGTAATCTACATTTATGCTTGTCTCTGTATTTGGTATTCTCAAACGCATTTCTATCCCAACTTTCGTCATCTCCTGAAATCCAAAATAAAAATAATAACCTAGAGAATGAATAGTATTTGGTAAATCTACACTTTTATAATCAATAGAATGAATAGAAATTTCTTGAGAATCGTTGTCCACAATTTTTAAACCTTTTAACTTATAAAAAGTTCGCCCTTTCCAGAGAAATGTATAATTGTGATAATCACTTTCTTCGTAGTATATTTCATCAAAAATATTATGAACTCTCTGATATTTATAGTACTGAAAACCAGAGAAAGATAATAATAGAACCATTAACAATGAAAAAATTACAAATTTTTTCTTCCTCATCTAATCACCTCATCTCTGTCAATTCTTGATTACCTGTTTCAATATTTCGAATGAAATTATAAGTACTTGGGTAATTTTTTTGTAGCTTATCTACGGTATCTTTTTCTAGTAAAATTCCTCAACACAACCAGTTGTTCATACAGGATTGTATTGAGCAAGAAGCTTCTTTCTCTGGGAAACTATCCATACAAAGTCTGATACATCTTTTGCATGAAAGCCTCAAGCTCTTTTTGAACAATTTTTAATAGTCGCTCTTCTTCGGCTTGGGGGATAGTCACACTCTCTTTTATATTTTTTTCATTTATTTGAAAATAGGCGCTAGAAACTAAATCAAAGTTCTTATCCAATTCATATAGTGCACTAGTTATTTTACCATCTATCTCTATTCTAAAATAAGCAGTAACCCCATTCCGTCCAGGATGCGATATTTTGAAATCGATGTCTCCTTTTATCTCTATGGAGTCAATTCCTCCATCCAAGCGAATAGCTCCATCGGGAGGAACGACATAACCCGCTTTACGGATGTCAGGTGCATATTTTTCTGATGCCGTCAAACGATGTAGAACTTCAATTCTCTCATTTTTCTCAAAGGCTTCTTTTAAAACACTAGATTGTTGGAAATGATTGTAAGTAAAATATAAAGGAATCGCTAACAGAAACAAAAACAATACAATCAACAATTTAAACTGTTTTAATTTATCTAGCATTAGTCTTCCCCCTATTCAACACTCTCTTTCAAATAAGTGTTATTGTAAATTATCACTCGTCTTCCTCATCGTCATAAACTGGTTCACCATGGATTTTGATGTATTCTTCATTCCTGCGGTCGTCTTCTTCCCAAACCGGGTCTCTTACATCGTCCATAAACGGAATTTCTTCCAAACTCAGCTCATTTGCTTCTTCATAACTCATCGAAAGGATATCCTCATGTCGATTTTTAAATTCCTCCACACTTAACCAGCTCTCTTTATCATCTTCGCTAATCTGACCATCAATAGCAGTCGCAATTTCAATGGCCATAATATAGAAAGCACGTTTATCAACAGTGAGAAGGTCAAGATGCTTAGAAGCAATTCTTAAACATTCACCTTTCTCACGAAAATCCGACATCATAGCATCTTCATAGTCTAGCTGTATATATTCTGACTTATGGGATAAAAAATCATATTTTATCCCTTCCTTAATCTGAACACTTTTCCATCTATCATCATGAGTTTTCTTGTCTAATTCTAAGTGAATAGAAAGTTTATCGATTGGTAAATCTAGATACCCAGCATACGATAAATCTGGCTCTATTCCATCTTTTTCCTCAAACCACATCCTTTTCGCTAGTTCCATGTAATCAAATGGAATTTCTTTGGTGTAATCGCCTTTTATATATAGTCTCATAAATCTGAGATATCGCCTCCATGTGCTAGTATATATTCTTTTCGACGAGTGGCTTCTTCCTCCCAAAGAGGGTCGTCTACAACATCCATCGTTTGAATTTCAATCAAACTTCGTTCATTTGCTTCTTCAAAAGTCAGAGATAGAATAGCCTCGTGCTTTTTCTTAAATTCCTCGACTGTTAGCCATGTCTTCTTATTATCCTCGCTAATTTGCCCGTCAATGACCTTTGCAATCTCAAGCGCCATAATGTACATGGCGCGTCTATCAACTGTCAAAATTTCTAGATGGGTGGTTAAAATACGGAGATAGTCTCCCTTTTCATTATAATCCGTAGCGAATGCATCTTCAAAATTGATTTCAATACATTCCTCAATATGTGAAAAGAGACTTCGTACCCCTTCCTTTAGGGGGACACTAGACCATCTCTTATCCGCAGTACTTTTCCTCAATGATAAATTTGAGAAAAAATCTTCTTGTAGTTGCTCATTGTCTCCAGCATTTGAGTAAGAAACTTGCTTTTCTTCTGGAAACCACATTTTACCAGCAAGCTCTAGATAACCATAAGGTATCTTTTTTGTATAATCACCTTTTAAATATAATTTCATTGTTCACTCCTTATTGCATCAACCAGTTAAAAGCTTTCCACATATTTTTGATAACTTCTTCTTTTGCTCCTTTACTAAGACCATTTAATTGAGATTGACTGTTAACCCAGTCTACAATATCCTGTCTACTTGAAATTCTTGAAACCTCGATATCTATATCAAGACGATAACTTGATTTTCCACTCCCTGACTGAACTTGAATTTTCCCACTATTTGGCTCGACATCAACTCGAATATTATCAACTTTTTTACCGTTAACTCGTCCAGAAACTTTTTTTCCAAAAGTCTTACTCGTTGGTTTATTGGCTTGCCAGCTGTCGTAGTTGCTAGAATAATTAACCTGAATTTCGCCATTTTGTAAGGCCGTCTTTGTGATTGCTGATAAGCTAGTTACTGCTCCACTAGCTATCAGTACATTTCCATATTGTACTCCTGATACGGACACTGCCGTACCAGCTACGATACTTGTCCCTGCTGTTGGCGGACCAGCCATGATACTCAAGACTTCGAGGGCGCCACTCGCAAAGTAAACTCCCAATCCAGAGAATATTTGAGCTACTCCACTCCAAAATTCGGCTGAATTTGCTTCAAAGTTTTGTGCTTTTAGTTCATCAAACTTTTTGTTAACCAAATGAGTATAGTCGGCATCGTATTTCCCATTTTTTGAAACGACATAACCTTGTTCAAATGGATAAATGTCAATGATATTCCCTGTTTCATCAATCTTAAGAGTGTGATTGTAGTCGTCGATTATTTTATCCCATTCGGACTTGTCGTGACCTTTTAGACGCTTCTTTAATTCGGCACGATAGTAGGCATCTCCATCGTCCGATAGCATCATATCTCTAGAAGCTTTATTGATGGCACGAGTTTCTGAGTCTTGAAAATCTCTTTTGGCATGCGAAACAATCTTCACATCCTTCATCTTCTGTACCCAGCTCATATCCACACCGTCCGCATAGTAGTTACCATCGCTATCGACAATGACTTTACTTAGTTGCGTAGCTCCTTGAATCGCTAAGCCAAGGACTTCTAGGCTATCGTTGAAATACTGGGAAACCTGTGAGACAAAGAATTCTAGTTTTTCAATCTTATTATCCAAATCCTGAATACCCGACTCGATTTGAAACTTGGTATTGTAGAGGATGGTCTTCTCAGAGAAGGCTTTCCCCCAATTGAGACTAAAAAGGTCTGTGATTTGATTTAGCCAGTTCTCCCTCACTTGAATCTGAGCTTCTACGATAGCTAACTGCTCTTCTCTCAGCTTTTTCAATTCCTTAAGCTGGTCTAGGTCCAAATCACCATATCCAGAGACCTGAGCATCCGCATGTTTGTAGGAGGTCAACTCTAGTTGGATATCATCTATCGCCGCTTGTAACTTCTTGATGCAGGGGATGATAATCTCTGTAAAGAGACCCTTCCCAGCTGTGTAGGCCGCTCCTGTCAGCTCACCTGAGTCTAATATAACAAACTATCCATACAAAGTCTGATACATCTTTTGCATGAAAGCCTCAAGCTCTTTTTGAACAATTTTTAATAGTCGCTCTTCTTCGGCTTGGGGGATAGTCACACTCTCTTTTATATTTTTTTCATTTATTTGAAAATAGGCGCTAGAAACTAAATCAAAGTTCTTATCCAATTCATATAGTGCACTAGTTATTTTACCATCTATCTCTATTCTAAAATAAGCAGTAACCCCATTCTGTCCCGGATTTGAGATATCCAAATCGATGTCTCCTTTTATCTCTATGGAGTCAATTCCTCCATCCAAGCGAATAGCTCCATCGGGAGGAACGACATAACCCGCTTTACGGATGTCAGGTGCATATTTTTCTGATGCCATCAAACGTTGTAATACGGCTATATTGTCTCTCTCTTCAAAGGAGGTTTTTAATTGCATATGTTCTTGGTGGTTTTGATACTGAAAATAAAGATTCAAGCCAGTAGCTAAAGCAATTACAGAACCAATCACGATTAGTATTTTTTTAAGTCCCGACATTTTTTTCATCCCCTCTGTCTAAATAATCATAGAAGTCATGTTTCCAACCCTCTTCTTTGTCATTAGGATTTCCAATAAAAGTATTGAGATCAAAACCATACTTAATAAAGTTGCCTCCTATCGTATTATTTTCAATAAGCGTTTCAACCATAAGTTTACCGTTAGCTTTATCCCCATTTCCCATCACAGTATAGAATTCCTCAACACGATTTGTCTGGTTTGTTTGTATACTATGATTGTAATCTGCTTGAACCTTAAACACATCTTTTGTTTCTACATCTTTAGAAATCATTCTTTCGTAAGAAGTAATAGCATCTAAATCTGAATTAAAATCTGCATCATCATATCTCCCTGAATCAATGTCTCCTTTGAAGGAACTTTCATACTTTTCAGTATTTACAGAGAGCTCTCCAATCCGAGTTGAATTTCCAATTGTACTAATAATGTGGGCGCTTAATCCCTTCCAGCCATCTAGCTTCGATAAGTCTCTATCACCCCAAGATAACTCAGTAAAACTAGCAATTTGAATAGCCTCATGAGCCAAATCTTTACTATAATTATATTTATACTGGTCAGTAATCCCTCGTTTAAATATCTTTACCTCTCTTTCAGATAAAGAATACGTATTTATCAAAATATCATCTAAATCACTTGTATTTTTGGCATCAACAACTCCCGCAAGACCTCTCCAGGTTGCCCTTACTCCATAGACTGGAGATGCAACTAGTCTATTGTACTCATAGATAACTTTTTCATTAGTCCATCCTTCTTGTTTTGCCTTCTTCAAAATTCCCTGCTGGAGTTTATAAAGTACATTTGCCGTAGATTCATCTAGATTGTATGATGATACTAAATCATCTACAATTTTTTTCTTATCTTTTTCAGCCTGAGTAATTGAGATATCCTTATCAAGCTTATGTGACTCAATCTTCACATCCTTCATCTTCTGTACCCAGCTCATGTCCACACCGTCCGCATAGTAGTTTCCATCGCTATCGACAATGATTTTACTCAGTTGCGTGGCTCCTTTGATAGCTAAGCTAAGGACTTCTAGGCTATCACTGAAATACTGGGAAACCTGTGAGACAAAAAATTCTAGTTTTTCAATCTTATCATCCAAATCCTGAATACCCGACTCGATTTGAAACTTGGTATTGTAGAGGATGGTCTTCTCAGAGAAGGCTCTCCCCCAATTGAGACTAAAGAGGTCTGTGATTTGATTTAGCCAGTTCTCCCTCACTTGAATCTGAGCTTCTACGATAGCTAACTGCTCTTCTCTCAGCTTTTTCAGTTCCTTGAGCTGGTCTAGGTCCAAATCTCCATATCCAGAGACCTGAGCATCCGCATCTTTGTAGGAGCTCAACTCTAGTTGGATATCATCTATCGCTGCTTGGAGCTTTTTGATGCTGGGGATGATAATCTCTGTAAAGAGACCTTTACCAGCTGTGTAGGCTGCTCCTGTCAGCTCACCTGAGTCTAAAGAGGAAATCAAGTTATCACATCCACTAGATAAGCGGTCTGTGACTTCATTTGCGACTCGGAGGTTGTTCGTCATGGCCTGAATCAATTCTTGTGATTCTTGTGCGCTGTATTTTACTCCCATGGTAGCCGATTCCTTTCCGCTATCAGTTCTTCTCTGGCTTCATCGAAAGAGCGACAAGCCTTTTTAGTTTGTTTTTCCAACGTATCCAGTTCCTCCTCTACATAAGAGTTGACCTGTCGCTGAATGGTTCTATTATCACTTTCGATTTGCTCTATTAGCTGACGAGAACTGGGTGAGAGAGACAATAGATTTATCATGCGATGGTGAATGCTCTGAATATCCGAGTAAAAGTTTGTCAACTGCTGTTCATACTGCTTTTTAGTTGCTCGGAGTCTGTCTTCCTTATCTTCTATCTTAACAATCTTACGCCAAATTTCTGTGCGCTTTTCTTCATTTCTATCTGCCATTCCTTAGTGACTCCATCTCTTCGCTTGCTCTATATCACGTTTTTCAATCCTATGAGCAATTTCTGGAAACTTATTTGCTTGGGTCAAAACAGCTGGACTAAAATCACTGACCGCTTGAAGCATTTGATTGCAGGTCTGACGTCCTGCTTCCATTCCAGTGATTCCAGATGTATATGCAAATTCCACCTGCTGATTTTGCTTGTCGCTCGTTTCATACCCGACCAACTCATTAATAGCCGCCTCTGCTGCTATCGTGCTAGATTTTATCTTTCCACCCATACTTCAAACTCCCCTTATTAAGTATATATTGACCATATCATAACATAAAAATAGTACGATTTCAAAATAAATTATAACGAACTAAAGGGCAATCTTATCCTTAAAAAAACTTTATCCTTCAGTAAAATATATTGATAGAGATGCTACTAGGAATTTTGAAAATCCGTTTTCTGATACCTTATATTTTGTGTTTACTGGGAAGTATTCTTATTATCAAGATTTGTCCTTCTCTCATTATAAAACGAAAAAGACAAACCCTAGAAAAATTCCTAGGGCTTGTCTTATACGTCAAAATGAGCTAAATTTTTACTGACTTTTACAACTCTGTCCGATTTTCAATAGCTCGTAAGAGTGTGACTTCGTCCGCATACTCGATATCTGCTCCCACAGCGAGACCTCGTGCTAGACGCGTAACCTTGATACCAGCCGGCTTGAGCAAACGAGAAATATACATGGATGTCGCTTCCCCATCTGCTGTAGCATTTGTTGCTACGATTACCTCTGAAACTTCACTATCCATAAGACGAGTCATAAGGCTCTTGAGATTGATATCATCCGGACTGATACCATTCATGGGAGAAATGAGACCATGCAGGACATGATAGAGTCCATGGTATTCTTGGATATTCTCCATGGCCGCCACATCCCGACTATCCTCTAGCACCAAAATCGTTGTCTGGTCACGAGTCGGATCAGTACAGATAGAACAAGGATCGTCGTCTGTCAAACGTCCACAAATAGAGCAATAGGTCAATTCTCGCTTGGCTGCAAGAAGATTTTTTGCAAATTCATTGACGTCGTCATCCGGCATTCCAATAGTATAAAAGGCCAGTCGAGTTGCTGTCTTAATCCCAATACCAGGAAGTTTGGAATAACTGTCAATCAACTTAGCAATAGGTGTTGGATAAAGCATGGCTTCCTTTCTAATTCATTGGATGGTGTTGGTTATATAAATTGATAATGTCGCGAGCAATTGCTGGCCCAACATTTTTGGTTAAATTGGTATTATGAGGAAAGACTACTGCAACTGCAATTTGAGGATTTTCTGTTGGAGCATAGGCCACGGCATTGGTATTATTAGCTTCTTGACCACCAGCTACATAGCTTTCACCTGTACCGGTCTTACCACTGATAGAAACAGTGGCGCCATCTGAAAACGCCCGTCCTGTCGTAAGGGGACTAGTTCCATGCGATACTTGGTAAAATCCTTGGTGCAAGATACTCATATCGGAGTCGGATATATTGACCTTATTCATCTCTGTCGGTTGCAGTTGCTGAATCAAGTCACCCAGTCCTCCCTTATCATTATTACCATAAATGCCTTCAACAATACGAGGAGCCACACGAACACCATCATTTGCAATAGTTGCTACATACTGAGCCAACTGCATGGGCGTATAGTTATCAAACTGCCCAAAGGAATTGGTGATGTAATTAGCAAAGCTATACTCTTTGGGAACAAATCCAGTAGATTCATCTGGTAGGTCAATTCCGGTCGCAGCCCCCAAGCCATATTCGCCAAAGGTCGCACGAAGTTTTCCCATAGCTGTTTCCAAATTGCTGGTTCCAACAAACATATTTGGTTGATAGGTCTGGCCCATGATTCCAAGAGCGGTTTGAACCACGTAAGCATTGGATGAATACTCCAAGGCTTCCACAGCTGTAATAGGAAAAGATCCATATGCCAATTTATACCAAGAATAAATTGGAGCTGAACCTTGGAAAACAATAGGCTGATCTGTTAAGGTTTGGTTTCCTGATAAAACACCATTTTCCCAACCTGAGCTGATGGTAGCGGCCTTAACAACCGAACCTGGGACAAAGACATTGGTTACCGTTCCCAAGGAATCAGGAGTCAACTCTCCCGTTTTCAGGTCATGTTTGAGTCCTGACATAGACAAAACCGCACCTGTTTTTGGATTAAGGGCGACTGCATACACACCTTCAGAATACTTGGCTCCACCATTTCCTAGCTCGGAATTGAAATAACTTTTCAGCAAAGCATCCACGCTATCTTGGAAGGCCAAATCAATGGTCAGCTTGATATTGTTTCCCTTACTACCTTCCTCAATTGTATCCACGCTTTCCATATTACCATATTTATCCAGATGGATTTCTTTTACCGAGCGTTTCCCTTGCAAGGTTTCTTCATATTGTTTTTCTAGATAAGAGGTTCCAACACGGTCGTTTAGAGAATAACCTTTTTTGATATAAGCATCTGCTTCTTCAGCTGGAAGACCAGCTTTTTCACTAGATACACTACCTACTATAGAAGAAAGTGAGGTATCTAGAACTTTTCGATCCCACGAAGTTGAAATACTGATACCAGGTAAATTCTTAGAAGCCGAAGCAATCAAGGCAATCTGTGTATCTGTCAAGGAATCTGTCGCAATGGTTCCTGTCGCAAAATTTCCAACTGCATTGAGTTGGCTAAAGAGATAAATTTCTTTCTTTTCGTCATCCGAGTAGGTCAATTGACTCGGATCGATACTTTCAACAGTGTTATTGTAAAGTTCGGATTCAGATAATTGATTCCCATCAGAATCCAGTCGCTTCTCACGTGGTAAACTTTCCACTGCTTTCTTATAAACATCTTGATCTGCTAGATAATAGTCCGCCAACTGTCGGTCAGTCAATGTTGGTGAAGAAACTCCCACATAGGCTAGCAACTTCTTGGCTGTTTCTTTTAAATCTGCAGCCGTCATTTTGTTGTTTCGAGTAAATGAAACAACTTGTTTCACAGTATTTTCAACTAAGGGCTTGCCACTGGCATCATAAATTTCACCTCGAGCTGAACTAGTAGTCACCTTTGTTTTACTAGCCGATGCTAATTTTGTCTCATAAAAATCCTTGTTCAAAACCTGCATATAAAGCAGGCGACCAATAATGGTCATAAAGAGTAAAATGATGATTGAAAACAATAAATTAAGCCGAATCGGAATCGAATGGCTGTTAAATTTCCTCATACAAATCAGTCTCATTTCTATTTAAAATCTTACTCTTCATTGTACCATAATTTAAGAAGAAATTTTGGAAAAGAAGGGAGCTTTTCCCATTTTACAGGAAAATACGATTTTATTTATCCATCCCTACATTATATGATATAATAAATGTAAAAGTTCGATGACTCAGTCTTTTTCCAATATGACTCATTTAAAGGAGCCTTCCCTATGGACAAACCAGATATAGCAACCCTCATTGATTCTCACTTCGAAGAAATGACAGACCTAGAGCAAGAAATCGCTCGCTATTTTTTGCAAGCTGAAACCATTGCAGATGATTTATCTTCTCAGCAGGTCACTCAAAAATTACATATCTCTCAAGCTGCTCTGACCCGCTTTTCTAAAAAATGTGGTTTTACAGGCTATCGAGAATTTATTTTCCAATACCTGCACCAAGCAAAGAAACAGGACACTCATTCTCACAAACATAGTCCTTTAACCAACCGAGTTCTTCGAAGCTACAGTAATATGCGAGAACAAACACAGGGCTTGATTGACGAAGAACAACTGGAACGAATCGCCCAGTTAATCGAAGATGCTGATCGTGTCTACTTCTTTGGAACAGGGAGTTCTGGCCTTGTCGCTCGTGAAATGAAATTACGCTTTATGCGTCTAGGTGTGGTCTGCGAGGCCTTGACCGATCAAGACGGTTTTGCTTGGACAACCAGTATTATGGATGAGAATTGTCTCGTACTCGGTTTCTCACTTTCTGGCTCAACTCCTTCTATTTTAGATAGTCTATTAGATGCTAAGGAGATGGGGGCAAAGACTGTACTTTTTTCAAGTGTTCCCAATAAAGATAGTCAGGCCTATACAGAGACTGTTCTTGTAGCCACACACAGCCAGCCATCCTACATCCAACGAATATCCGCTCAACTTCCTATGCTCTTCTTTATCGATTTGATTTATGCCTACTTTTTGGAAATCAATCGTGAAAGCAAGGAGAAAATCTTTAATAGCTATTGGGAAAATAAAAACTTAATGGCTATCGCAGACAAAAACGTGTAAGAAAATCCTAGTTTGGTTAGACCAAACTAGGATTGTTTTGTTTTAATACTCTTCGAAAATCAAATTCAAACCACGTCAGCTTCGCCTTGTCGTACTCAAGTACTGCCTACGGCTAACTTCCTAGTTTGCTCTTTGATTTTCATTGAGTATAAAATGATAATATGCACCCAACATACCTGCTGTATTTTGGTGATGGGCAAATTCTAATCGTGTTTTTTCAGCTAGACTTGGTACCAAAGCTTCCTTCAAGGCTGTGCGGATCTTCGGTTTGAGGATAGCCTCTTGTCCCATGATACCGCCACCGAGAATGACCACTTCTGGATTGGCCACATAACAAATATTTGCCAGACCTTTTCCTAGATAGTCTACCATACGGTCAATACCAGCCATGCAAATCTTATTTCCTTCGGTAGCTTCCTTAAAGATACGTCGGCCATTCCACTGATCAACATCTTCTCCATGTGCTTCAGCTACATATTTCACTAAAGCTGTTGTAGAAGCCAAATCTTGGAACGCTCCATCCTGCATATGCATATAACCAACTTCGCAGGCTGAGTTGCTAAAACCATGGAAGACTTTCCCATCCATAATCAAACAACCACCGATACCGGTTCCAATAGTCAAGCAAAGGGTGACACTCGCTCCCTTGCCTGAACCAGATACCGCCTCAGCCAGACCTGCACAGTTGACATCATTTTCAATCTCACAAGGAATATTAAAGCTAGTCTCGATTTCCTTTTTGAACTGGGTGCCTGCGTAGTTAGGGATTTGAGGCCCAGCGTAGAAAATCTCACCCTTGTCTGGATCCACCATTCCTGCTGAAGAAATAGCAACACCTGCTACTGGGCCTTTTTCTAAATAGCTGGCTACGATATCTTTGGTCTTTTGTAAGATATGAGGCCCACCTTTATGCGCCTCTGTTGGCATTTCATGCGATTCAACAAGTTGGCCTTCTTGGTCAATCAAACCATATTTGATATTTGTTCCACCGATATCAATTGCAACGTAGTGTGTCATAAATACCTCCTTATGGCTTAGAGGAAGCGCTCCTTGGTTTCACGAATCAAGGCTGCAGCTGCTTCTACAACTGGACGATCGTCTTCAGTCACTGGTGTCAATGGTGAACGAACAGAACCAATATTCAAACCTTCATTGATTTTTAATACTTCTTTAATGACACAGTACATATTACCATGTGCAGAAGTCAATTTACCGATAATCGCATTGATTGCGTATTGCAATTCACGCGCTGTTTCCAAATCTTTGTCCGCAATCAATTGGTTGAGTTTCAAGAAGAGTTCTGGCATCGCTCCATATGTACCACCAATACCAGCTTTGGCACCCATGAGACGACCACCTAGGAACTGCTCATCTGGACCATTAAAGACGATATGGTCTTCTCCACCAAGGCTCACAAAGGTTTGAATGTCTTGAACTGCCATAGAAGAGTTCTTAACACCGATAACACGAGGATTTTTCAACATTTCTGTGTAAAGGCTTGGAGTCAAAGCAACCCCTGCCAATTGAGGAATGTTGTAAATTACGTAGTCTGTATTTGGAGCTGCAGAACTGATATCATTCCAGTATTTAGCAACTGAGTATTCTGGCAAGCGGAAATAAATCGGCGGAATCGTTGCAATGGCATCTACTCCTAAGCTTTCAGCATGACGAGCAAGTTCCATACTGTCTTTGGTATTGTTGCAAGCAACGTGAGCAATGATGGTCAATTTACCTTTGGCAACTGCCATGACTTCTTCCAAAATTAACTTGCGGTCTTCAACGCTTTGGTAGATACATTCACCAGAAGAACCATTGACATAGAGACCTTGAACACCTTTATCAATGAAGTATTGCACCAAGGCACGTGTGCGCTCTGGACTTACTTCTCCTTGATCATCATAACATGCGTAGAAGGCTGGAATGACACCTTCGTATTTTTTTAAATCTGACATAGATTTTCTCCTAAGTTTTCTTTTTTCTGCTAACAGCAGGATTTATTCTTTACGTGTTTAGTATACACCTTGTGAAAAACGCTTTCAATATCTTGTGTACACTTAGATTTTAGTTTCGATATGTATTTTGAAATGTTTATGGCTTGAAAGTAGTTTCAGAAACAAACCATCTTATTGGTATTTTGCGAAAATTTTCTCCATCAATCCAGTCTGGAGAAAGACTAAGAGTCCAAACCCAAAAAGCAGGAAGGCTGAACCACCTAAAAGTAAACTGAAGGCGGACAGATAAAGAACCATCACAATGAGAAAGAGAATAGCTAACATGAGGAAGAACCAAGGAAAGTTAAAACTTGCCAAGATAAGTCCTTTTTGCAGCACTTCTTTCCAAGTTAAATCATAGCGTGCAGCGATGGGATAGCTAGCCAACATCACGATAGTGAGGAAGATAAGAACGCCTAGACAGATAGCTTTCACCATTTGGAAAGGCATAGCTGTCTGACCCCAGAAGAGATAGAGGTCTAGAAGGCTTAATGAGACAATGCCCAACTCAAGCAGACCTAACTGAAGACCTAGTTTCAGATTTTGCTTGAAAGCTCTTAGATAGATTTTAAAGACAGGCACGCGTCTGCTCTTCTTAATCTCAAACATAGTCTCGTAGAGGCTAATTTTAGCCACTCCAATCGTCACGATGGGCAAACAAGAGACGACAAAAAGAAGATTGACTGTCACGATATCCAAGACTTTCTCACTAAAACGCATGAGAAAGTTATCTGTATCAAATGCTGCCTTGATAAGGCTTACTCCTTTTTGTGCCATGTTTGCTCCTCCTGATTTTTTAATCAATCAAAATTTTAAAGAGATATTTGCGAACCTTCTCTTCCATACCTGCATATCCATTCGGCTGGTGCGGTTCTCCTGGAAAGAAAATCGCAAAATTGTGATAACCTAACAAGAGTGGGTATTTTTCATGACAATGAACAAAGCCAATGTCACTCGCTTCATCAAATGCTACTGCTTCATCTTTAATACGTGAACCGTAGCTCGAATATTCATGTCCTTCTACCAGCAAATGCAGGTCTGCATAGTTTTTATGATGCTCAAATTGATCATTTTCAGCTTGATTGAGGACATTTTCCTGCACAACTAGAAAGACCTTGTCCCCGTCAATCTCATACTTACCTAGTTCGAAAGAATCTTTACGATGCTGGTAGAGATAGTCGATAGCCTTGTCTAGATTAGGATGAATCCCCTTGTAAAAGGTAATATTTTTCAAATCGTCAAAAATCATACTGTTTCCTTCGTTTCTGATAGTTAACTAAAATCATTCTTAAGTTGATAAGTGTCTAACAAAATATCTAAGGTAAGCAAATACCCAACATTTTGTAGACACTTATAACTCTGTATTCTCTTATACTCAATGAAAATTGAAGAACAAACTAGGAAGCTAACCGCAGGCAATACTTAAGTATGGCAAGGTGACGCTGACGTAGTTTGAATTCAATTTTCGCAGAGTATTAACCTTTGACAGCTCCCATAGTAATACCTTGAGTGAAGGATTTTTGGAAGACTAAGAAGACTGTTACGATTGGAACTGCTGCAAGAGCGGCACCCGCCATAATCAAACCATAGTTGGTTGCCATTTCAGCCTGCATAGTCGCGACACCGAGTGAGATGGTCAAGTTGTTACGTGAAGTCAACATAACCAACTGCATGAAGTAGTCGTTCCAAGTGTTGATGAAGGTAAAGATTGCAAGGGCTGCAAATCCTGGTTTCACAATTGGGAAGGCTACGCTCCAGAAAGTACGAATCTCACCACAACCATCGATTTTAGCTGATTCAAGCAACTCTGTTGGGATATTCTCACTGAACTGTTTCATGAGGAAGACCCCAAATGGCCATCCAATCAAAGGCAAGATAACTGCCCAAAGTGTATCATGGATTCCCATGAAGTTGACGATACGTACCAATGGTACAAGGACAACTTGTTTTGGAAGTGCCATGGCTGCAATGAAGATTGCAAATAGAATGCGTTGCCCATAGAAACGTTTTTTAGCCAATACATAACCTGCTAAAGAAGAGGTCGCACAAACTAAGAACATGGTTACCAATGAGATAAACACAGAGTTCCACATCCACTGCATAGCAGGGTTTTGCACCATGAGTTGTTGGAAGTTCTCCATGGTTGGCATTTTAGGGAACCATTGTGGCGGAATCATAATGGTATCAGGCTGTGACTTGAAGGCACCTGTCAGAATCCAGTAGAATGGAAAGATGAACAGCACGGTCAACAAGAGCAAGATAATAGTTGAAATAACAGTGAAAGCTGTTAAAGGTTTCTTTTGTGTAGATTGCATAGCTGTCTCCTTTCTTTAGTATTCTACGTCGTTTCCAAGTACTTTAAATTGAACAAAGCTTACGATAGCAATCATAACTGCCAAGAAGACACCGATGGTGTTGGCATAGCCGTATTCTGTCAATTGGAAGGCTTTTTCGTAAAGGTAGTACATAAGTGTACTTGTTGAGTAGTTTGGACCACCTGAAGTCAAAAGCTGAATCAAGGCGAAACACTGGAATGAGTTGATTGTTGTAATGATTGCGATATAAAGTGTTGTTGGAAGGAGGCTAGGCCATTTAATCTTCCAGAACACTTGCAATTCAGTCGCACCATCAACACGCGCTGCTTCAACCAATGAATTGTCAATATTACCCATAGCTGCGATATAAAGGATAATCGGCTGACCAACAGATGTAGTCAAAAGGATAATCATAATCGCCATCAAAGCCCAGTTTTTATCTCCCAACCAAGAAATGTTCTGGCTGATGATGTGGCTTGACTTAAGGACAAAGTTTAAAATTCCTGATAGTGGATCATAGATCCATTTCCAAACAACTGTTACGGCAACACTACCTGTTACAACAGGAAGGAAGAAGACGAAACGGTAGAAGGATCTGGCAATGGCATTTTGATGATATGTCTGAGATGCTACAAAGAGTGAGAATAGAACAACAACGGGTACAGATCCAATAACCAGAATCACGGTATTGATCAAAGACTTCATAAAGACAGGGTCTTTAAACATGCGAATGTAGTTGTCCAAGCCTACAAACTCAAATTTAGTCATTGAGTAGTTAAAGAAACTTGTAATGAATCCCATAATCATAGGAGCCAAGACAAAGATGACAAAGAAGAATAATACTGGTGCTAGGAAAGCGTAGGAAATCACTGTTTCCCGCATACGAATTTTATTGACTTTCACAGTCGGCACCTCTCTTTCAAATAGAATAATTTTTTGACTTTCTTGAACTGTTTTAAAATCAAAATGAAATTTTTTAAGATTCGCTTATGTAAGAACTTCATTTTAATTTCGTGACAGTTCCTTACATTTCAAACAAAATCCTCCCTTTTCTTACATAGACTATGCACAGGGAAAAGGGAGGAGTCAATCTGATTTAGTGCTTATTGTTTTGTAGCTTTTTTAATTGTTTCGTTAGCTTTTTCAGTAAAGGCTTTCAAAGCATCCGCTGGTTTTTCGTCACCATTTGATACAGATTGCAACATTGGGAACCAAAGTGTTCTCATTTCAGCAAAACCATTGATAGTGTTGTAGTATGGTGAGTAGTATTTAGTCCAACCACTGATTGTTTCCATACGTTTGTCTTCATAAACTTTGCCAAATGATGTACGAACTGGGAAGGCACCTGTACGAACAACGTCTTTTGGACCCCATTCTTTGTCATCCGCGATAAATTGAACGAATTTCTTAGATGCTGCAACTTTCTTCTCGTCTTTGTTGTTGAATACTGCAAATCCATTTACAAGGTATTCAAGAGCTGGTTTACCTGAATCTGATGGGAATGGTACTTCTACCACTTCTACTTTACTTGCTTCCAAGAGTTTAGCTTGGATACCATTTTGAGATGGTGCCCAAAGGATTGTGTAAGATGTTTGACCGTTAGCAAAGTTTTGGATATCTGCTCCACCATCAAATTGTGAACCATTGTTCAACAAACCGTCTTTGATCCAGCCAGCTGCTTTTTCAAGACCTTTGACGAATTTAGGATCATCAGTTGTATATTTTGTTACATCTTTATCTGTTACAGAACCGCCGTAAAGGTTTGAGATGAAGGCACGTGTTCCTTGGTCTCCCCCTTGACCAGAACTGAACAATGAACCTGGTGTGTAGCCTTTGTCTTTAAGCGCTTTCAAAACTTTTTCAAAATCATCTGTTGTCCAACCTTCTTTTACAAGGTTTGCAACTCCAGCTTCTTCTAACATTTTCTTGTTCATAGCCATATAGAATGGTGCTGAACTGATTGGATACATGTAAGCTTTGTCTCCAGCTTTACTTGCTTGTACAATGTTTTCGTTGTTAACATCTTTGACGAATTCATCTGTGAAGAGATCATTCAACTCAGCCAATTTACCATTTTTACCGTATTGGATGATACGTCCTGGTGCGTCAAAAAGTACGTCTGGAGCTGTTCCTGCCTCGATAGCTGTTGTGATTTTTTCAGGTCCTGACTTGAAGTCGATGGTTTCCAATTTCACTTTTACATCTGGATTTGCTTTTTCAAACGCTTCGATGATTGATTTTTCATATGTTCCAACACCGTCACCAGTTTTTTCTTGAGTGAAGACTGGGAATGCCCACCAAGTGATTTCTGTTTTTCCGCTATCGCTACCAGATTTTCCAGCATCTTTACTTCCGCCAGAATTACCACATGCAGCAAGGCCAAGAACCGCAGCACCCGCAAGTACTGTACAAGCTAGTTTTCTAAATTTCATTTGTATTCTCCTAATTGATAAGCGTATCCATATTGGATAATGAGTAAGATTGCATTTGTATACGTTTTCATTTCATCCGACGCATTCACCTCTCTCCTCTGTTTTTAAATTGTGTTATTTAAGACCAGCAACGAAGCGTTCTGTAATCTCTTTTGGTCTAGTAATAGCGCCACCAACAACGATACCTCGCACTCCGTATCCCTGGATTTGTTTGGCTTGTTCAGGTGTATGAATTTTTCCTTCTGCAATGACATCCACGCCAGCATCACAGAGTTTTTTGATTAATTCAAAATCGGGACCATCCACTTTTGGACTGTAAGATGTGTATCCTGATAAGGTTGTTCCGACAAAGTCAATTCCTGCTTCAACAGCTGCTAAGCCTTCTTCAAAAGTACTTGTGTCAGCCATCAAGAGCTGGTTAGGGTATTTTTCCTTAACCTGACGAATGAACTCTTGAATCTCTAAACCATCGTAGCGTTCACGCTTGGTACAATCCAGAGCAATCACCTCAATATCAAGCTCTGCCAATTCATCAACTTCTTTCATAGTGGCAGTGATGAAGGGTTCTTGCGGTGGATAATCTCGTTTAATTATCCCAATGATTGGAAGGTTGGTAACCTCCTTGATTTCCTTGATATCGCGAACACTGTTTGCTCGGATACCGACTGCTCCACCTTGCTCAGCCGCTTTGACCAGCAAGGGAATGACTCCTCCCGCTTCTGTATAAAGCGGTTCGTGAGGAAGGGCCTGACAAGAAACGATGATTCCATCTTTGATTTGTGCAATCAAGGCTTCTTTAGTAATCTGTGGCATCCTCTTTCCTCCTTTTCTTTGTTCTTATGAGTTCATTATATATCATTTGTTAAGCGCTTTCAATATTTTGTGATAGAATAGATTTCAGTTTCAAAAGTATTTTATAGAACAGCCGTTTCTGAAAGTAGTTTCAGTTCCGTCTTGTTTTCTGTTCACTTACCTTATAAAATGATAAAAAGAGATAGCCATCTTTCAAATGGGCCATCTCTTTTATCATTAACGATGAGCAAAATTCATTTTATTCAAGACCTGATCTAGTCCTCTTTTCGTTTCTTCCCAAATGTCAAGATAGATAAGAGACCTGTCACTAATCCAAGAGAAATAAAGGTTGTATTTTCTTTGCTTCCAGTATTTGGTAGCTCGTTTTGTTTAGCTGCTGGTGCTTGATAAGTAGCATCTTGTCCAAAAGATAACTTCTTAGCTGGACGTTCGTTTGCAGCTGCTAAGACTGGTTTGGTTTCTCCCTTGTACTCTGGCACTTCATGGATTGCTGCCTCAGCTCCATTGACACCTCCTTTATACTCAGGAAGAGCATTTGAGGCTGCCAAGACAAAGTTAGCACCACCTCTATATTCCGGAACCTCATTTGAAGCTGCCAAGACAAAATTAGCACCTCCTGTATATTCAGGAACCTCATTTGAAGCCGCCAAGACAAAGTTAGCACCTCCGGTATATTCAGGAACCTCATTTGAAGCTGCTAGAACTGCATTTACGCCTCCTGTGAATTCCGTTTTTTCTACTGTTGGAGCTGGTTCTTCTCCTACTGTTGCAAGAGAACCAGTATATTCAGGAACTTCTGCTGCAACTGCTCCTTCTTCGCCATTAACTCCATCTGTAAATTCTGGCTTTTCTACTTTTACTGCTTCTTCTCCTGCCGTCGCTAATTGGCCTGTATATTCAGGAGCTTCTTCAGTTACTGCAGCTTCCTCGCCATTAACTCCACCTATAAATTCTGGAACTTCATTTGTCGCAGCTTCATTTCCATTTACACCATGAGTAATCTTAGAACCAACTACTGAAACAGGCAAATTATGCATACTTTCGATCACGCCTTCTGCTAAGCCCGTAACTTTTTGACCAATATCCTCAGGGTCTACTGTAAACAACAGAGTCTTGGTATCATACTGCGTCATAAACGTAGCCGTCTTACCATTTGCAAGCTGTAATGTTGGTGCTTGATTGACCAATACTTCTGAATCAAATTCCATGGCAATAATGCCTTGTCCCATATGAACTGCATGTGTAACTTTTGCTTCGGTTGGAGAAACCATATCCTTGCTTAAGAAATCCCAATTAAATTTCTTATAAGACAAGGTATATTCGTTTTGGTTGTTATCTGCATGCTCATAAAGCAATCCATATTCGCCATTCCCGAGATCTTGAATAGAATTGTAGGCAAACTTACCACTTTGAATAAGATTATGCTTAAGCCAAGTCAATTCTCCATTCTCTTCAACTTGTGCCAAATGGACTAGACCATTTTTACGTTCACGGCCTGGCCCAGCAGCATTACTAAGAAGAATGTATTCTTTCCCATCATGCATCGTATGAATAGCTGACATTTGAACATAGGCATCTTTCACTTCTGGATATCGTTTGATTTCCTTTTCCCATGTAGCTCCACCATCTTTACTTGTAGCAACTTGTAAATCACCTGTTAACCCACGCATGAAAAGTTTAAGGTCACCATTGTTTAATTGTACAACTGTTGACTCCGTATTTTGAGCACCATCATTCCTCATTGTTGAAGAATGAATAATTTCATTTCCAACAGGTCTATTGTCATTAGGTGCTTCTCCTGCATGCCAAGTTTTACCATGATCATCTGAGTAGATAATCCGAGATGATTGAGAACCGCTTAAGTGGCTAGTCTGATTTGTTGTATAAACAGGTACAACGATTCGACCTTTATGAGGTCCGGTATGAAGAGTGATTCCTGTTCCAGGCCCAACCCCTAAGAATTTCATCCAATCAGCTTTTACCATTGGGGTAATATCTTGAGGTGCTGACCAAGTCTTACCATCGTCATCACTGTAAGACATCCATAGATAAGAATCCTTAGCAACTCTAAATGGAGACGTTTTATTGCTTGTGAAATAAATATTTCCTAATAGTTGATCCCCTTTATATAAATCACCCTTATCACTATAAGCTGGTTTCACTGGATTTACAACAACACGATAATCGGTTGCTTTGCCATCTGGTGTATACACTGTACCATTTTCACGAATTGTGTAGGAACCTTCTTCGCCTTCTTTGTAGAGGATTTGGTAAGTTTTTCCATCGATTTGTTTATAGGCTTCTTCTCTTTGAGCAGCCATTCCAAAGATTCCTTGCCCTTCTGGGAACATATCATAGATTGAAAAAATTCGTTTTGTTGCAGGATCTTGAACCAAAACCATATCGATGTTCACTGGTGAACCGATTGATGGATTAGAAGCTTTTGGATTGTCTCGTAAATTTGTAATCGTTACTCGATCGCTCCATGTTTTCCCCTTATCCTCACTTCGTCTGACGACCATACCGATATCACCCCAGTCAGAGTGATGCAAGCGTCTCTCATCTGCACCAGCAATCAAAGTACCTTTATCTGTCTTAAGAAGTGCAGGAATACGATAACTCTTAATACCATCTTTATTTGGTTTGTTATGCATACCACCTTCAAAGACATCTTGTTTTTCAGTAACTTTAGCCCCTTCTGGTAGCTTTTGTTCCAAATCAGATCTCTCAAACAATTGGCTCCGTTTTTGAACTTCCTCTGGAGTTAATACACGATCATAAACACTTAAATTACGAACCTGTAAATTTGCTCCCCAAACTGATTTCCCTGCCCGATTTGTTGCACCAAGTTGAGCATGGGTAATATCTGGCATATCCTTGATAAATTTACCAGACTTCAAACTGGTACGAGATAAAACTCCATTTACATAGAGTCTAACTTTTCCTCCTGGATTTTCTGCATTCGGTCTTTCAACAGTAAAGGTAACTGAATTCCACTGCCCAGGCTTAATTTTCAATGGAGCATCCGTATATTTATCATAAAATTGTGTTCCATTAGCATCACGTCCCTCAATTAAGGCTGTATTATTGAGAACAGCCATGGTGAAGTACTCATCTTTTTTCTTATCACTAGACACTGAGAATAGATTATAAAAATCTGGAGCTTTGGCATCTGGCTTGAATTCCATATGAATGGTCGCATTTTGAAGTTTCTTCAATGCATTTAATTCACTAGCTAAATCTACACGCTGACCATTCTTCGAATTTGTTTCAACATCTTCTTTTTCCACTACTGGAGTTGCATTTGCGATGTCTCTAGCATAGTAGTCTCGAGGAAGTACTCCCTCTTCTTCTTTATCTTGGTCCTTGTTACTTGCTTCTGTAGTTGCAGAATCTGTTTCTGGTTTATCAGCAGGAGCTGGTGTATTGTCAGCTGCAGGTGTATTTGTTGGAGTGGTTGTCTCTGCTTCAGTAGTCTCATTTTTCTTCAACTTATCCTGATCAACTTCCACACCATTGTCTTTTGCTGTTGCCAATTTTCCAGCTAATTCGCTATCTAAATGAGCAAGACTTCCTGAAGAAGCTTCTTTTGGTAATTCTGATAAACCTTGATTATTATTTTCAGCTGCAGTTACAGTTGAGTTTCCTTGTTCATTTGCCAATACAGGATTTACTCCAAACACCACAGCACCAATGGTTACAGAGGCTACACCCACTGCAAATTTACGAATACCATATCTTTGTTTTCTGTCATAATTCTTCTGATTCATCTTTCTACCTTTCAATATCACCAAAAATAAAGCGCTTTCTTTTTGTTTTAAAATTTTTACTCCCGACCATAGGAAAACACAAGAAAGTAATTAATAAACGAGAGTTCCTCTCCTTCTCTCTTTCAAAATTTAGCTAGCTGTAATCCAAACAGTAGCTCTTTCACTCCTTTCCTAGAGACTTTTTCTTTATTATACAATAAAGTCATAGGTTTATCTCAAGCTTGTCATAGAATAGATTTTACTTTCAGAAATATTTTAATATTTTAATATTTTTAAAAGTACTTTCAACATTTATAACAAAAAAGAGAGCTACTGGCTCTCTCATTCATCACTTTATATACTTAAAAGAAATCTCACTACCACAGAGCCAGTTGTAAACTTGGTCATTGACAAAAACATTCATAGCTTCATGGGCATACTCTGGCATGATAAGATAGGACTTGTCACAGGTCAGACGGTTGTAAATCGCAAACTGGGTAATAGGATAGCAAACATCATCGTCCAAGCCCGTAATCATCTTAACCTCACCCTTGATACGATGGGCAAGATTTTTCACATCGATATAGGCAAGGGTCGCCATGATTTCCTCCTCAGTTTCGTGGAAGGGGTCGTGAAACTTGAAATAACGGAAAAGTTCGTCATAGGCTTCACTTGTATTACCAATCTCAAGCACTCGTCTGAAGTCTGACAAGAAAGGATAGATGGCTACTGTTTTCTGAATCCGAGGATTGAGCGCTGCCGCAACCAAGGCTAGAGCCCCTCCTTGTGAGGCACCATAGCTAGAAAGACGCTTCTCATCCACCTCAGGCAGACTAGCAATAATGTCAACCAACTGGTAAATGTCCAAATAAACATCCTTATAAAAGAGATGCTCCCGACCTTCCACAGCACCACGGATAATATGTCCCTTAACCGTATTTCCTAGTGGAGAACGCAAGCCGTCCTGTGAATAACCTGACTGTCCCCGCACATCCATGGAAACAACACCGTAACCAGCCACGGTGAAGGCCAGCATGTCGGACCAGTCCCAGCCACGTCCCATATAACCATGGAAATGGAAGATTATCGGAACCTTCTCATCACTCTTTGGAAGAACGACTCGTGCATAGACCTTGCCTTCATTGGTTCCTTCAAACGTTAACTCATAGCACTTGACTTGAGGAATGTGGAAATCTCTTTCCTCCAACTGATAAGCTGGAAGAGTTGAAACTTTTTTCACTTCCCCATCCCAGAAAGCATCAAAGCCTTCTGGAACCTCATCTCGTCCTAGGTAGGTCTTAATTTCCTCTAACAATGCTGGATTTTTCATAGTAGCTCCTTTTATTTGTAATCGCTACCACAACTGTAGCATAACTAAGAAAGCAATGCAAGAAATAAAAGTAAATAGATCGTGATTTTTAATTTTTCTCCTTAATTCCTAACGCTTCAAAGTGATTTTAAGCAAGAAAAAAGAGCTATTTAGCTCTTTTTATTCTATTCACAATTTAGTTTTTATCTTCTTTCTTTTGGAAAGTGGTTTGGTAATTTACTTTAATCGTTACGGTCATGTGAGAGTCCTCGTTTCTTTTTGATGACTCTAGTATAAGGACCAAACCTGAAAGCTAGCTTAAGATTTCCTTATAGAAAGCTTATACTCAATGAAAATCAAAGAGCAAACTAGGAAGCTAGCCGTAGGTTGCTCAAAGCACTGCTTTGAGGTTGTATATAAGACTGACGAAGTCAGTTACATATATAATCCAAGGCGACGTTAACATGGTTTGAAGAGACTTTCGAAGAGTATTAATCTAAATGTTCTTTCTTTTCCATATGAAGGGCAATCATCCGCCACTCTGGATCCTCTTGCCAGCCTTCTATCGAACTAATGTAGCTAGCAACCTTTCTGGCTTCTTCTAAAATTGGAAAATCTTCGATAATATCAGCCACTTGGAATTCTGGAAGTCCTGACTGTCTGGTTCCAAAAATCTCACCCGAACCCCGCATTTTCAAATCTTCCTCCGCAAGGACAAATCCATTGGTCGTTTCTGTCATGATGCGCATGCGGTCTTTCCCAGAATCCGTCTTAGGATTGGCAACGAGAACTGCATAAGACTGCTTATCTCCCCGACCCACACGACCTCTAAGCTGGTGAAGCTGGCTGAGACCGAAGCGATCGGCATCCATGATGATCATAACTGTCGCATTGGGAACATTAACTCCAACCTCGATAACCGTCGTCGACACCAGAATATCCGTTTTTTGCTCTTTGAACTCCTGCATAATCTGGTCTTTTTCGTCACTCTTCATCTTACCATGTAGAAGAGCCACTTCTGCCTTACCTGCAAAATGAGCCGTCAATTCTTCTGATAAGGCAATGGCATTTTTCAAATCCAGAGCTTCTGATTCTTCAATCAAGGGAGAGATGACATAGGTTTGAGAACCTTTTTGAATTTCCCCCTCTAACCAAGTCAAGACCTGAGGCAGTTGCTCATGTTTGATCCAGCGTGTCACAATAGGCTTTCGTCCTGCTGGCATCTGGTCAATAATGGAAACATCCATATCTCCAAAGGCTGTGATAGCCAAGGTTCGTGGTATGGGAGTCGCCGTCATCATGAGGACATCTGGGTTGTCGCCTTTTTCTCTCAGAACACGCCTTTGCCCTACACCAAAGCGGTGCTGCTCATCGATGATAATCAAGCCCAGACGAGCATAATCCACCCCATCCTGTATTAGAGCGTGAGTTCCGATAATCAAATCAGCCTCACCCTTGGCAATAGTCTCCAAGACTTCTCTCTTTTCTGCAGCTTTCAAGGAACCTGTCAAAAGAGCCAGTTTCAAGTCTGGGAAGAGACTCTGTAGACTCTCAAAATGTTGCTCTGCAAGGATTTCTGTTGGTACCATGAGGGCTGATTGGTAGCCAGCTGTCACCGCCGCAAACATGGCCAAGCCAGCAACCACCGTTTTTCCGCTCCCCACATCCCCTTGTAGGAGACGATTCATGTGGTGATCCGACTTCATATCGGTTAAAATTTCCTGCAAACTTTTTTCTTGAGCTGGGGTCAGGGCAAAAGGCAGCCTTTCTTTTACTTCTGTCACTTTTTTCTGAGACCAGTTCAAAACCAAACCGCTTCCCTGAACTCTATTTTCAGACTTGAGCGTCTGCAACTGCATTTGGAAATAAAAAAGTTCCTCAAACTTGATACGGCGAAGGGCCTGCTTGTATTCTGCCAAATCCTTGGGGAAATGCATGGCACGAACGGCCTGACAACGGGACATGAGTTTGTATTTGTCCAGCAAAGACTGGGGAAGATTTTCCTCAATCAAGAGGTCCAATCCCTGATCAAAGGCCGTCTTAATAACCTTGACCAGACTGGCCTGACTGATTCCCTGAGCCAAGCGATAAACAGGTTGGAGGTCATCTTCCACCTGAGCTAGGACCTTCATCCCAGTCAGACTAGCCTTGGCTCGGTCCCATTTTCCAAAGACAGCAAGGGTTGCTCCCAACTCTATCTTATCTGCTAGATAGGGCTGGTTAAAGAAATTCACCGCAAAAACGACTTCTCCCTGCTTGAGGCTAAAGCGCAGACGATTGCGCTTGAATCCATAATACTGGACACTGGCAGGAGTCACGACTTGACCAGATAGGACTGCCTTCTCCCCGTCCTCTAGTTCCAATACTTGCTTGGTTTTGAAGTCTTCATAACGGAAAGGAAAGTAGAGCAAGAGGTCTTGCAAGTTTTCAATTCCTAGTTTGGCGTATTTCTCTGCTGACTTTGGTCCCACACCAGGTAAGACATGCAAGGGTTGATGTAGATTCATGCTCCACTCCTTTCTTTTCTAATAATATTCTCTCGGAATGCGATCGCTGAGAAGACAAACCACCTCATAATTAATAGTCCCACGATAGGTCGCAACCTGAGTAGCTGTGATCTCCTTGTCCCCGTTGGAGCCAATCAAGGTTACCTTGGTTCCAAGTGGGTAAGGCTTAGGCAATCGAATAGTAATCTGGTCCATAGAAACTCGTCCGACGATTGGGCAAGCTTGTCCATCTACCAAGACAAAGAAATTCTGCATGTCACGTGTCCAACCATCCGCATAACCGATTGGCACCGTCGCAATGACTTGCTCGCTGTCTGCCTGATAGGTCGCTCCGTAGCCCATGCAAGCTCCAGCTGGAACTGTCTTGACATGGACTAAAGCAGACTCCAAGGTCAAGGCTGATTTTAAATCATAAGGGAGATTTAAAACTTCTCCACTGGGATTCAGGCCATACATGGCATTTCCCATACGGACGGCGTTAAAAATGGTCTCTGCATGCCAAAGAGTCGTTGCAGAATTACTAGCATGAACCAGCTCTGGAGCTTCCTTCATACTGGCCAAAATAGTTTTAAACCGTTCTAACTGCTCATTAAAGTAGTCGTCTAATTCCTCGTCTGCAGTCGCAAAGTGGGTGAAAATCCCTTCAACACGAGCACCATGTTGTTGGAGCAAGTCTTGAGCCTGCTCAGCTTCACGAGCCTCTCTAAAACCAATCCGTCCCATTCCTGAATCAATCTTGAGGTGGACTGTCAAACCAGCTAAATCAGCTTCCTTAACTAAGAGTGCTTGAATCCACTCCAGTCCAGCCACAGTCAAGGTGATATCGTATTCTTTAGCAAGAGAAACAGCTTCTAGATCAGAAACTCCTAAAATAAGGATTCGTTTGCCGAGTCCAGCATGTCTGAGTTCAATGGCTTCATCAATATTGGAAACACAAAAGCCATCAACATCATCTTGAATAGCCGTCGCAACAGCAACAGCTCCATGCCCATAGGCATTGGCCTTGACCACAGCCCACTTGAACGTTCCTTGAGGGATATGAGCCCCCATTTGCTGAATATTTTGTCGAATAGCTCCCAGATGAATCAGAGCCTTGGTTGGTCTATGTGGACTAGCTTTCATGATTTTCCTCCAAAATGACACTGGCTGTCACAAACTGATCGGTATGGCTGATAGATAGCCAAATCTTTCCTAAAAATGGTGCCTGACTAAAATAAGGCGCCCCGCGTTCATTGTTCAAGACTTCCAAATCTTGAAAACCGAGCTTGCCAATACCTGTTCCCATAGCCTTGGAAAAGGCTTCTTTAGCCGACCAGCGACCAGCTAAATATTCTATTTGCCTGCGTCCTTTAAGACTGTTAAATCGTTCCATTTCCTTAGCGGTCAGAACGCGCTTAGCAAATCCTTCATGTCGTGTAACTGCGCTTTCTATCGAAGCTAATTCTTCGATATCAATTCCGTGTCCAACTATCATTCTCATCAAAAGGAGTTGAGATCCCCCAACTCCATCCTTTTCACTTAATTTGTCAAGGTAGCGTAAATCTCTTCTACCAAGGCCTCTGTATTTTCCCAACCTAGGCAAGGATCCGTAATAGAGCAACCAAAGACCTCTGGTTGGTTTTGACGACCATCTGCTAGGTAAGATTCAATCATAAAGCCTCGAACTATCTTTTTAATCTTCTCATTCCAATCACGATTCTGCAAGGTCTGGCGAACAATTCGAATCTGCTCCATATATTGCTTGCCAGAATTATCATGGTTGGTATCAATGAGGATAAAGGGATTTTCAAGTCCCATTGTCTCATAACGTTCAATGGCATTTAGCAAAGTTTCATAGTAAAAGTTAGGCTCATTTTTCCCATATTCATTAACTGCACCACGAAGGATGACGTGAGCCAAGGGATTTCCTGAAGTTTCAACTTCTTGACCATGAAAGAGGAAGGTTTGTTTGTTCTGAGCGGCATAGATACCGTTAAACATGACCCCAAGGTTTCCAGAAGTTGGATTTTTCATCCCCACTGGTGCATCAATTCCTGAGGCCACAAAGCGGTGCTCTTGGTCTTCCACAGAACGAGCCCCCACAGCATGGTAGCTGACCAAATCATCTACCAAAACCAGATTTGATGGATAAAGCATCTCATCTGCCGTTGTCAAACCTGTCTCTGTAATCACGCGGTAGTGCAACTGGCGCACAGCCTGCAAACCGTTAATCAGACTTGGAGCCTTAGAAGTATCTGGTTGGTGAACCAAACCTTTATAGCCGTCTCCGTTAGTACGAGGTTTGGCAGTATAAACACGCATAACCATGAAAATCTTGTCCGCCACCTTCTTCTGCAAGGCAGATAAACGGCGGGCATATTCCAAGACAGCCTCTTCATTATCAGAAGAGCAAGGACCAATCACCAAAAGGATACGGTCATCTTCTCCTGAAATAATGTCTGCCAATTCTCTATCACGACGCTCTTTTAGACGCAAGGCTTCCGCAGACAATTGGGTTTCTGCCTTGATTGCTTCAATATCGATTTCTTGACCTTTTTCAATAAATGCCATCTTATTCTCCTAGCGTTTGGTAGATTTCTCTGACAAGGGCTTCTGTATTTTCCCAGCCTAGGCAAGGGTCCGTGATAGACTTGCCAAATACTTCTGGTTCGTTTTGACGGCCGTCTTCTAGATAAGACTCAATCATAAAGCCACGAACATACTGCTTGATTTTTTCATTCCAATCACGATTAATCAAGGTCTGTCGGACAATTCGAATCTGATCCATGTATTGCTTACCAGAGTTGTCATGATTGGTGTCCACAATGATAAAGGGATTTTCCAAGCCCATTTTCTCATACTGGGCAATAGTATCCATCAAATTATCATAGTAGTAGTTAGGAATATTCTTACCATACTCATTGGTCGCTCCACGAAGAATGGCATGCGAAAGTGGGTTCCCAGTTGTTTCCACTTCTTTTCCTAGGAAAAGGAAACTTTGTTTGTTTTGAGCAGCATAAATCCCATTAAACATAACATTGAGATTTCCAGAGGTTGGATTTTTAAAACCAGTCGCAAAATCTGCCCCACTGGCCACAAAGCGGTGTTGCTGGTCTTCAACTGAACGAGCACCAACCGCCATGTAAGAAATCAAATCATCCACTAGCGGAAGATTTTCAGGATAAAGCATTTCATCAGCTGTTGTCATGCCTGTTTCTGTGATAACACGATAGTGAAGATGGCGAACAGCTTTGATTCCGTTGATAAGACTAGGCGCTTCTGTCGCGTTAGGCTGGTGAATCAAGCCTTTATAGCCATCTCCGTTGGTACGGGGTTTGGCAGTATAAACACGCATAACCATAAAGATACGGTCTGCTACTTCTTCTTGTAGAACTGCCAAACGCATAGCGTATTCAAGAACAGCTTCTTCATTGTCAGATGAGCATGGCCCGATTACCAAGAGAATCCGCTGGTCTTCTCCACGTATAATGGCTTCTAGCTCTTTATCGCGCTGTGATTTTCTCTCCAAAGCTTGGCCTTCTAATTTTGATAAGGCACGAACTTCTTCAATATTAATTTTAGGACTTTTTGCTGTAAATACCATAACTCATCTCCTCATAAAGCAAACGGATACCAAGTAAAAATTTACTTTTCACAAGGTATCCGCCTCTAAACTATCTCATTTTATTGTCTTTTACCGTGACAGTTTTTAAACTTCTTACCAGAACCACATGGGCAAAGTTCATTCCGTCCAATCTGACTCAAATCCAGATTTTCAGGCATATTTGCTTGGTGGGCAGCGATATTTCGAGTCGCTGTTGTACTGATATGGTGTTCTGCTTGTGGTCTTTCTTGTTCATGAATTTGTGCTTTCATCATCAAGCGTGTCACATCAAACTCAATCGAACCAATCATGTCATTAAACATACGGAAACCTTCCGCCTGATACTCAACAACAGGGTTGTTCTGAGCATAGCCACGAAGTCCAACCGCGTTACGCAATTGATCAAGGGCATCGATATGATCTGTCCACTTGTTATCCACCACTCGTAGAATCAAGACTTTTTGGAATTCTTTAACTGCTTCTTCATCGCGTAGTTTTGAAACCTGACTATCGTAAACTTGCAAGGCACGTTGGAAGAGCTCTTCCTTAATTGCCTTGTCAGACAAGCCCGACAAGTCTTCCATCGTAATAGAATCTTCTGGAAGCAAGTTGTACTTAGCAAAGTTCAAAATTGCTTCTAGTTTTTCATCTTGTTTTGCACGCGCATGACCATCAACGACACGACCAATCGTGCGTTTGATCATAGCCTGAATTTCAGGTGCCAAGTCACGATCTGCAGTAATGACGTCGTAACGTTGAGCGTAGATAATCTCACGTTGTTCACGCATGACATCATCGTATTGAAGGACTTGTTTACGGGTATCGTAGTTATTTCCTTCAACACGTTTTTGCGCTGCTTCAACCTGACGCGTCAACATACGAGACTCAATGGCTTCATCAGACATATTGAGACGTTCGAAGACACCTTTCAGACGTTCAGAACCAAAACGTTTCATCAAATCATCTTCAAGAGAGAGGTAGAATTGTGACTCACCTGGGTCTCCTTGACGACCTGAACGTCCACGAAGCTGGTTATCGATACGACGGCTTTCATGACGTTCTGTACCAATAACACAAAGTCCTCCAAGTTCGCGAACCCCTTCACCAAGCTTGATGTCGGTACCACGACCGGCCATGTTGGTTGCGATAGTAACAGCACCACGTTGACCAGCATTCATGATGATTTGAGCTTCTTTATAGTGGTTTTTGGCATTCAAGACTTCGTGAGGAACGCCAGCTGCGACCAATTTCTTAGAAATGTAGTCACTGGTTTCAACCGCTACTGTACCAACCAAGACAGGTTGACCTTTTTGGTAACGAGCTTTAACGTCTTCGACAACAGCCTTAAACTTAGCTTCAATACTAGCAAAAAGTAAGTCTGGATGGTCAATACGTTGAACAGGACGGTTGGTTGGAATTGGAATAACACGAATGTTATAGATTTCACGGAATTCTTCTTCCTCAGTCTTACCTGTACCCGTCATACCAGACAATTTCTTGTACATACGGAAAAGGTTTTGGTAAGTGATTGAGGCAGATGTCTTAGTTTCATCCTGGATTGGCACACCTTCTTTAGCTTCAATGGCTTGGTGCAAGCCATCAGAATAACGACGACCTTCCATGGTACGACCTGTAAATTGGTCAACGATCAAGATTTCTTGCTCTTCGCTCACCACATAGTCAATATCGAGAAGCATGATGTAGTTGGCACGAAGGGCATTATCGATAAAGTGAGTCAAAGCTACGTTTTCGATGTCATAGAGATTTTCAAGCTTGAAGTAGCTTTCAGCCTTGTCAATCCCTGAATCAGACAAACCAATAGTCTTAGACTGCACATCGATGATGTAGTCGTCTTTGTCCAAAGATTTTACGTAGTGGTCTGCCATGTGATACAACTGACTGGTTTCAACTGCATTAGCACCTGATACGATCAAAGGTGTACGGGCCTCGTCAATCAAGATTGAGTCAACCTCATCGACCAATGCATAGTTAAGCGGACGTTGTACCATGTTTTCAGCGCGAACGACCATGTTATCACGAAGGTAGTCAAATCCGATTTCTGAGTTGGTTGAGTAGGTAATGTCACACTCATAGGCTTCTTTTTTCTCCATTGGAGATTTGGCAGCCAAGTTAATCCCTACTGACAAACCAAGCCATGAGTACAATTCACCCATCTCAGTCGCGTCACGTTCTGATAGGTATTCATTGACCGTAACTACATGAACCCCTTTACCTGAAAGGGCATTGAGGTATACCGGCATAGTCGCAGTCAAGGTTTTCCCTTCCCCTGTACGCATCTCTGGCACGTCACCATGGTGAAGAACGATTCCCCCCATAACCTGAACCTTATATGGGAAGAGACCTAGGACACGTTTGGCACCCTCACGGACAACCGCAAATGCTTCATAAAGCAATGAATCCAGTGATTCTCCATTTTGATAACGTTCTTTAAATTCAACTGTTTTTGCTTTTAGTTGGTCGTCAGTCAAAGCAGCCATTTGGTCTTCGTATTTGAAAACCTTGTCGGCCATCTTTTCCAGACGACGGATTTCTCCTTTATCATTTTCGATAATTGTTTTTAAAATATTAGCCATGTTTTTCCTTACTTTAAATTCCGAATATTTTAGAATGTTCTTTTAATTTTAGCACAATTACTGATTATTTTCAAGGAAGAATCCCCATTTCAAAATGGAAAAAGAGGCTAGTTTCCAAGCTAACCTCTCTCTATTTTTTAAGTGTTTAATTTCCAAAAATCGGCAAAAGAGCAAATAGGATAAATAGATTAATCCAAAGAGAAAGACAACAGATAAGTCCAAAAACAAAGAGACTGACTTTCTTGGATAGCAAGGCCATCAAAATGGACAGAATTCCAAAAACTAGCAAGACTTTTCTGCATAATGAAGATGTCAATCGTTATCCCCAGAACCGGACTACCCCAAGGAATAGAGAAGAAAGAAAGAAAGAAAGCCAGATCAGCAGAACCAAACCAATATAAACCTTGAAATAGCGTGTAATAAATGATTTTAGACGTGTCATAAGCTACTTCCTATCAATAAAAACCATATAAATCAATACCTTCCACCTTTTGACTTCCCTAGTTCTCGTCTCAAGCGAAACATTTTTTTGAAAAAGATATAGGTTAACCAGTCACTGCCTAAAGATAAGACTATCAGAAGCAACCAAACACCCCAATCACTAGCATCTGATACATAATCTAGAACAAAAGGGAAAAATAAGAATGAAAAAATTGTCATATCCATGCTAAACAGAGCTAAAAGGGAAATATAAATCCAGTAAAAATAGTATAAGATGGGGAAAATTTTACTGTTTCTGTCAGCATTGTCTATCCAATAGAAAAAATACAAACAAGGAAATAAGAGTATCAAATGAAACCAATTAAAGGACAGTTTCATCATCGACACCTCCTCTTTAAAATTGTTTTCTTTAGTTTCGATCTATTAAATGTTATTACCAATATAAATCAATGTCTCCCCGCTTTAGACTTCCCTAGTTCCCGTCTCAAGCGAAACATTTTTTTGAAAAAGATATAGGTTACCCAAGAACTGGAAAAAGCAATAAGTAGTAATAATAGCCAAATGCCCCAAGACTTGATGTCTGCCACATTTCTCAAGACGATATTGAAAAGCAGGACTGAAAAAACTGTCCAAGCAAGGCTAAAAAGAGCATAGAGGGTGATGTAAATCCAGTAAAAATAGTAAAAAATTGGGAAAAATTTACTATTTCTGTTGGCCTTTTCAATCCAGTTATCAAAATAAAAGTAAGGTGCTAAAAGTAAGAATTTAAACAAATGTTCCATCATCGACACCTCTTTTTGATAGCGTTTTCTTCAACTTCATTCTATCAAAAAAATCTGGAAATGTCATTCCAGATTCTGCTTTTTTATTTACGTTTTCTTGCGATGAGATGGATTGGTGTTCCTTCAAAGACAAAGGCCTTGCGGATTTGATTTTCTAAGAAACGCAAGTAAGAAAAGTGCATAAGTTCTTCTTCATTGACAAAGATAACAAAGGTTGGTGGTTTGGTTGCCACTTGGGTCGCGTAGAAAATCTTGAGGCGTTTCCCTTTGTCTGTTGGTGTTGGGTTGATGGCAATGGCATCCATAATCACATCGTTCAAGACAGCTGATGGAATACGTGTGTTTTGACTTTCGCTAATTTGCTTGATCATCTCAGGCAGTTTGTGGAGACGTTGCTTGGTCAAAGCTGATACAAAGATAATAGGGGCGTAAGGCAGGTATTGGAACTGCTCACGGATATCTTCTTCCCAGTTTTTCATAGTGTGGTTGTCTTTTTCAAGCGTATCCCACTTGTTGACCACGATAATCATTCCTTTACCAGCTTCATGGGCAAATCCTGCGATACGCTTATCGTATTCACGAATGCCTTCTTCCGCATTGATAACCATCAAGACCACATCTGAGCGGTCAATAGCTCGCATGGCGCGCATTACAGAGTATTTCTCAGTATTTTCATAAACCTTACCAGACTTACGCATACCAGCCGTATCAATCATGGTAAACTCTTGACCATCTGTATCTGTAAAGTGGGTATCAATGGCGTCACGCGTTGTTCCAGCCACAGGACTAGCAATGACACGGTCTTCTCCCAAGATAGCATTGATCAAGCTTGATTTTCCGACGTTAGGACGACCAATCAAGCTAAACTTAATGACATCTGGATTTTCTTCTTCATATTCATTTGGAAGATTTTCTACAATCGCGTCTAGCACATCCCCTGTACCGATACCATGGACAGATGAGATAGGCAGTGGTTCACCCAAACCGAGAGCATAGAAATCATAGATATCATTTCGCATCTCAGGGTTATCCACCTTGTTAACTGCGAGGATAACTGGTTTATGGGTCTTATAAAGCTTACGAGCTACGTATTCGTCTGCATCGGTAATCCCTTCCTTACCAGACACGACGAAGACTATAACATCGGCTTCCTCCATGGCAATTTCTGCCTGGTGCTTGATTTGTTCCATGAAAGGAGCATCGACATCATCGATTCCTCCTGTATCAATCATGCTAAAGGAACGATTGAGCCACTCACCCGTTGCATAGATACGGTCACGTGTTACTCCTTCGACATCTTCTACAATGGAGATTCGCTCACCAGCGATCCGATTAAATAGGGTTGATTTCCCAACATTGGGACGTCCTACAATGGCAATAGTTGGTAGGGCCATAATTTCTCACTTTCTACAATAACTTCTTCTGTTCAAGATTTTTTCTAGTTGAGCTTGGTTCAGCTTGACCAAACTGTTCTGCTAGACGCTGACTCCAGCTTGTGGTCGCACGCGCCCCAGCATAGTCAGCCTGTACACGGTCATAAGCTTCGATTGCATCAACTGTTTGTTCCTGGTATTCTTCCTCAAACACCACTTGATTCAATGGCAAGCGAGGTTTGACTTCATGTTCTTCATTTGGTAAACCTAGTGCTATCCCAAAGACAGGATAAGTGTAGTCAGGCAGGTTAAAGAGCTCTGCCACTTCTTCTGACTTGTATCGAACCAAACCGATAATCACACCACCATAACCCAAGCTTTCAGCTGCCAACAGAGCATTTTGACCAGCAAGAGCTGCGTCGACTGAACTAATCAAGAGGCCTTCCACACCTTGGGGTTGGAAGGTGTCGGTATGAAGTCGTGCTCCCTTTTCTGCTCGATTCAAATCTCCGACAAAGAGAAGGAAAACAGCTGACTGGCGAATGGCTTCTTGAGGTACCAATTCATACAAGGCATCTTTCTTCTCTTGACTTCGTACCACAATCACAGAGTAGGATTGGAAATTCTTCCAAGATGAGGCCATCTGGGCTGCTGTCAGGATTTTAGTCAAGTCTTCTTGAGGAAGGACTTGCTCTTTAAACCTGCGCACTGAAGTATGAGCCTTCATTAATTTGATTGTTTCTGTCATCGACGGTTCACTCCTTCTAAACGAGTCTCCTCAGCCAAATAACGGATGCGTTCCATGACACGTCTGGCTTCCCAGGTTTCGTCATTTCCATGCTTTCCTTTAGCGAAATGTAGCTCCAATTCTTCAAAGTTGAAGTTGGAGGTAAAAAAGGTCGGTAAATTTTCCTGCATCCGATATTGGAGAATGACTTGCAGGATTTCATCCCGCACCCAAGGTGTTGATTGCTCGGCACCAATATCATCTAAAATCAGGACTTCAGACAGTTTAATTTCATCCACCAAGGTCTTAACATTGCCATCACTGATGGCATTTTTGGCATCAATGACAAAGCTAGGATAGTGGAGAAGAGTGGATGAAACACCACGTTTTTCTGATAAATCATGAGCCAAGGCAGCCACCATGAAACTTTTACCCACACCAAAGTCTCCATATAAATAAAGACCTTTTCGAATAGCTGGATATTGCTCCACGAAGGCTAATAGTTTTTCAAAAACTGGCAAGCGACCCAAATCATCCAAGTCTACTTGAGCCAAACTAGCTTTCTTGAGACTGGCTGGCAGATTGATTAACTTAAGACGGTTCTTAATAGCCGCTTCTTTTTCTGCTGCGATTAGTTCAGGAGTTTCTTCATAAGAAACATCCGCATAGCCATGATTCATAACCAAAATCGGCTTGTAGCCTTTGGCAATATAATCCGTATCCCCACGGAGAAATTTGTCACGCTCGGTGATGTACTGATTAAACTTGGAGATACTGCGATTCAATTCCTCTGGAGTAAGGGATTTTTGCTGGATAAAGGCCGCAACATCAGGGTCCTTCATGATTTTCTGGACCAAATCTTGATAATGAAAACGGCTAGGTTGACGTTTGAGTACGTCTCCGACACTTTCCATCTAATCTCCTCCTTTTTCTAATCGAGCTAATAGTTCTTGTTTCTTACGTTCTAGTTCCAGACGAGTTTCCTCGCTGGTTTCATTCTTATAATCTGGATTGCTCCACTTGGGTACATTGGACTTGGTAGGACTGGGTTTACTGCTTTTTTGAGCCTGATTCTTTTGCCCACGCTCACGGATGCGTAAGACTGCCTCTTCTGCAGAATGAATCTTTTGATAGGCATAGTCATTGGCCACCTTCATGGCATATTTCTCATTGATGTTTGCCGAATCCACCTTATTAAAGGTCAATAAGAGAATGATATTAATGACTTCGTCCAGCAAGCCCAAGCCAGCCATCTGTTGCAAGAGTTCTCTTTCTGTTTGAGTAATGGTCCCCTTGCGTGTTTGCTTGATTTCTGCCAAGAACTGCAGAGCAGTCTTACTTTTAGCTTCTTTGATAATAGTTGCTTCCTTAGGACTAAAGTCAGAGGAAACCGGTTTTTGAGCAATTTTTTCCCGCATGCGTTTGGTTGAAATAACCTGGGAAACAGCTGTTGCCTTGGCCAATTGATAGGTCTCAAACCAAGTCCATTTCTTCTCCTCGGCAATGGCAAAGAGGTTTAAGACATCTGACTGCTCATCTGCAAAACGAAGCCCATCTCGAGACATAAGCTGACGAAAATGGTCCAAGTCAAAATCGTTAGCCACTTTCTTCTTGAGACCAAGGTCTTCTTGACTTCCTAATTCCGCTAAGTCTGGAAAGACTTGATTGAGCGAGACAGGTATTTCTTCACCATCAGCATTTTCAACCTTCAAATCCTCCACCGCTGCATCGCCAATCTTCTTCTCCAAGAGTCTGCGATAAACAGGATGTTCCAAGAAGTCCTGACTCGAAAGTGGAGTATGGAGAGCTAGCTGATAGGTATCCCCTCTTTGATAGAGGGTTAAAAGATTAAAAGCAGATAGGATTTTCAAGGATTTTATCAATCTATCCATTCCAAAGTTAAGATGGTTGAGAATGCTTGAAAAAAGATATTCCTTTCTACCATTATCCCAAAAACTGATTGTATAAAGATAAAGGCTCAGTGCCTCCTGACCGATAATCGGGAGGTAGCACTGTACCAGAGATGAGGTATCTTGCGACACCCGATTATTCTTTAGATAAGAAAAACGGTCAATTGGCTTCATTTATCTTTCCTTTTTCTTTTTAGAGGACTGGGTGATTTGTTGGAGCAAGCTCTCTAACTCACTGACATCCTTAAAACTACGATAGACACTGGCAAAACGTACATAGGTAATCTCGTCTAACTCAGCCAACTCTTCCATGACGAGTGAACCAATGTCCTCACTTTGAATTTCATTTTCATTTCGACCACGGAGTTTCTGTTCGATACGATTGACTACCATGTTGATTTCATCACTTGACACAGGACGTTTCTGGGCTGAGCGGATAATCCCATTAAAGATTTTATCTCTGGAGAATTGTTCCCGTGTGCCATCTTTTTTAACAACCACTAAGGTTCTTTCTTCTACTCGTTCGTAGGTTGTAAAACGGTGCTGGCATTCGTCGCACTCACGTCTTCTACGAATGGTGTTCCCTTCTTCTGCTTGGCGACTATCGATAACACTTGACTTGGTAGCCCCACATTTTGGACAACGCATCCTTTCCCTCCTTATCGTTTTCTTTTCATTATACCATTTTTTAAACGATTCCCAAAACAATTCTTCTTTTTGCTTGACAAGTTTTTTGTTTTGTTGTATTATTTAATTAAGACAAAAGGATAAAAGAAAGGAGACCAAGATGTCCTGGACATTTGACAACAAAAAACCCATCTATTTACAGATTATGGAGAAAATCAAGCTTCAGATTGTTTCCCATACACTGGAACCCAATCAACAACTTCCAACCGTGCGAGAGCTGGCTAGCGAGGCGGGTGTCAATCCCAACACCATCCAAAGAGCCTTGTCAGACCTTGAACGAGAAGGTTTTGTCTACAGCAAGCGAACAACTGGACGGTTTGTGACTGAGGATAAGGAGCTAATCGCTCAATCGCGTAAACAATTATCAGAAGAAGAATTGGAACACTTCGTTTCCTCCATGACCCATTTTGGCTATGAAAAAGAAGAACTACCAGGCGTAGTCGGCGATTATATTAAAGGAGTTTAAGCCTATGTCATTACTAGCATTTGAAAATGTATCCAAATCTTATGGAGCAACCCCAGCCCTTGAAAATGTTTCCCTTGACATCCCAGCTGGAAAAATTGTTGGTCTCCTTGGACCAAACGGCTCAGGGAAAACAACCCTGATTAAACTAATCAATGGCCTCTTACAACCAGATCAAGGACGTGTCCTTATCAACGATATGAACCCAAGCCCAGCAACCAAGGCCATCGTAGCTTATTTGCCGGATACGACCTATCTCAATGAGCAAATGAAGGTCAAAGAAGCCCTAACCTATTTCAAGACCTTCTATAAAGATTTCAATCTTGAACGCGCCCATCATCTACTTGCAGACCTGGGCATTGATGAAAATAGTCGTCTCAAGAAATTATCAAAAGGAAACAAGGAAAAGGTACAACTGATTTTGGTTATGAGCCGTGATGCTCGCCTCTACGTTTTAGACGAACCCATTGGTGGGGTGGATCCAGCAGCCCGTGAGTATATCCTCAATACCATTATCAACAACTACTCCCCAACTTCTACCGTTTTGATTTCTACCCACTTGATTTCTGATATCGAGCCAATCTTGGATGAAATTGTCTTCCTAAAGGATGGAAAAGTCGTCCGTCAAGGCAATGTAGATGATATTCGCTATGAGTCAGGTGAATCCATTGACCAACTCTTCCGTCAGGAATTTAAGGCCTAAGCAAAGGAGATTATTATGTTTTGGAATTTAGTTCGCTACGAATTTAAAAATGTTAACAAGTGGTATTTAGCCCTCTACGTTGCCGTGCTAGCCCTTTCTGCCATTATCGGAATACAGACACAGACCTATAACAATCTACCTGCCAAAGAAAGTCAACTTACTATGCTACTTTTTCTAGCTACTGTCTTTAGTGGCTTGATGATTACACTGGGGATTTCAACTATTTTCTTAATTATTAAACGTTTCAAAGGTAGTGTCTATGACCGACAAGGTTATCTGACTTTGACATTGCCAGTTTCTGAACATTATATCATCTCAGCCAAACTAGTCGGTGCCTTTATCTGGTCTATTGTCAGCACTACTGTACTAGCAATCAGTGCTTTCATTGTTCTGACCCTTACGGCTCCAGATTGGTTTGCAACTTCTGACGTGATTCCATTTATAGAAACACATCTTCCTCAACTCTCTCTTATGGGGGTATCCTTCCTACTAAATACTATTTCTGGAATCCTCTGCATCTACTTGGCTATTTCCATTGGACAGCTTTTCAATGAATACCGTACCGCACTGTCAATTGTAGCCTACATTGGTATCCAAATCGTCGTTGGCTTTATTGAACTCTTCTATCGTTCTAACCCTGGTTTCTACTTCCCATCAACCACAGGAGGAGCTGATCAGTTCCAGATGGGCATTATCATGACTATTCTGGAAGAAGTTATTCTTATAGTCATCTACTATCTAGGAACTTATCACATCTTGAAAAACAAGGTTAATTTGCAATAATATCAGAGTCTAGCGACAATAACTCGCTAGGCTTTTTTATCATCTTTAACATAATGTAAATAAAATGCGTAAACAAAAAATAACGAATTTGTTATAACAAAATCTAATACACCACTAAACTAAATATATTCTTATAAATCAATTGACTAAGTATGAGAACGATATTCCAACATACTTGAGGTCTTATCAAAATTACACCCTATAACTATAATGAAGTTTTTACACAAAATTATTGACACAATTGACAATGTTTTTAATCTATATAAGCTTCTTGTATGATACAATAGAGTTATTAAAAATAAATAACTTTTAGGAGTCCCATATGAAACAAAGAAATAGATTACTATTTTTAGTCTTATTATTTATTAGTATTTTCTTAGGAGCTTGTTCCCAAAATTCAGCTCAAACAGAAATAACAGGAAAAGGAATAGTTGAATTAATAAACGAAAACAGAGAGAGAGTATTCTTCGTCGCTAACGCCTCTAGTGATACAATTTCAAAAGATGATAAAATAACGTATATATATTTCACGAAAAATGGCAACGTTACATCCTATGCTATTGGTAAAGAACCTGAAAAAACAAAAGATTCTAGTGAAGAACAAGTTGAAATCACGCTTAAAGACATAACAAATAAAAGTATTGATGAAATAAAAAAATTATCGGAAAAAAACTTCTATGATAAGAAAGAATTTAATATTGTTAAGGGAACTATCGAAACTGATCCTTCCGGTAATAGAACAGTTGCAGAGAAATTAGAATTTACAAATAAAGATAAGGAAAAGGCTGAATTCCTTTCAAAGTCACTTATTTATGGACAAATTTATAATCAATTCTATGCTGGCTACTCATTAGAAAAATCCTATCTTATAACAGAAATTCCTACTAAAAAGTCTTCAGTTCCTTTTGATAAAGTTGGTGGAAAAAATATTATTGAAAATAGCGGCTTGTAATCTAATAGTACCTAAAACAAACATATACATATCACTAAATTAAGTTCAAACTAACCAACTGTTAATACTTCATACATTACCCCGTAATTGCTCTCTAATCAAAAATGCATTATCTCATCAATTCAACTTTTTAGAAACGTATCACATCTCGATAAACAAGGTTAATTTTCAATAGTTTTAAAGTCTAGTGACAATAACTCGCTAGGCTTTTTTTCGCCCTTAAAACTTCCATTTTTATATGACGTATTTGATAAAAAGGAGTATAATAATTTAAAACTGATTACATGTATATCGATAAGGAGGCCAACTCTTTATGCTGAGAAGATTTGTTAGTAAGATACACCTTGTACTTTATTTCTTTTCTATTGCCATTATTTGGCTTGAAGCGATTATCACACCAGCCCTTGTTCAGAATATTGTTGCTAGTTTTACCAATCAAGAACTAGGCCTTCTTTGGAAAGTATTAATTCTAGGAATACTTGGTAATCTCATCCTCCTACTAGGCTTAGCTGGAAAACGCTATTACTATGCCCGTTTGATTACTGATATTGACTCGGAAAATAGCAGAAAGATTAGTGACTTGCTCTTCTTCCTACCTCAAACAGTCATTGAAGTCATTCATCACTACACAGAAGAAGACTTAAAACACTATGACCAAGTCATTCACTTAAGCAAAGAAAAGTAATAGTCTATAACATACGATTTTAAAAAGCAAGGAACCCGAATTCCTTGCTTTTTATACTAAGAACAAACTAGGAAACTAGCCGCAGGTTGCTCAAAACACTGTTTTGAGGTTGTGGATAAGACTGACGAAGTCAGTTACCTATACCTACGGCAAGGCGACATTGATGCGGTTTGAAGAGATTTTCGAAGAGTATTAACTCAATATCAAACTGGCTACGATAGGGCTGACAAAGACATAGAGAATACCTGTGACACCGATAGCCAAACCACCCATGGCTCCTGCTACAGAGCCGTATCGGAAGGCTGTTCCCGTTCCAACTGCGTGGCCTGTTCCTCCAAGAGAAAGACCAACAGCTACTGGGTCGTCAATTTTCAACCACTTCAAAAGGGTTGGTCCGATGACACTGGTTAAAATCCCAGTCGCCACTACAACCACCAAGGTCACGGTCGTCAGACCTTGCAATTTTTCTGTAATCCCAACTGCCATGGCGGTTGTTACTGACTTGGGAAAGAGAGAAATGGCTAGGAAAAAGTCCATGCCAAATATTTTCGCCACAAGGGCTGTGAAAGATGTATTGACCACTACAGCTAACAGACTACCAAAGAGAATACTCCGAGCATGGTGCTTCATCAGATGAAAACTCTTATAAAGCGGAATCCCTAGAGCCACGGTCGATGGGACAATCAAATTATTCAGATAAACCCCACCTTGGTAGTAATCTTGGTAAGAAATCCCCGTCACCTTGAGAAAGATGATAATGAAAACAGCTGACAAAAGCAAGGGTGTTGTCAATGGATGGGGGAAACGTCTGTAAATCAGCATTCCCACTAGATAAGCTAGGATAGACAGGGCAAGCCCAAACAGGGGATTGGAAACAAATTCACTCATTTGGCATCTCCTTTCTCATAATCTCCCTCAAACCGTCTCTTGATAAACTGAACTACCAAGGCTATGAGGATAATATTGATGACTGCTGCAAAAAAGACTATCAAAACAATAGGCAAAAGATAGGGGGCAATCACATCAAACTTCTCCATGATTCCCACTGCTGGTGGCAAAAAGAGAATGGTCATATTGGCCAGCAAGAAATTCCCCACCATGTTGACATGCCTAGTTCTCAGCCACTTAAATTGCAAGGCTAGAAAGAGAATAATCAAACCAATAATACTGCCTGGGATGGGCAAATGAAAGAAACTAGAGATCCCCTCTCCGATTAGAGAAATCACAAAGAGAATCATTAATTGAACATATAATTTCATCCTAAACTCCACGAAATAGACTTCTTGCATACCAGTTTACTCTTTTTTCAGAAAATTTCAAGGAAATGCACAAAGGATAATGAAAATTAGAAATGGAAAGGGGATACAAACAATTCTTGACTTGTGAAAACAGGCATGATTTAGGATAAAAGATGCCAGCGTCCTTCTTGCCAGCTTGATTTAAAAGTAGTATAATTATTGCATGCGCAATCATCTTGTGATGCAGAGATTGTCCGTGAATGTACATTCTTCTATGTTATAACTCTAAAAAGAAAGGAGATACTATGACCTACTTGGAAAAATGGTTTGACTTTAATCGTCGTCAGAAAGAAATTGAAAGTCTCTTAGAAGAGACTATTGCCCAGCAGAGCGAGCAAAGTCTGACCTTGAAAGAGTTCTACCTCCTCTACTATCTGGACTTGGCTCAAGAAAAATCTCTACGCCAGATTGACCTGCCAGATAAACTTCATCTGAGTCCGAGTGCTGTTTCTCGGATGGTGGCTCGCTTGGAAGCTAAAAATTGCGGTCTGCTTAGTCGCATGTGTTGTGATCAAGATAGACGCTCTAGCTTTATCTGCCTGACAAGTGATGGGCAAAAAACACTAGCCACACTACAAAAGGCTGTCGAAGAAAGCTTGGAAACTGGTTTGGATTTCTTGATTTAAGATGATTTTTTAAAAAAAGTTGCGTGCGCAATCATTTTTCTTGACATTCTCTTTTACAAGGAGTAAAATAAAATCATCATTAAACAAAGGAGTTTTAAACATGATTGAAATTACCTATCTAGATGCTAGCAAGAATGAAAGAACTGTAATCTTCGATTCTTATGAAGACTTTGATCGTTCACAACAAGCTTGCCTTATCGGCGTCGCAGACTACTACCCTGTCCAAAAATTAACCTACAACGGTCATGATTTGGACTACCATGGGACTTATGGAGATGTCTTCTTCTATCTCATGAAACAAGATTTAAGCCAATATAACTAAAAAAGGAGAAATACAATGGCAAAAGCAATTACAGATGCAACATTCGAACAAGAAACAAAAGACGGTTTGGTCTTGGTAGACTTCTGGGCAACTTGGTGTGGTCCATGTCGTATGCAAGGTCCAATCTTGGACAAATTGTCTGAAGAACTTTCAGAAGATGTTTTGAAAATCGTTAAAATGGACGTTGATGAAAATCCAAACACAGCTCGTGCTTTTGGTATCATGTCTATCCCAACCCTTCTCTTCAAAAAAGACGGCCAAGTTGTCAAACAAGTTGCTGGTGTTCACACAGCAGAACAAATCAAGGCCATTGTTGCTGAATTGAGCTAATCACATTAGAGACCAAGTACTTTCTTTGGTCTCTTTTTTCTTGCCCTTTGCCATTTTTCAAAAAATATGCTAGACTGTAGATAGAATATTACGATGTTTGGGACATGCCATCGCTAAAAAAAACCTTGACTCGGTATTTTTTAGCTCCCTCAAGGGAGCTTTTTGCGTGCTCTGAACATTTCCCATTTTGGAAGGAGTACTATGAAACGTCAATCAGCCTTGGTCGTCTTTAGTGGCGGTCAAGATTCTACAACCTGCCTCTTTTGGGCTAAAGAACACTATGAAACGGTCGAAGCCGTTACCTTTGCCTACGGCCAACGCCATCATCTCGAAATTCAAGTCGCTAGAGAAATCGCTAAGGAGCAGGGGATTCGTCATCATATCCTAGATATGTCTCTGCTGGGACAAATCACTGAAAATGCCTTGACCTCTGATCTGGAAATTGAGCAAAAAGAGGGAGAGGTTCCCAATACCTTTGTTGACGGTCGCAACCACCTCTTTCTATCCTTTGCGGCAGTTCTTGCCAAGCAACGAGGCATTAAAGATATCGTGACAGGTGTCTGCGAGACAGACTTCTCAGGCTACCCCGATTGTCGAGATGTCTTTATCAAATCCCTTAATGTTACCCTCAACCTTGCCATGGATTACGACTTTGTTATCCAAACACCTCTCATGTGGCTAGACAAGGCTGAAACTTGGGAGTTAGCTGACCAACTCGGTGCCTTTGACTATGTTCGTGAAAAGACCTTGACCTGCTACAACGGGATTATTGGTAGTGGCTGTGGAGATTGCCCAGCCTGCCACCTACGTCAACATGGTTTAGATGTTTATCTCTCACAGAAAGGAGAGGCCTAATGTTTTTTGCACCCAAAGAAATCAAACAGGAAACTGGGGAGTCTCTTGTCTACAATCCTCACAGAACCTTGGTATCAAAAGAATTTACCTTTGATGCTGCCCACCACCTCTTTCACTATGAGGGAAAATGTAAGTCCCTGCACGGCCATACCTATCATCTGCAGATTGCTGTCAGTGGATTTTTAGATGAACGAGGTATGACCTACGATTTCGGAGATATCAAAGCTATCTACAAAAACTACTTAGAACCCCACTTGGACCATCGCTATCTCAATGAAACTCTTCCCTATATGAACACGACTGCTGAAAATATGGTTTACTGGATTTTTCAAACCATGGGTCAAGAGTTGCCAGACGAGCGCGGTCTCCGTTTGGAATACGTTCGTCTCTATGAGACTCCGACTGCCTTTGCGGAGTTTAGACGGGAGTGGTTAGATGACTAGGGAACGTGTCCTCAAACTACCAGTTCTGGAAATTTTTGGCCCAACCTTTCAAGGCGAAGGCCGTGCAATCGGTCAGAAAACCATGTTTGTCCGCACTGCAGGTTGCGACTACCACTGCGACTGGTGCGATTCTGCCTTTACATGGGATGGTTCTGAAAAACCAACTCGCATGACAGCTGACGAGGTCATTGCTGCCTTGGATAAATTAGGGAGCTACGACTATGTCACCCTATCTGGGGGAAATCCTGCTATTCTAGCAGCCAACATGGCTGAACTAGTCACCAAACTCAAGGAACGCGGTGTCACTCTGGCTGTTGAAACCCAAGGCTCCCGCTGGCAAAATTGGTTAAAAGACATTGACCAAGTCACCCTGAGTCCCAAACCTCCTTCATCCAAGATGGAAGTCAACTTTGAGACCCTGGACTTTATCGTTTCCCAACTTGATCCAGACAAGGTCACCTTTAAAATCCCTGTCTTTGATGATGCAGATTTGGCTTTTGCCAAAGGAATTCAAGAACGCTACCAACCAGATGTCCTCTTCTTATCGGCTGGAAATCCTGAGCCCAAGGCCACAGGCAATATTGTCCAAGATCAACTGGACCGTCTCAAAGAACTCTGGGAACGCATCGCTGCTGACGATAGCTGGGGCAATGTCCGCGTCCTTCCTCAACTCCATACCCTCCTCTACGACAACCAACGTGGTGTTTAAGATTAGAAAGAAAAAATCATGTCACAACAAGAAGAAATGAAAAACCTAAGCCTCCTCGGCAACAAAGAAACCAACTACATTTTCGAATATCAACCAGAAGTCCTCGAATCCTTTGACAATCGTCATGTGGAAAATGACTATTTCATCAAATTTAACTGCCCTGAATTTACCTCACTTTGCCCAATCACTGCTCAGCCAGACTTTGCAACTATCTATATTTCCTACATCCCTGACAAGCTCTGTGTCGAGTCAAAATCCCTCAAACTCTACCTCTTTAGTTACCGAAATCACGGAGATTTCCACGAAAACTGTATCAACACCATCGGGAAAGACTTGGTCAACTTGCTAGAGCCACGCTATTTAGAAGTCTGGGGAAAATTTACTCCGCGCGGTGGCATCTCAATTGACCCCTACTACAACTACGGTAAGCCTGGAACTAAGTATGAAGGCTTGGCAGAACAACGCCTCTTCCAACACGACCTTTATCCAGAGAAAATTGACAACCGTTAAACTCATACTCAATGAAAATCAAAGAGCAAACTAGGAAGCTAGCTGCAGGCTGCTCAAAGCACTGCTTTGAGGTTGTAGATAAGACCGACGAAGTCAGCTCAAAATACTGTTTTGAGGTTTCAGATGGAAGCTGACGTGGTTTTAAGAGATTTTCGAAAAGTATAATACGAAAAAGCCCTGTTCCTCATCATGAGGAGCAAGGCTTTTTGAGTTTCAATTATTCTTCTGTTCCAAGGAAGTTTTTCGCAACAAGGGCTGCAAGAACTCCACCAACGATTGGGGCAAGGATGAAAATCCAAACTTGTTGAAGGGCTGCGCCACCTACCAAGACAGCTGGTGCCAAGCTACGAGCTGGGTTTACTGAAAGTCCAGTAATGTTCAATCCCACAAGAATCATCGCCATCAAGGACAAACCGATTACCAAACCAGCAATCGCGCCATTGCCCTTGCTTGCTGATGTCACAGTCATGATAACCAAGACAAACAAGAAAGTTGCGATGACTTCAAACAAGAAACCACCAAAGACAGTGACACCGTTTGCCAAGGCATTTTCACCAAGACTAGCAGTTGACATACCTGAGTTAGCCAAGAGGAAGAATACCGCGCCAGAAGCGATGAAGGCTCCAACAACTTGTCCAAGGATGTAGTTGACAAGGTCTTTTGATGACAAGCGTTTGTTTACAAACATAGCAATCGAAACAGCTGGGTTCAAGTGAGCCCCTGAAACAGTTCCGATTGAGAAAGCTGCAACCACGATTGCCAGACCAAAGGCAAAGGCAATCCCTAGGTGACCAAGGCCATTTCCAAAAACAACGGCTCCTGTCCCAATGAACACAAGCATGAACGTACCGATTAACTCAGCGACAAATTTTTTCATTCTCTTTCTCCTTTTTTCAAAACTAGATACTAGTCTATCAAAAGAGGGAAAGGGTTTCAAGAAAATTGCTTGGAAATTTCGTATCAGTTGCAATATTGTTTTCAAAAATTGTATATTTTTAATGTATTGCAATTAGTTGTAAATCTCTATATTTGATGGTTATACTATACTGAATAAAATAGGAGTTTGTATTAATCTTTTTAAAAAGCACAGAACTCTCTATTTAATCCATTCCCCATTGTAATTGACATGATATCCATCAGGTGTAGTTGTATTGACTGCTAAAGCACCAGAACTGTAAGCATAATACCATTTTCCTGAAACATTGAACCATCCAGTTTGCATAGAGCCTAAGTTATTCAAATAGTACCATGAGCCACTTGATTTGACCCATCCAGTCTGCATCCAACCTGAGCGATCAAAATGATACCATTTCCCATTGATTAGTTCCCATCCATTGGATGTATAGAAACCATTGTTATGTCTATACCACCAACGACCAGATGATTGAATCCAACTTCCTTTGGAAGCAAGTCTTACTTTTAATGCTTCAGATACTTTGATGTATTCTTTCTTAGCAGCTTCCTTTTTAACTTTTGCATTTTTTAATTTAGCATTTGCTTTTTCAAGTGCTTTTTTTGATTCCTCAAACTTCTGTTTAGCGATCATCAAACTTTTTTTAGCTTCATCGAGTTTTCTTGGAGCATTTTTGAGGACAAGGACATGTTGTTTCGCCTTCAACAAATCATTTTTAGCATTGACTAATGACTGTGCCTCATTCTTACTAGCATGAGATTTATTATTTTTGATTGCTTTCAATCGATTTAATTGAGATTCTTGCTTCGAAAGTTCAGATTTAGCAATATTTAACGCAGTTTGTTGTTTACTCAACTCAGATTTAGCAGATTTTAAAACGTTTAACTTGGATTGATTTTGTTTTGTTAAGTCTGAAAGACGTTTTTTAGTTTTATCCAGATTTTTTTGATCTGTATTCAATGTTGTTTTAGCAATTGTAAGATTTTTGTTTAGTGATGAAATTTTATCCCTCATTAAAGTTTCTTCGTTTTTTTGTTTTCGATTGAAACTATCCAGAGCCTCTTTAGCTTTTGTATAAGCTGGATTTTTAGGATATGTGATTTCATTCCAAACATAACGGAAAGTTGTCTTCGGTAAGAATTTTACACGTTTGCCATTAAAATAAAATTCACTATGGTCTGGATCACCATCTTTATTTTCTGCTCTTGCTAAAAAATATGAACTGCTTGGATTATAATAATAGGTCTTACCGTTATAAACATAGCTTCTTTTTTCAGATGGGCTAATCACTGTTGGTAATGTATCATAAACACCTTTTGCTTCACTAATGAAAGTCATTACACCATAATTTCCAAAAGTTGTTTTTTTACTTGACGATGCTCCAAGAGCAAATCCAGTCCCTGATGCAGCAAGCAAGGGAATTCTATGGCCATAGTTAAAAGTATTTGCTTCTTTCGGAGTTGATGCGCCATATAATGATGCATTACTATAATCATTAAAGTAAGATAGAAGCTCTTTATAAGCAAGTTCTTTTTCACTCAATCGACTCTTTTCTGGAACTGAACCAGCTGTAGCATTTTCTGTTGCATCCTTAAAACCAAAATCTTGATTTTTTAGTTTTGTATCATGTGACAGTTTATCATTTGCCACCATTTCATCTGCCCTAGCTTTTCCATATTTCAAAGCCTTTTCAGTCACAGGTGGCACTGGAATATCAATGCCATTTATTCTCCGCAACTCGATTAAGTAGTTACGAACGTATTCAGAAACTTTCTTATAATCAACCACATGAGGAGTATGGATATCATCCTTAGATTTTACAACAATTGTTTCTGTTCTTTCACCACTAAAATTCACATCTTCGTTCGCAGCAACATAATTGGTCTTACCATCTCTTCCTACGAAAGTTTTTTCATCAAGTGGAGGAGTCTTAGACTCACTTTCACTAACAGAATTTGATTTAATCTCATGAGAAACCGTTACTGTATGGAACTCATCCCCAGCAGATTTTAAATTCTTTTCAAGATTAGAACGTGTCTTATTTCCTCTTTCTATAAGCGCTTTTCGTTCTTGCTCTGCTTTTGATACTGAATTAGTTAAAGAACTTACTTTATTTTGGTTCTCTTTCACTTTCGCATCCAATTTATCAGTTTCTTGTTGAATCTCGCGTAGTGTATTCCAATCAAAAGTTTTCTCTGCTTCTGTTACTTTATTTTGTGCTTGTTTTACATCAACTGCTCTCTGCGCAACTTGAGTTTTTGCCTTATTAACAACTGTTTCTTGTTTCTCAACACTTGCTTGGGCTTGTTTCTCATCTTTTTTTGCTTCTGACAATCTTTCTTCTGACTTCCGAACCGTTGTCTGTTTAGCAACAAGATCCTTTTCTGCATTTTTAATTTTTTCAGGACTAGCTTGTTTAGCAAATTCTTGTGTTTGTTTCAAAGCATCATCAGCTTTGTTCTTATTTGTGACAGTAGATGTATACTCTTGTTGCATTTTATCAACAAGCTTCTGAGCATTTTTTTCTTCCTCAATTGTTTGATTCAGTTTTATTTCCGCATTTTTTACATCAGATTCTGAAACGTCAGCATCTTTTTTAGTTTCTGATTGGTTAACAGTTGACTTAGTCGAATGTTTATTTACAACCTCATCAGCTTGTGCATGACCATTAAAAGCAGTTACCATTGCAGTTGCAACGCCCAAACCAATCAACACTTGTTCCTTTTTCATAAAATCACCCTTTCTTTAAAATATTTACCTTATCTATACAAATCATATTATTTATATTTTACAAATAATCTTCTCTAGCCATAAATAGATTCAATTTTCTTTATAGCTTGCTCTCTCAATTAAATACAATCTGATAGAAAATGAAGTAATTAACTATCAATACTAGTTCTATAGCAAGTTCAAATTTAACATCACGACCTTCAACAGCATTTTTGAAAATAGCTACAACTAATCCAAATAGAATGACGCTTAACAAGCCCATAAACATCACTCTAGAACAACCTCTCTATCCCCTTACTCTCCCAACTGGGCACTGTAGGCGATGATCTGATCAACTGTGTCAGACAAGAACTGAATCGTATCACGAAGTGGTTTATCTGTTGAAATATCAGCACCGATAATCATGGCTGACTCAAGAGGTGTTTTGCTGCCACCTGATTTGAGGAGATTGAGCCAATCTTCAGCTCCAGTTTCAGAATGTTTCAGATGAAGGTAACCAGCAGTCGAGATGACAAGTCCTGCAGAGTAAGTGTAACTATACAAGCCCATGTAATAATGAGCTTGGCGCATCCAAGTCAGAGCTGCATCATCGTCAATTTCAATAGCATCTCCCCAGAAATCGGTCAAAACTTCCTTCATAATGCTGTTGAGCTTACTTGCTCCGAATGTTTCTCCTTCTTCAATCAGTGTATAAACCTTACGCTGGAAGGCTGCTTCCAAGAGGTGGGTAATAAAGTTATGGAAGTACGTGTCTGTCAAGCGGTGAGCCAGAGCGAAGCGTTTTTGACGAGGGTCGTCAGACTGGTGCTCCAAGTAATCACTTAAAAGCAATTCATTGAAGGTTGACGGCGCTTCAACATAGTAGGTCGACATGTGGGCATTAAAGTAGCTTTGATGATTATCTGAAAAGATGAATTGACCAGAATGCCCGATTTCATGAATCAAGGTATAAACATCGCTCAAACGGCCTGTCCAGCTCATGAGAACATAAGGATGCACGCGATATGGGTCCGCTGCATAACCGCCAGAATCCTTGCCACTATTAGCAGCAAAGTCCACCCAGCGCTCTTCTTGATAGCGAGCAATTTCCTGACAATATTCTTGTCCCAAAGGTTCTACGGACTTCATGACCAAATCATAGGCGTCGTCAATAGTCACTTGAGGATTAAGGGCGCTGTCCAAGTCCAATTTCCAGTCTGCAAAGGTCATCTTTTCAAGACCATTTACCTTGGCAACATGCTTGAGGTATCTCTGAGCAACGGGCGCAAAATCCTTCATGATGAGGTCAATCTGGCGGTCAAACATGGCACGGTCCACTTCTTGTTCAGCCAGAAGATAATCAAAGACTGAGTCGTAACCCTTCATATCTGCCAGTAGTTTTTCAGACTTGACTTGGGCTAGATAGGCTGCTGCAGCCGTATTTTGGTGCTTACGAAGTCCTTCTGAGAAGGAACGGAAAGATTTCTCACGAACCTCAGCATCCTCATGGTTTTGGTAGAAATTCTCATAGGTGACAAAGCTGTTTTTATAAGTCTTGCCATGGGCTTCAAAGTCAGCCATTTCGAAATCCCCAGCTCGCATCTTAGTGTAAATATCCTGTGGACTGTAGAAAACTTCACCGAGATTGGTCAAGGCCTTCTCCACATCAGCCCCTAAATAGTGGGCTTTTTTGATTTTGGCCTGACGAATAGCTGCCGTCAAGTGAGGCAATTTACCCAAACGGTCCAAGACTTCCTCATCAGCTTCCACCAAGGCATCGTCAAAGAAGGTCAAGGCTACACTGGCATCTGTTTCAAATTCCATCCCAGCTTGGGCAATGTTAGCAAATTCGTCATTGCTATAGTCTGTCGTCTGAGTCATAAAGCCATAGTTTCCAATATGGCTCATCTGAATGTAGATTTGTTCCAATTCCGCAAAGGCCTTTTCAAAATCCTCAAAAGTATGAAGATTGCCCTTGTAATCACGGCTAAACTGGTTGATGTCTTCGCGAGCCTTCTCGATTGCACGTAAGAAATCCTCACGATCTTGGTATAGGGCTGTTAAATCCCAAAGTTCCTTCTCTGGAAATTCTGAGCGGTGTTTTTGTTCCATTTTCTTCCTCTTATTTCTCTAATTCAAATAAAACACTAAGGGCTGATAAGGCGTAAAGCGGTGCTGTTTCTGCTCTTAGAATGCGAGGACCAAGTCCTGCAAGAACCGCTTCCTTAGTTTCAAAACTTTCGATTTCTGCAGGTGACAGGCCACCTTCTGGACCAAAGATAAAGAGCAATTTGGCTCCTTTCTCGAGTCCAGTAACTGCTTGTAAAAGCGCAGCGCTTTCTCCTTCTTTGGCCGACTCTTCATAAGCCACTACGATGCGGTCAAACTGGTCAAACTGAGCTAGAAAGTCTGATTTTTTCTCGAAAAGTGTGACACTCGGTACTAGATTACGCTTGCTTTGCTCTGCTGCTCCAAGGGCAATTTTTTCTAGTTTCTCAACCTTTTTAATCAATTTCTTGCCATCCCACTTAGCAACGGACCAATCGGCAGGGAAGGCCCAGATTTGGCTAGCTCCGAGTTCCGTCACTTTTTGAGTGATGAACTCTAGCTTGTCTCCTTTGGGAAAGCCAGATGCGATAGTCACTTGGACTGGTAGTTCCACATTGTCAGCTAGTTCTTCTACCAATTCAAACTGACGAGCTTCCACATCCAGCACACGCGCCAAATGCTTGATACCATCATCAAAGACTAAGGTCACCTCATCATCTTCTTTCAAGCGCATAACCTGAAACATATGCTTGCTGGTTTCCTTGTCCTCGATGGTGACAGGAGAGACTGCACTACCCTTGACAAAATACTGTTGCATGCTAGCCTCCAATCACACCGGAAATATCCTTGGTTTTCTTAAAGACACAGGCATTCCATTCCCCTTGAACCATATGGGTTTCAAGGAAAAATCCAGCTGACTCAGCCGACTCACGCACCATATCCCACTTGTCCTTGATAATCCCACTCATGATCAGGTAGCCTTCATCCTTGACCAAACGGTAAGCATCATCCGTCAGATGAACGAGGATATCCGCCAAGATATTAGCTACAATCACATCTGCCTCAATCTCAACACCCTTAAGCAAGTCTCCTGCTGCTACATGGATGTTTTCCATACCAGGGTTGAGCTCAATATTTTCCTGAGCGACTCGAACTGCCACATCATCTAGGTCATAGGCAAAAATTTCCTTAGCACCAAGCAGCGAGCTGGCAATAGAAAGAACTCCTGAACCAGTCCCCACGTCCAGCACCGTTTCGCCACCACGAAGGACCTGCTCCAAAGCAAAAAGGCTCATCTTAGTTGTTGGATGGGTTCCCGTACCAAAAGCCATACCTGGATCCAGCTTGATAATCTTTTCTCCAGCAGTCGCCTCATAGTCTGTCCAAGACGGCACGATGGTCAAATCATGAGTAATACGAGCTGGTTCATAATATTTCTTCCAGTTGTCCGCCCAGTCTTCCTCAGCCAAGGCAGTCGTCCCCATCTTGACCTCTCCCAAGTCCATAAAATCAGTTAGTTCCGCGAGACGAGCCTGCAAATCTGACTCAACCGTTGCTACATCAACCGTATCAGGGTAGTAGGCGGTCACAACGATTTCTTCTTGTTGCTCGACCTCTGGGAAAATTTCGCCAAAGCGATCCACATTCCCCACATAATCCATACTGTCTTCAATCGCAACACCTTGCGCTCCCAGCTCAATCAAGAGATTAGAGACTAGCTCCTCTCCCTCACGCTTCACTGTAACTTTTAACTCTTGCCATGTTTCCATTTTGTATTTTCCTTATTCTTCTTAAATTCTTCAATCACATCTGTATAATGTTCTTTCATTGCGCTATGAATCTGCTGTTTAAAAATACCAAACATCAGATAATAAACAAATAGAACAACTCCTGCAAGCAGTAGCAAAAATAAAAAATGTACTGAAAGAGGCAGTACGAGACCTTTACCACTCAGTAAGGGTAAAACAAGCATTAATCCCCAAATAACAGACATAGAGATCCCAGTTACTTTCATTGCTCTTTCTCTCATCTTCTTTAACTTTAAATATTCTATATAAATGAATATAGCTTCCTCTCTAGAATATTGTCCAGTTTCTAGCTTACGCTTAACTTCTTTATTTAACGTGGTTGTTGCAATTGCAAAAATCATTTTACTTCCTCCAAATAATCCCTTAATCTCTCTTGCAACTGAGGGACAACTTGACTGGAACTAAGAAATTCCTCAATGTTCATCAGTTTATAGGCCTGTCCTTCATCTCCAAAGACAATACTGTCAAACTGATCCTGACTTAACTGACCAACCATAAAGACAGACTGCCGACCTTCAAAGAGCATACTTGGATAAACCTTACTCCAAAGCAGACAATCCTCAGTCAAATGAATTCCCAGTTCTTCATAAACTTCACGCGCCACGCACTCAAAAGGACTTTCATCCTCCTCGCGTCCCCCACCGGGCAGTTCCCACATATTGGGCCAGGGAATGCTTGCCTTATCATCGCGTAAGATAGTCAAGAGACTATCCCCACAAAACAAAGCAATCTTACAGCCTGTGAAATCAGAAATCTCTATTTCCATGTCAAACTCCTAGTATCTCGGATATGGATAAAACTCTCCCTCTTCCAAGCCTACTTTTCCTTCTTCAAAGACTTCTTGGTTCCATTCCATGACGAATTCTTCTGCTTCTGGGTCTTCCAAAAAGTCCATGAGGGCATCTAGTCCAACCTCGGCAGTATCTTTAAGGAATAGCGCAAAATAAGCTAAGAATTCGCGGGAAAATCCTTTTTTAGGCAAGTAAGGAATGACAGTCAAATAGTCTTCCTCATTGACTGTTGATTTAGCAGGATTGTAAAAAAGCACTGCTTCTTCAAAGAGAATGTCATCTGACGAAACCTCTCCGTCTTCATCCACCATCTCCACGCCTGCAGCATTTTGCGCTTCTAACAAAAAACTCACTTCAACTGCGTGATTACGCTTGTCCCAACTAATCTCAAAGTCAAAGGGAAAGTTCTTCTCCAACTCTTCCTCTAAAACATCTAAAAATCCGTATGTTGCCATTTTGACCTCTTTCTATGCGACTCTTTAATCGCCCCGATTACTCGGAAATATGCTAAAATAGATACTACCATCTTACCACATATGTATCAGAAAATCCACGTTAGAAAGGACTGCTATGCCAGACAATCTCGCGCTTCGCATGCGCCCTAAAACCATCGACCAGGTCATCGGTCAGGAGCATCTGGTCGGACCTGGAAAAATTATCCGCCGCATGGTGGAAGCCAATCGCCTGTCCTCCATGATTCTCTATGGCCCTCCGGGAATCGGCAAAACCAGTATTGCCTCTGCCATCGCAGGAACGACCAAGTATGCCTTTCGAACTTTCAATGCGACAGTTGATAGTAAAAAGCGACTGCAAGAAATTGCGGAAGAGGCTAAATTCTCTGGTGGTCTCGTCCTATTGCTAGACGAGATTCATAGACTAGATAAAACCAAGCAAGACTTCCTCTTACCTCTCTTGGAAAGTGGTCTGGTCATCATGATTGGCGCTACGACTGAAAATCCTTTCTTCTCTGTCACTCCTGCCATTCGTAGCCGTGTTCAAATTTTTGAGTTGGAACCTCTGTCTAACCAAGACGTCAAGGAGGCCCTGCAGATAGCTCTAAGTAACCCTGAGCGTGGTTTTGATTTTCCAGTAGAACTAGATGAAGATGCGCTGGATTTTATTGCTACCTCTACAAACGGAGACCTTCGCTCTGCCTTCAACTCACTGGATTTGGCAGCTCTCTCTACCCCTGAGAATGATAAGGGCATCCGCCACATCACCCTCGACATCATGGAAAATAGCCTGCAGCAGAGCTACATCACTATGGATAAGGATGGAGATGGCCACTATGATGTTCTCTCAGCCCTGCAAAAGTCTATCCGTGGCTCAGATGTGGATGCCAGTCTCCACTATGCTGCCCGCTTGATTGAGGCTGGTGATTTGCCAAGTCTCGCTCGTCGCTTGACTGTTATCGCCTATGAAGATATCGGCTTAGCCAATCCTGAAGCTCAGATTCACACCGTGACTGCTCTGGATGCTGCCCAAAAGATTGGGTTCCCAGAAGCCCGCATTCTCATTGCCAATGTCGTCATTGATTTGGCCCTTTCTCCAAAATCCAACTCAGCCTATGTAGCTATGAATAAGGCTCTTGCCGACCTCAAAACATCAGGGCACTTGCCTATTCCGCGACACCTGCGTGATGGGCACTACAGTGGAAGCAAGGAACTGGGGAATGCCCAAGACTATCTCTATCCACACAACTATCCTGGAAATTGGGTCAAGCAAGACTATCTACCAGAAAAAATTCGTAATCATCACTATTTCCAAGCAGAAGATACTGGTAAATATGAACGGGCTTTGGCTCAAAGAAAGGAAGCTATCGACCGTTTGCGAAAAATCTGAAATCCTTTTCAAAAAATTGCACTTTCCTCTTGATTTTTTTGAAAAAGTGGTATTATATAAACATAGAAACGCTGTGGTGTACGACTTCACACTTAAGTGTTGACCGACTATTTTTTGTATTATTAGGGAAACAAAAGTCTTCTAACAGCATGTAGGCCGTCTCACACGGAAACAGCTTCAGTTAGAGCGAGTTGCCCACCTGCTTAATTGCGCGGGTTCAATACAAACCGTGAAGTTTCGGCACCAATACAGCTTTTTTCTTTGCCTCCTTAGCTCAGCTGGCAGAGCAGCGGACTCTTAATCCGTGGGTCACAGGTTCGATCCCTGTAGGGGGCATCTAAATACAACAGGAAAAAGCCTTGTAAATCAAGGCTTTTTTTGCTTGTCTATAACTGATTTGCCCCATCATTTGCCCCACTTTTAAATCTATCTTTTCTTTTTGAACCAAATTACATCTTAACAAATAGTGTAAAGCCAGTTACTTTTGCTTTGATGCCATACAATATTTTCATGTAGAGAAGACAAATTTTATCTTCTCTTTTTATTTTCAAAATAATAAAAACTGATTTTCTTTTCATGAATCAGACTGAAACTTCCAAATTTTCCATTTAGTTTATTGATATTTCCTCTAAAAAGGTGTATAATATTTTTATTATTAAACTATACTATATAACAGGATGGTATTGAAATGAAATTTTCTAATCGTTTATCGCTATTCCTTGCAGGAGTTATTTTTGTCCTTTTAGCACTCTTTCTATTTACAGACCCAGTAGCTAATCTTGTTGCTTACAGCTGGTGGATTGCATTTGGTTTACTGGTTGCTTCTATAGCAGCTATTTTAGGCTATTTCTCTGTACCAAAAGTGCTTCGCTCACCAGCTCATCTTTTCCAAGGGATTGTTAATCTTCTCTTAGCTCTTTACCTCGTTGCCTATGGCTTTGTGACGCTGCCAGTTGTCATTCCATCTATTTTAGGAATTTGGTTAATTGTAGAAGCCATTATAGCTTTCTTTAAAGGCAATCGTCTGGGATTGATTTTCCCTATTATTGGCAACCATATCATGTGGATAGCGTTGCTTGCATTTTTACTAGGTCTAGTGATTTTGTTCAATCCAGTAGCTACAAGTGTCTTTGTCGTTTATGTCGTTGCCTTTGCATTTTTAATTGTTGGTTTCACCTATATCCTTGATGCCTTTCGTAAATAATCTAGCTGCCATTTTGGGCATATTAAAATAGCTGGGAAGTTACATTCTCAGCTTTTTCTGTTGCCTCCTTAGCTCAGTTGGTAGAGCAGTAGACTCTTAAGCTATGGGGCGCAGGTTCGAGCCCTGCAGGGGGCACATCTAAATCAACAGAAATAAGCCTTGAAACCAAGGCTTTTTTTAACGTCTAATAGCTTTTTGTAGAAAAGTATTTAAAAATAAAAGAGAAGAGAATCTCTCACTCTCTTCTCAGTATATCTTATTAAATTTAGTTTTTCTTAATCTAGCTGATTTTCCTTTGCAACGACAAATTCCTTAACCAATCGATAGATAACAGCAAATATCGGTGTAAAGAATATCATCCCAAGTAAGCCAAAGAGATTGCCTCCAATACTAGCAGCCGCAAGCGTGAAAAGGGCTGGCAAACCAATAGACTGACCTACAACTCTAGGATAAATAAGGTTTCCTTCAATCAGCTGTATAACTTGATATAGAAGAAGAGAAAGTAAGGCTTGAGTAGGACTCACTGTGAAGATAAAAATCGCTCCCACAACACAAGCAATCATAGGCCCTACATAAGGAATGAACGATAGCACTCCTGCAAAGATACCTGTCATTACTCCATAGGGTATCCCAAACACGCTGTAACCAACCGCTATCATAACTCCTATGATAACTGCTTCAATCAGCTGACTCATCAAAAATTGGTCATAAGTCTCTAGTGCTACTTGTCCAATGTAAGTCAACTTTATCACCACCTTCTCTGGAAGAAAAACTTTTAGAAGTCGACTCGTCATCGCTGCCAAATGTTCCTTACTGGATAAAAATAAAAAGGTGAAGACTATAATCAAAAAGGCATTCATCAAACTTGAAAAAATATTGCCGATATTACTAGTCAGACCTGATAAAAAACCTATCAAAGCTTGGCTAATAGAACTAGATTGTCCCTGTATGCCTGATACGATAGTTGACAACATGTCTTTGGTTACAAATTCCGAGCTGCCTAGCAATTTCCCAAGTTGAGTAAGGACTGTTGAAAGGACTGTTCCCAGCTGACTAATAGTCTGGGCTAGGGTTGGCAGCACCAAAACCAAAAGAGCAATCACGATTAAGATAAGAGCTAGGAAAACAAGTACCATGGCAATCGGACGACGCAACTCTGCCTTTACCTTCAATTTAACTAAGTACTGTTCAATTTTTTTCATAGGAACATTAAGCACAAAAGCAATAACAGCACCATAAATCAAGGTTGATATTACATCAAAGAGAGAGATTGCTCCTGATATAAAGCTCGATGCATTCAGAATTACAAGAGCAACCAGCCCTATAAAAAGTATTAACGGGGTGTATTTTTTTACTAAGTTCATAAATTCTCCTTAATAAACATGTTTAGATACGACTATACTATTTGGTTTTTCAAACTCTCGATTAAGGTAGGCTTGGTAAGTTCCTGGAGCGATAAATCCTTTGGGTGAGAGGATATCGGTGCCAGCCTGACCGACTATGGTATCAGCCAAGAGCACACAGTTTGTAGATAAGACAAAGTAGGATTTAAACTTAGATTTGATAAATTTATAAAGTTCCCCATCTGTCTCATGTCTGATTTTATAAGCGTAGGTGTAGTCTTCCTTACCATCACCTGTCATGATTTTATCTGCACTTGGCTCCCATGGAATCGTCAGTTGTTTCAATTCAGCCAACTTTTTCTGAACTGCTTTTTCCATTTCAGGCGTCAAATCTATCCCATAACCAAAAAGCGTTTTTTGACTCTCACGTTTACATAGGTCAATGTACTTGTCACGATCACAGAAATATAAGACACCATCTCCTACCATGCCAAATAAGGTCTCAGAAGACGGATCATAGTTGCCATAAGAAATAACACGGCCTTGATAGCAGATATCCACATGACCAATTGCCGAAAACAGAGAGGTCTCAGCTGTATGAACAAAAATTTCAAGCTCCGCTGTCTTACCAGACTTCACTATTCCAAGATGGATATCTTCTTCCTCATCAGCATTTTCCAGCATAAATTTGTTAACTTTTGCTAAAGTTCTTGCAGGGATGAGAGCGGCTAGGACAATAGGTAAGCTAATTCTAATACGACGTTTGAGATGGTTTTTCCCAATTTCCTCCTCAAACAAGAAACCATCACGGATATTGGACACACCATAAAGGAAAAAATAAGCCCCTAATACAAAGAGTTGAAAGACAGAATTTCCTGTAGAGGACAAAAGACTAGTCCCACCAAGAAAAACTAGTACGAGTCCATCTAGTAAGAGACGAAAACGAGGTCGAATTTTGTTTTTGCGGTAGAGAACATAGGTGACAAGGTTAATACTAGCATGAAAAATCTGATAAACTCCAATCACAAGAGCCAAAATATAAATCGGCACATCCGTCGCAAGATTGGAGCCAAGCAAATATCCCAGCACTAACAATTTAACCAGTGCAACTCCCAAGGTGTCCGTTGACTGACTTTTTTTGAAAATACGTAATACTAAATCTAAGACCGTTGCTATCCAAGCTAAAAACAGAACCAGTCGAATAACCTTTACTGGCAACCAAGTCCCCGTGACCATCAAGATGAGACCTAGCAGAACAAACAAGAACCCCTGAGCAAGTAATTTCTTACCTGTCAGACCTAAAGATAGAATTTTCGCCATATAAAAACCTTTCAACAATAAAAATTAAACACTCCGATTAAACTGACTAGTAAATAGCCAACACTACAAACAGCCTGTGCCAGCAACATATGGTGACTAGAAATGACTGTAGTAATGTCACCATCTTGTCTTATGCACTTCTAAAATTTGTTATATTGATTAGAAACCAGAGCTTATAAAAACTAGCTAAACTCGAGAGATAGACACAATTGCGACGAAAAAATGTATAACCAATTCAACTTGTTAAGGTAAGAAAGCATTATTTCCAATCTATTAATTATTCATCTATTACCTATTATGACACAATATTCCCTATAGTTCAACTTTTTACTTGTTTTTATATTACACGGACTAAAAAGTTTTCAACAGTTGATTGCATTTGTTTTAATAAGTTTTAACCTTTCTTGGTTAGATAAAAAAAGAACCATACAGTTTAGAATCTGTATGGTTTTTGCCCCACTTTTGTCCCATTTTTAAATCATGACATTGAAAATACCTAAAATCACTTATATTTCAATATTTTTAATTGCTCTCAATATGAAAGTCCTTTCCAAATCCCTGTAGGGGGCATCTAAATACAACAGGAAAAAGCCTTGATTTACTAGGCTTTTTTGTGTATCTGTTCTACTTTTGGTCAACTAATGGATATCAACGGTATAATTTTATGAACACCCTTCCCAGACAGCTCTAATCTGATTGCACTCAAAATTTTTTAAAATTTAAAACAAAAGACTTGCTTTTCTTTTAATTTATGTTATACTTGTTCTTGTATCTGATACAAGTTTATTAAGAGAGGGATTCATATGGATACAAAATTCTCAGTTGCTTTGCATATCTTAACAATGATTAGTGAAAGCAAGGAAACCTTAAGTTCTCAAGCACTAGCTATTAGTGTTGGGACTAACGCTAGTTACATTCGAAAAGTGATTGCCTTATTGAAAAATGCAGATTTGATTCATTCCCAGCAAGGAAAAACAGGTTATCAACTCAGTAAGTCTCCAAAGAAAATGACTTTACTAGAGATCTACTATGCTACTCAAGAAATCAATCACATTAGTTTATTCCCTGTTCATCAAAATAGTAATCCCGATTGTCCCGTTGGAAAACATATCCAAGGAGCAGTTTCACCACTTTTCGCTAGTGCCGAATCTCAATTAGAGAAGGAATTAGCAAATCAAACTTTAGAAGATGTCATTGACAATCTATATAAACAAGCCAAACAAGTCCGAAACTGATTTGATAGCAAGTCAAGTCAGTTTTTACTGGAAATAACATATACTTGTATTAGATACAAGTATGATTAGTCGTATTAAAAAAGAAAAGAGAAAACATATGAAAGTCGCACAACACACTACTTATAACAAAAATAATATCACACTGAACATCACAGAAATCGCTAAACCAAGTATTACAGACAAACAAGTCTTGGTCAAAGTCACCGCTGCTGGGGTTAATCCTCTTGATAACATGATCTCTCGTGGTGAAGTCAAGATGATTGTTCCTTACAAACTTCCTCAAACTGCTGGTAATGAGGTCGTTGGAATCGTTGAAAGCATTGGCAAGCAAGTTGACAACTTTCAGATAGGAGACCGTGTCTTTGCCCGTCTGCCACTTGATCATATCGGCGCCTTTGCAGAATACGTAGCTGTCGATAGCCAAGCCTTAGCCAAGGTCCCAGACTATCTATCTGACGAGGAAGCTGCTGCTGTTCCTCTTACTGCCTTGACCATTATGCAGGCTCTTGACCTCATGGGCGCTCAAGCTGGGAAAACGATCTTTATTTCTGGTGGTACTGGAGGTGTCGGTGGAATGGCCATTCCGATTGCCAAAGCCAAAGGTTTGAAGGTCATTACCAACGGTTCTGGAGATAGTGCTGAGCGTGTGTTGAAACTAGGAGCAGATAGATTTATCGATTACAAAACAGAGGATTATACAAAAACTGTTAGTCAGGTGGATTATGTCCTCGATACTCTTGGGGGTGCTGAAACTGAAAAACAAATGTCTATCATGAAAAAAGGTGGTCATCTTGTTTCCCTTCGTGCCATGCCAAACGGTGCCTTTGCTAAACGCATGAATCTACCAAAATGGAAACAAATTTTACTTGGCTTAGCAGGTCGCAAATTTGATAAAATGGCGGAAAAATATGGTGTCCACTATCATTTTATCTTTGTAGAAAGCAATGGCGCTCAATTACAAGAGGTAGCTCACCTCTTTAGTAAATTAGAAATCAAACCCTCTATCGATACAGTTTATCCATTTGAAGAGGTAAATAGCGCATTAGACAAAGTCGCTAATGGTCGCTCACGTGGAAAAACAGTCCTCAGCTTTAAGAAATAAAAAGGAAAACACAATGTCATATCTTACTACAAAAAATCAATACATCACAGTCGACGGAAACAAAATCGCTTATCGCGAACTTAGTAAAGGCAAATCAAAACTACCTCTTCTGATGCTGGTCCATTTGGCAGCAACTCTCGATAACTGGGACCCTAAACTCTTAGACTTGATTGCTGAAAAGCACCATGTCATTGTAGTCGATCTTCCTGGTGTTGGAGCTAGTCAGGGCAAAGTTGCTTCGACGATTCCTGGAATGGCTAAGCAGACAATTGACTTTGTAAAAGCGCTTGGTTACGATAAAATCAATCTTCTTGGCCTTTCTATGGGAGGTATGATTGCCCAAGAAATCATCCGAATCAAGCCTACTCTAGTCAATCGTTTAATCTTGGCTGGAACAGGACCTCGAGGTGGAAAAGAGGTCGATAAGGTCACAGGGAAAACCTTTAGTTATATGTTTAAAGCTGGACTCGAGCGTATCGATCCTAAACGCTATATCTTCTATAATCATGATGATCAAGGGAAAATTGAAGCTTTGAAAGTCCTAGGACGAATGGGGATGAGAACAAAGGAATTTGCGGATAAAGATATGAACCTATCAGGATTCCTAACTCAACTCAAAGCTATTAAACGTTGGGGGAAAGATTCTCAAGACGACCTAACATTTATCACCCAAGCAACCTTAATCGTCAACGGGGATAAAGATATGCAGGTTCCAACGGAAAATTCTTACGATATGCATGCAAAAATCGAAAATAGTAAGCTGATCATCTATCCAAATGCTGGCCACGGTTCGATTTTCCAATATGCAGACGAATTTTCAACAGAACTAATAGCTTTCTTGGAGGACTAAGATGGTCAAAACGATTCTGATTACAGGTGCTACTAACGGTATCGGTAAACATTTGGCAAAGAAATTTGCCAGTGAAGGGCATCATGTCATCCTCCATGGTCGAAATCCTCAGAAACTTGAGCTGGCACTTCAAGAGGTTCGCGCAGTTTCCTTGAGAGGCCGAGTTTCTAGCTACTTGGCAGATTTTTCTAAATTAGATGATGTTTATCGATTTGTAGAGGAAATCAAGCGAGACTTTCAAAGTATTGATGTCTTGTTTAACAATGCAGGCCTATATGCTGGAAAAGAACGAAAAGCGAGTGCTGAAAATATCGAGTTAACTTTTATGTTATCTGTTCTGGTTCCCTATATATTAACAACTGAGCTAAGTCCCTTGTTAGAAAAAGCGGCTGACAGCCGTGTCATTAATACTTCTTCCTATATGCATCATTTTGCCAAGGTTAAGGATTTGGACTTTGGATTTGAGACGAACTACAATCCTGGTTTGGCCTACAATAATTCCAAACTTTACACTATTTGGATGACACGCTATCTAGCCAGAGAGTTCTTTTTAAGAGGTTCAAGCATCACCATCAATGCCTATCATCCTGGCTTGATTTCAACCAATTTGGGGAATGATTCCAGTGATGAAAAGACGAAAAAATCTCTCTTCGGACGCTTGATGAAGTCATTTCCCAAAAATCTAGACGAGGGAATTGAAACAGGTTACTATCTTACATTATCAGAAGAAGTCACTGGTTTGACTGGCTACTATTTTGATGAGAAGAAAGTGAAATCTGTATCTGAAAAAGGATACACACTTGAAAAAGCTCAAAATTTAATCACTTACTGCAATAATAAAATTGAGTTGTTTCAAAATAAGTCCACAATATCTTAACTTTATTATGACTCGACTATAATGAATATTTTTCAATTCTGATGATAAATCATATGAAGCTTTTTTAATATTCAAAAAGACTCCACCTATCTATAGGAAATCTACCCTAGAGATGGATGGAGTCTTCTATCACTCACTAATCTAATCGAATAAACATCATTGCGTTAAGCAAAGAGATGAGAGCGACTGTATTGACATTATTGGAATAGATCAGTCTCTTATTTTCAATAGGAGGAATAATAAAATTAGAAATAATGATATCGTAAGGTGAATCTTTTAGGGACTCAAGTGATAACTCTAATTCACTCCAAACTTCCAGTTCAAAATTGTTGCTGCAATAATAAGAAAGTGTTTCCGCTACTGATTTTGCATGATACTGATCAAAATTGCTCATGACTAAAACCTTTAATTTAGGTTGATTTTGTAAAAGATTTAGAACTAAGTGTTTGCTATGGGTGATAAAAGTATAGGATAAATGATTGACTTTCATCGAATTACAATCCATATCCAAACCCTCTAGATAATGTTCAATTCCTTCCTTCACCTCTGAAACAAATCGAGGAAAAATATTTTGAAAGTTCTTGATTGTATTGCCTTTTTGATCAAACAGGATAAACTCTGTAGATAATTCCTGACGATGCAGATGTGCCGTATTATGTAGATGCCAAATCAGATTATCCTTATTCTCAATCTCAATCTGATACTTGGCTGAAATCTGATCAATAAAATCACTCAATAGATGGTAAGATTTTTCAACATAGCTATCCTTTTTTACGCATTTCATAAAGAGACTTTCATCTATGAAAAACATTTTTTGAAAGTAAGACACAAATAATTGGCAAACAACTTCTTCATCTAAAGAGATATTGTATTCTAATTCAAAATTCTTAGCAACACCTTCTATTCCTTCTGCCTGCATTAAAAAATCCAAACTTTGATCGTTAAAAGAGTCTTTATCTACTTCCATGAAATGACCAAACTTTATTCTATATAGATTAATAACCAGGAGCAGCTTTAGCATTCTATGCGTTGACAAATTCATTGGAAAGCTTGTTTCCTTATAAACCAATTCTAACAATTGAGATAGGGGCTCTGATGAAAAATTTTCAAATGGCCATTCTAGGAAATAATATTTTTCTGAAAAATATTGTGCAAAAAAGTAACGAATATCTCTCTCATTTCCAATGATTTGAACAGGGGTCAGACTGATTTCAAATTGAAATTGCCTTTTAATCACTTTATTGATTTGGCTAATAATACGATAGAGCGAAGATGAACTGATATAAAATTCTTTACAAATACTCTCAGCTTGACAACCTTCATTAAAGAAGATAAATTCTAAAATCGAAAAATGAGTTGAACGCTTAAAGAAATGATGGTAAACCATTTCAATATCACTATCATCGGTATTAATAATGCGTATACCATTAGTAGAAGAATGAAAAATCAAGTCAGGAAAAGCAGATTTAACATGGGATAGATCATCTTTGACTGCACGTTCTGTACAATTTAGTAACTCTGCTAGTTCAGAACGATGAAACCAACGTTTATGTTCAAATAATAATTCTAATAATTCTAATTGCCTATGACTTTTTTTAGATAATAAATCTCTCATGAATGTCTTTCTCTCTTTATAAATTATCGGATTAAACCTCTTGCAATTATACCACAAAGAATAGGTATAACATGCTGTAACGACTTTTACTAAGATCCTTTATTTCGTATAATAACACTACGGAGGCAATATATAAACAATTTTCTTATTTTACCGTCTATTGAGGGCGTGAATACAGAATCAAATTCAAGTCGAAAGAGTATATTTTTAATTTTAAAAATTATATAATAGCAACAATCAAAAAAATAATGATTTCTTGATATTAAAATTATATAATAATCAAAATAATTGATTATTTTATATTAAAATTATACAATAGCAATAATCAAAGGAATTGATTTATTTTTTGATATTAAAATAAAAAAGGAGGGTAAGCAATATTGTGGTCAATCATTGCTGGAGGTCTTATTGGACTTTTAGCAGGTAGAATCACTAAAAAAGGTATTTCTATGGGAATCGTCGCAAATGTATTCGCTGGTTTAGTCGGGTCATCTGTAGGACAATCCCTTTTAGGTAGTTGGGGCCCATCCATCGCTGGAATGGCTTTGATCCCATCTATTGCAGGAGCAGCAATTGTTGTTACTGTAGTATCATTCTTTACAGGTAAAAAATAATTACTTGTAGTAATAAACTATTTTTAAATAGATTAGACGGGTAAAAATAGTTTAAATGTTAAATCGAAAGGATTGTATATGTCAAAAGCAAAGAAAATATGTTTCATTATTTTCTGTATTTTAATCTTGACAATTTTCCTTCCTGTTTTGATAGATTATCATCAAGTTAGTGATCTAGGCATTCAGCTATTTAGCTGGAGACAGAATCATTTCGTTGAATTTTATCTCTCTAGATATATATTCTGGGGGATAGTGGCTCTATCAACTTTAGTTTTGTTATCGATATTAGTTGTGTTGTTTTATCCTAAACGTTATTTGGAAATTCAACTTGAAACTAAAAATGATACATTGAAATTAAAGAATTCAGCAATCGAAGGTTTTGTTAGAAGTTTGGTGAGTGATCATGGATTGATCAAGAACCCAACTGTTCATGTAAATTTACGAAAAAATAAATGTTTCGTTCATGTAGAAGGTAAAATTCTTCCTTCGGACAACATCGCTGACAGATGCCAACTAATTCAAAATGAAATAACTAATGGATTGAAGCAGTTTTTTGGTATTGAGCGTCAGGTAAAACTAGAAGTTCTAGTAAAAGACTACCAGCCTAAACCAAAACCTCAAAACAAAAAGACTGTTAGTCGTGTGAAGTAAGGAAGTAAAAAATGGAATGGCTTAAACAATATCGATATCCAATAATCGCAGGTCTCATAGGCGTATTTCTCGCTTGTTTGATTATCTCCTTTGGCTTCTTCAAAACAATATTTGTATTGATTTTAGGAGCACTGGGAGTTGCAGCTGGATTATATATCGAAAAAAACTATATAGATAAATAAAAATTACTAATTTAATTAAAGGAGTTTCATATGTCAAACGAAAAAAACATTAACACTAACGTAGAAAAGAAAGATGCTACTGCTGTAGCTCACGAAATCAAAGGGGAACTTACTTACGAAGATAAAGTTATCCAAAAAATCATTGGTCTGTCACTAGAAAACGTTTCAGGTCTTTTGGGAATCGACGGTGGTTTCTTCTCAAATCTTAAAGAAAAAATCGTTAACAGCGATGACGTAACAAGTGGTGTTAACGTAGAAGTTGGTAAAACACAAGTCGCAGTTGACTTAAACATTATTGCTGAGTACCAAAAAAATGTTCCAGCTTTATATTCAGAAATCAGAGAAATCGTATCTTCAGAAGTTGCTAAAATGACTGACTTGGAAGTTGTTGAAATCAACGTAAACGTTGTCGACATCAAAACTAAAGAACAACATGAAGCAGACTCAGTAAGCCTTCAAGATCGCGTATCTGACGTTGCTGAATCAACAGGAGAATTCGCTTCAGAACAATTCGAAAAAGCTAAATCTGGTCTTGGATCTGGTTTCTCAACTGTTCAAGAAAAAGTTAGCGAAGGCGTAGAAGCTGTTAAAGGTGCAGCAACTGGTGTAGTATCTCACGAAAAAACTCGTGTAAACTAAGATAAAATAAATATAACAGGAGAAATTATCATGTCAGTAGAAGAAAAATTAAATCAAGCTAAAGGTTCTATTAAAGAAGGTGTTGGGAAAGCCATCGGTGATGAAAAAATGGAAAAAGAAGGAACAGCTGAAAAAGTTGTTTCTAAAGTAAAAGAAGTTGCTGAAGATGCCAAAGACGCTGTAGAAGGCGCTATCGAAGGTGTTAAAAACATGTTGAGTGGCGACAATAAATAAGGCTAAAAGTTACTTTATCTTTTTAGTAACATTAGTCAAAAGAGTCTGAGTCAAGATGATTCTCAGAAAACAAAAAGCTAGAGATTTCCAATTGCGGAACTCTAGCTTTTTAATTTCACCTCTTTCTCTTATTATATTTCAGCAGGTTGTTGACCATGAGTACGAATCCCATGTCAATTCTCACTTTACGCTTATCTCTCAGATGACATCTCTTATAATCCAAACAAACCTTTATCTGCCCAAAGACAGATTTCATATCAATCTTACGTTTAGCGAAAATTTGTCTACCCTTGAAAGATAAAAGTGCCTGATATTCTTTAGTTTTTAAACACCGGTAACGTTCATTCATATACAGTCCCTTTTGAGGAGCTGATTCAGGTTCATAATCGCAGTCAATATTGATTTCAAGGCTATTTGCTTCCTATCTCCCCTTTTTCATAACGTATTTCCGTACAGGTGTTTCAACCATTTGCACGATTTCAAATCCTTCTTTTTGATAAAGGTGCTGGGCTGCTTGATTTGCTTCGAGGACATTTAGAGAAATACTGTCTATGTCTTCATTTTCAAAGACCAAACTAACAAATTTCCTTAAAGCCTGGCTACCCAAGCCTTGCCCCTGTTTCTGGGGGTTGATAAAAAATCTTCCAATATGAAGATTGCTGTCTTCTTGCCTGATTTTCTGGATAAGCCCCACAAACTCTTGTCCTTCAAAGATTGAAAAGATTCCTTCCAAATCTTGCAAAACTTGAATTGTCAAGGGGAAAGGAATCATTGGTCCCATCCATTGTTCTTGAAAGGATTTGCCAAGGGAGTTGGACCATTGGCATACGAATTGAGCATTTTCTGGGCTCACATTTTCTTCAAAACGAATTGTCATCTTGACCTCACTATCTTGTCTATGTTTCTCCATTATACTACTTCTCCTATTTTTTACGAATAAATAAGTATGATTGATATTTATTTTTTTCTTGTCGGGAGCATTCTCGCTTCTTTTCTTGGTTTGGTCATCGACCGTTTTCCTGAGCAATCCATTATCCGCCCGGCTAGTCACTGCGATTCCTGTCAGACTCCCTTGCGTCCCTTAGATTTGATTCCGATTCTCTCGCAGGTGCTCAATCGCTTTCGCTGTCGCTACTGCAAGGCTCCTTATCCTGTCTGGTATGCCCTCTTTGAACTAGGCTTAGGACTCCTCTTTCTGGCTTGGTCTTGGGAATTGCTTTCCTTGGGGCAAGTCATCCTAATCACTGCTGGTTTGACCTTGGGCATCTACGACTTTCGCCATCAGGAATATCCCCTACTGGTCTGGATGACTTTCCACCTAATCCTCATGGCTTCCTCTGGCTGGAATCTGGTCATGGTCTTTTTCCTTGCCCTTGGAATCATGGCTCATTTCATAGATATCCGCATGGGTGCAGGGGATTTTCTCTTTCTGGCTTCTTGCGCTCTCGTCTTTAGCGCGACTGAATTACTGATCTTGATTCAGTTTGCTTCTGCAACAGGAATTCTAGCCTTTCTCCTACAAAAGAAAAAGGAAAGACTTCCTTTTGTGCCTTTCCTCTTACTCGCTACTTGTGTGATTATTTTTGGTAAGCTACTGCTTGTTTGATAAAGTCCTCAATAGGCTCTCCCTCGTGGAGAGCTTTTACAATTTTTGAACCGACGATAACGCCATCTGATACCGCATTGAAGCGTTCAACATCGGCTTGACTAGATACACCAAAACCTGTCAAGACTGGGATATCGGCGACTTGATGTAATTGTGCCAAGTGCTTATCCAAGTCTGCTCGGTAATTTCCTGATTTCCCTGTCACTCCATTAATAGCAACGGCATAGACAAATCCTTCTGCCCCTTTAATTAATTCTTTCTGGCGCTCAATCCCTGTCGTCAAACTAACTAGAGGAATCAAGGCGATATCTGTATCTGCCAAAAATGGTTCTACAAAGTTGGCATGCTCATGAGGCAGGTCTGGGATAATCAAGCCCTTAACCGCTGTATCTGCCAAATCTTTGACAAAATTCTCAACACCGTACTGAAAGAGGGGATTGAAGTAGGTCATAATGACCAGTGGAATCTCTGTTTCAATGGTTTTCAAGGTTTCAACTAAAGCCTTGGTAGAGGTCCCGTGGGCTAAACTGCGTAAGCCAGCTTCTTCGATAACAGGTCCATCTGCGACAGGATCTGAAAAGGGAATGCCCACTTCAATGGCAGAGACATTCAAATCTTCTAAAAAGTGGATTGTTTCAGCGAGTCCATCCAAACCTTTCTCGTGGTCTCCAGCCATGATATAGGGAACAAAAATTCCCTTTCCAGCTGCTTTAATAGCATTTAATCTTTCTGTTAGTGTCTTAGGCATGAGCTTCTCCCTTCTTTGCTGCATCTGCTTCCAAGCGGTCTTTGACTTGAACCACATCCTTGTCCCCACGACCTGATAGACAGACAATCATGGACTTGTCTGGTCCGAGTTCTTTGGCCAATTTCACCGCAAAGGCAATAGCATGGCTAGATTCCAAGGCTGGGATAATCCCTTCCACACGAGACAAGAGTTTGAATCCTTCCAAGGCTTCTTCGTCTGTCACAGGGACATAGCTGGCACGTTTAATATCGTGGTAGTGAGAATGTTCAGGACCGATACCAGGATAGTCCAATCCTGCTGAGATAGAGAAGGCTTCAAGAATTTGACCATGGGCATCTTGGAGCACATCCATGAGGGAACCGTGAAGGACACCAGGACGACCCTTAGTCAAGGTAGCTGCGTGGTGCTCTGTATCTACACCAAGTCCAGCCGCTTCAGCCCCATACATAGCTACAGACTCATCTTCTACAAATGGATGGAAGAGCCCGATGGCATTCGACCCACCGCCAACACAGGCTACTAGGGCATCTGGCAGATCTTGACCTGTCATATCGCGATACTGTTGTTTAGCCTCTCGACCGATGACACTTTGGAAGTCACGAACGATTTCTGGGAAAGGATGAGGCCCCAAGGCAGAACCAAGGATATAGTGGGTGTCGTCGATATTTGCCACCCATGAACGAAGAGCTGCATTGACCGCATCCTTGAGCACGCGCGAACCGTCTGTCACTGCCTCAACCTTGGCTCCCAAAAGCTCCATACGGAAGACATTAAGGGCTTGGCGTTTAACATCCTCTTCACCCATGTAGATGGTACATTCCATGTTAAAGAGGGCTGCAGCAGTTGCAGTTGCCACACCGTGCTGACCAGCACCTGTTTCAGCGATAATTTTCTTTTTACCCATGCGTTTAGCCAGAAGAACTTGTCCCAAGGCATTGTTAATCTTGTGGGCCCCTGTATGGTTGAGGTCTTCACGTTTGAGATAAATCTTGGCTCCGCCGATATGCTGGGTCAAGTTTTTTGCGTAGTAAAGAGGAGTTTCACGCCCCACATACTGGCGCAAGAGTTGGTTTAATTCCTCTTGGAAACTTGGGTCTGCCTGACTTTCCCGGTAAGCTTTCTCCAACTCTAAAACTGCTGTCATCAATGTTTCTGGGACGAAACGTCCACCGAATTTTCCGTAAAATCCATCTTTATTTGGCTCTTGATATTCCATTCTTTACCCTCTCTATAAATCTTCTAATCTTTTCATGATCTTTTTGTCCATCTGTCTCCACTCCGCTTGATACATCTACTGCATAAGGAGTAAAGTGTTGAATTGCTTTTACTACATTGTCTTCATTAAGCCCACCTGCGATAAAGAAAGGCTGAGTTAATCCAGTCGTATCCAGTTGACCCCAATCAAAGGTCTGGCCACTACCAGCCACAGGGGCATCAAAGAGTAGATAGTCTGCCTGAGAATTGGGCACATGACCCTCTCCATCCACCTGCACAGCCTGAATACTGGCACAAGGCAAATTCTCAAATAAATCATCTGCCACCCGATCATGAACTTGAACCAAGTCCAAGCCAACCTTGTCAATCGTTTCTAGCAGTTCTGCCCGACTTGGTGAAACAAATACACCAACCTTTTTGACATCTGCAGGAATAAGCTTTGCCAGCTCGGCAGCCTGATCCAAAGTCACCTGTCTTTTACTAGGTGCAAAGACAAAACCGATGTAGTCGACTCCTGCTGATACGGCTGTTTCCACCGCTTCTTTGGTCGATAATCCGCAAATTTTAACCTTTGTCAATCTGCAACTCCTTGATTCTCTGGGCTACATCTTCTGCCTGCATAAGAGCTGTCCCAACTAAAATTCCATTAAAGTATGGTGCTACTCGTTCCGCATCCTGCCCTGTGAAAATAGCAGATTCAGAAATGTACAAGCAATCATCTTTGAAATGTTTAGCCAAATCTACACTGGTCTGCAAGTCAACTTCAAAGGTAGTCAAATTGCGGTTATTAACACCAATAATCTCCGCACCAAGTCTGTGAGCTACCTCTAGTTCAGCTAGATTGTGAGTTTCCACCAAGACTTCCAGACCAAGCTCTGTCGCATAGTCATAAAGTTCCTTGAGGCGTTCTTCGGACAAGGCTGCCACAATGAGTAGGATGACTGTTGCACCTGCATTACGAGCTCGAATGATTTGTTTTTCATCGATAATAAAGTCCTTGTTAAGCGTCGGAATCTGTACCTGACTGGAAATCTCCCGTAGATAATCCAAATGTCCTTTAAAGAAAACTTCATCTGTCAGAACAGAAATCATCACTGCTCCGTTCGCTTCATAAGTCTGGGCCTGTTGCACAATATCCACATCTAGATTGATATCTCCCAGACTAGGGCTAGCTTTCTTGACTTCAGCGATTACCTGCAAGCGATCCTGATGATTCTTCAAAAATTCTGCCAAGCGATAGGTCTGGCGCAGGGGCTGGATTTCCTCCAGCTCCATCTGCTCAACCTCACGTGCCTTCTGCTCCAAGATTCGTGCTAAAAATTCCTGACTCATTTTTGGTACTCCTGTAACAGTCTGAGTTTTTCAAAGGCCTTGCCACCAGCAATGACTTGACGAGCTAAGGCAACTCCTTCCTTGATACTAGCTACTTTACCATTAGCATAGAAACCAAGACCAGCATTTAAAACTGTAGTTTCCAAGAATGGACTTGGTTCATTTTTAAGAACGCTGAGCAAAATTTCTGCATTTTCCTGAGCATTGCCTCCACGAATATCTTCGATAGCGTAGCGCTCCATCCCTAAATCCTCCGGAGTAAAGCTTGATAAGGTGATTTCGCCATTTTCAAGAAGTGCAATTTTGGTTGTTCCATTCAAACCAGCTTCGTCCAATCCTTCTGGTCCAGCAACAACGATGGCACGTTTGCGACCCATATTTTTCAAAACCTGAGCTGTACTTTCTAGAAGTTCTGGACGACTAATACCAAGAAGCTGTGTTTCCAAAGCCATTGGGTGAATCAGAGGACCAGTCAAGTTCATGATTGTTGGAATTCCTAGTTCCAAACGAGCTGGCATGATATATTTCATAGCTGGGTGCATATTTTTGGCAAAGAGAAAGACGATGCCAGTTTTATCAAATACCTTACCTAGTTCAGCTGGTTTGAGGTCTAGGTTGATACCCAAGGCTTCGAGGACATCTGCAGAACCAGATTTAGAAGAAATCGAGCGGTTACCGTGTTTTGCCATGTGAACACCACCACCAGCCAAGACAAAGGCTGCAGTTGTCGAAATGTTAAAGCTAAAAGACTTGTCTCCACCTGTACCACAGTTGTCCATGGCATCATGAATCTCAGTTGGAATATGTTGGGCATGCCCTCTCATGACTTGGGCAATGGCTGTGCGTTCTTCAGGTGTTTCCCCCTTCATCTTAAGAGCCAAAAGGAGAGAAGCAATTTGCGCTTCCGTTACACGCCCAGTTACGATACGCTCAATGACATCCGTCATTTCCACACCTGATAAATTTTCAAATTTTGCTAGTTTTTCAATAATCTCTTTCATCCTAGTTTCCTCACTTTACAACCTTCTCGATAAAATTCCGAATAGAAGACAAGCCATCTGGCGTTCCGATACTCTCTGGATGGTACTGAAAGCCATAAATCGGTAGGTTTTTGTGTTGAATCCCCATGATGGCTTGGTCATCAGTCGAACGAGCTGTCACTTCAAATTCTTCTGGCATTTCTTCAATCAAAATACTGTGGTAACGCATGACTTCACGGCCATCCTCGATACCTTGATACAAAACAGATGGCGCTTCAAAGCTGATATTGCTCTGTTTCCCATGCATGACTTTTGGAGCCAAACCTAACTTACCACCAAAGACTTCTGCAATGGCTTGGTGACCCAAACAAATCCCTAAAATCGGCTTCTTACCTGCAAAATCACGAATCATGTCTTCCATCTTACCAGCATCAACTGGCCAACCAGGACCAGGAGAAAAGACCAGACCATCTGCTTTTTCAGCTTCTTCATACAGCTTGGGATCATCATTTCTCAAGACCTGTACTTCTGCAAAATTCCCAATGTATTGGGCCAAGTTATAGGTAAAAGAATCATAGTTGTCAATCAATAAAATCATGGTCTTAGTTCTCCAATTCTAGTCATAGATTTAGCCTTGTTAATGGTTTCTTGGTATTCGTTTTGGGCGATAGAATCGTAGACAATCCCTGCCCCAGCCTGCACATAGGCTGTTTGATTTTTGAGAATCATGGTTCGGATGGCAATGGCGAAATCCATATCACCCGTCGCAGACAAGTAGCCGATTGCTCCTGCGTATACGCCACGTTTTTCTGTTTCCAGTTCATAGATGCGTCTCATTGCTCGAATCTTTGGTGCTCCTGAAACTGTTCCAGCAGGAAGTGTTGCTTTCAAGGCATCCATGGCAGTAAGTTCTGGAAGCAAACGCCCCTTGACCACACTGGTCAAATGCATGACATAACGGAAGAGCTCCACTTCCATATACTTGGTGACTTGGACACTGGCCGTTTCAGAGATGCGGCCAATATCATTACGACCCAAGTCTACTAACATCCGATGCTCTGCTGTTTCCTTCTCATCCGAAAGCAGGTCTGTCGCCAAAGCCTTGTCTTCTTCATCCGTAGCTCCTCTTGGTCGTGTCCCTGCAATCGGATTGGTTGTTACGATGCCATTTTTGACAGAAACCAAACTTTCTGGACTAGCTCCGATGATTTGATAATCCTCAAAATCATAGAAATAAAGGTAATTAGATGGATTGGTCACGCGAAGATTTCTGTAAAAGTCAAATGGATTTCCAGTCACTTCTGCTGAGAAGCGCTGACTGAGCACGCATTGGAACATATCCCCGTTGCGAATCAAGTCACGAGCTGTTTCCACCATTTCCTCAAACTTCTGAGGAGCGATATGCGGTTTGAAGTCTAACGGAGATAGATCCAAGTCTTCAAATTCATTTGGAGCAGGAATGCGTAATTCCTCAAGCACTTGGTTCAAGGCTTCTTCCAAGGCTTCTTGACTGCGCTCGCTATAGAGAGCATCCTCGATGACATGGATTTTCTCCTTCTTGTGGTCAAAGACCATGTAACTCTCATAGACGAAGAAATGCATGTCTGGCGTTCCAATTGTATCTTCAGGAATTTGACCAATTTCTTCATAAAGCGAAATCATGTCGTAGCCAACAAATCCAATGGCTCCCCCACCAAAAGGGAGGTCTGAATGGTGCTGTCTCTTATGAGTCACTTCATAAAGAAAATCCAAGGGATCACAATCAATCACTTGACCATTTTGATAAAGAACTCCATTTTCAAACTTAATCTCAAAAACTGGATTATAGGCTAAGATAGAAAAACGAGCGGTTTCCTTGTCTCTCGGAATACTCTCTAAGATAACCTTGTGTTGCCCCTTTAGGCGCATATAAGCCAAGATTGGTGATAAGACATCTCCATGAATGATTCGTTCCATTGTAATTTCCCTTTCAGTTCTACTTCTAGTCCGTGGTGACTGTATGAAAAATCCCCACGCAAAACAACTTGCGTGAGGACGAAATTCGCGGTGCCACCTCAATTATAGGATTTCTCCTATCTCTCATTCCTGTCTTAGAAAGATTCTGTAACAGGCTGTGCTATAAAGGGCACTCCCTTGAGAATTATGTTTTCTTCTCTCGTTTCAGATGGACCCAACCATACAGCTTTCTCTGCTTGTTTCCAGCAACCACAAGCTCTCTGTGAGAGAAAAGACTGTAATTTTTCCATCTATTATTTTTTAGCTTCTAGGTAGTCCGCAATTGCAGCTACGTCCTTGTCTCCACGACCAGAGACATTGATGATGATAATGTCGTCTTTACTTAGTTTCGGTGCACGTTTAACTGCTTCTGCGATAGCGTGCGAACTTTCAATCGCTGGGATAATTCCTTCAGTCTTGCTGAGAAGGAGGAGAGCCTTAACAGCTTCTTCATCCGTCGCAGCCACATATTCCACGCGACCTGAATCTTTGAAGTAGGCGTGTTCTGGGCCAACCCCTGGATAGTCCAATCCAGCTGAGATAGAGTAAACTGGGGCCAGCTCTCCATCTTCCTTAAAGACTGCATAAGTCTTCATACCGTCGACAATTCCTATACTACCTTTTGTCATAGTAGCTGCGTGCTTGTCTGTGTCAAGTCCATGACCAGCAGCTTCGACCCCAACCAATTTAACTTCTTCATCAGCTACATACTGAGAAAAAGCACCAATGGCATTGGAACCACCACCTACACAGGCAATAACATAGTCTGGTAAACGACCTTCTTTTTCTAAGATTTGACGGCGAGATTCTTCACTGATGACCTTTTGGAACTCGTGGACAATGGTAGGATAAGGGTGAGGACCTACAGCAGATCCCAGAACATAGAAGGCTTCAAGGTCATTCATCCATGCTCCAAAGGCTGCATCAACAGCATCTTTGAGGGTACGAGTCCCTGTTTCAACTGCGTGAACAGTTGCTCCCATCATCTCCATACGGAAAACATTGAGACGTTGACGCTCCACATCCTCTGCCCCCATGTAGACATCACAGGCCATACCAAACTTGGCTGCAGCCGCTGCTGTCGCCACACCGTGCTGACCAGCTCCTGTTTCCGCAATCACTCGTTTTTTGCCCATGCGTTTAGCCAAAAGAATTTGTCCTAAAACGTTGTTGAGCTTGTGAGAACCAAGGTGGTTAAGGTCTTCACGTTTGAGATAAATCTTAGCGCCACCTAAGTGTTCTGTCAAACTTTCTGCAAAATAGAGCGGTGTTTCGCGACCGGAATAGTCCTTCAAGTAATGACGAAATTCTGCCAAAAACTCTGGATCATCCTTGTACTTGTCAAATGTCACTTCCAACTCATCCAACAAAGCCTGAATCGGCTCCGGTACAAAACTACCACCAAATTGTCCAAAATAACCTTTAGTTGTCATAAAATTTTCCTCTTTCCATATTAATCCGGCCTTTTTGTTTGCTTTTAGTAGTAGGCAAGGAGCTGTAGATAGAACTCAAGTTCATCAAAGCAACTTAACGCCCTAATAAAAGATAAACAAAACGACGGATAGAAAAAAGCCCACACACGGAATCTACTTCCGTGTGAGGGCGTTGGTAACGCGGTGCCACCTCAATTATAAAGGGACTATCCCTTTACATCTCTTCCTTGTCTAACAACAAGTTGCACTGTAAGGTGTGCGCACCGAATTTTCATTGTTTCAAATTCATTTTTAAAATCAGCCCACTTTCACTACTTCCAACCACCTGTTCACAATTCCCACAGGCTCCCTGAAAATCAAAAATAGTTACTTTTCTGATTTGTTGAACTTATTTTAATACTTTGTTTTTTCTTTGTCAAGACTTTTTTACAATTTTTTTGATGAAGCTATTACTTTTTCAGAAACTGTTTTGAAAGTCTCAATGATATAGTCCACTTCTTCATCACTTAATTTAGTGTGAAGAGGGAGCGTAATTTCATTTTCAAAGAAGGCATAGGCTCTTGGATAATCTGCCATATCAAAACCAAGATTCTTATAAGCTGTCAAGAGCGGAAGCGGTTTGTAGTGAACGTTACTTGCAATTCCTGCTTTAGCTAATTCTTGGATAATAAGATTGCGTTCTTCTAAGCTCGCTCCTTCTACATGGGTGATGTAGAGGTGACGTGAAGATTCGACAGTTTCAGTCTTGTGTGCCAAAGGATGGATGCGAGAACCTGCAAAACCACGATCATAGCGATCCACGATGTCCTTACGACGTTGCAACAAACTTGGGTAACGATCCAATTGTACCAAACCAAGGGAAGCCATGATATCCGTCATGTTGCACTTGTAGGCTGGTGTAACGATATCATATTCCCAAGAACCCAATTGCATCTTGGCAAGAGCGTCTTTAGTTTGCCCGTGAAGGGAAAGGATTTGGAATTCCTTGTACATTTCTTCGTCATCAATCGCTGGATTGGCTTTCCAAGTGGCACTTCCACCTTCTGCAGTTGTAAAATTCTTAACGGCATGGAAAGAGAAGGAAGTAAAGTCAGCGATGGAACCAGCTGGCTGTCCTTTATAAGTAGATCCCAAAGCATGGGCACTATCAGAGACAATCACAATACGGTTAAAGGCCTTTTGCCACTTGCTTGAAGCAGTAAAGAGGTCACGTTTTTTCTCCACGACTTGGAACAAACGGTCATAGTCGCAAACAATCCCTGCAAGCTCTACTGGGATGATAACCTTGGTCTTTTCAGTGATAGCTTGCTCCAGCAAGTCATAATCCATCTCAAACGTATCTGCTTGGATATCCACCATGACAGGGGTCGCCCCTACGTGAGTGATAACACTACATGAAGCTGTATAGGTCATGGCTGGTACGATGACTTCATCACCAGGTCCCACTTCCAAGACGCGCAAAATCAACTCAAGCGCGGCAGTCGCAGAGTTAAGACAGACAGTCTTGGGCGTCTGTGTGTATTGAGACAAGCGACGCTCCAGTTCTTTTGTCTTAGGACCTGTTGTAATCCAACCAGAACGCAGGGTATCCGCTACTTCAGCAATTTCTGCTTCCGTAATATCGGGTGGTGAAAATGGAATATTGTAATTTGGCATTGATTTGCTCCTTTTATCTGTACTCATTTTCTCATGACTACTTTATTTTAGCACTTCAAACACGGTTTGAAACATGATTTTGATGTCTCCAAGGAAACTAAACTCTCGGAGATAGTCGAGGTTATAGCGCATCTTTTCAGGAAGAACATTCTCCACATAGGCCTGGTCAACCGACAAACCTTTCTCCGTCATTTGACTAATAATGGTGTCCTCATCCTTGTAGTTGATGCTGGCTGGAGAGGTAATCCCTGCTGGCAAAAGCAAGGTTGCCATCATTTCAGGGCTATACTGCTCTGTGTAACGTGGCACTTCAGGACGTGTCCCAACAAAGGACATCTCACCTTTAAGGACATTGACCAGCTGAGGCAGTTCATCCAAACGCACACGGCGGATGAAATTGCCAACCTTGGTAATGCGGCTATCGTTAGCAGAAGTCACCAGACTCCCTTTTTTATCCGCATCCGTCACCATGGTACGGAACTTCCAAATCTTGAAAGGTCGATTGTACTGGGTCACGCGCTCTTGCTTGTAAATCACTGGCCCCTTGCTATCCAACTTGATCCAAATGCTCAAGATGAGAAAGATAGGAGAGGTTAGAATCAGTAAGACCAAGGCTAGAACCCAGTCCAAGCAACGCTTAAAAATCAGCGAACCTTTCCTTTTAGAGACAAGCTGGTAGTAAGACTCAACCTCGCTTGATTTCATTTCCACGGGCAAGTCTTCCCATTTCAGCATGCTGTTTCTCCTTTGTTTTTATTATACTATTTGTCAACATTTTTCATTATACCACAAAATGGAAAAGGCGGTGAAAGAAATCTGTAATTTGAAGGATTTCCTTCTTACGGTCAATGAAAATCAAAGAGTATTAGGACATGGCCCCGGCCTGCAAACTATACATCTTGTGATAGGTTCCTCCCAGAGCCAAGAGTTCCTCATGGGTTCCACTCTCGATGATGCGCCCCTTGTCCAAAACATAGATACAGTTGGCGTCTTGGATGGTCGAAAGACGGTGAGCGATGGCAATGGTTGTCCGTCCCTGTCTCATCTTAGCCAGAGAAGCTTGAACCAAACTTTCTGTTTCAGAGTCAATATTGGCTGTCGCTTCATCCAAAATCAGGATTTTAGGCTGACTGGCGACTGTTCTGGCAAAGGCAAGAAGCTGACGCTGACCAGTAGAGAAGCTCGACCCACGCTCAGAAACAGGGGAATCATAACCCTGAGGAAGTTCTTGAATAAAGGAATCTGCATCCACGAAAGCAGCTGCATTCTGGACCTCTTCGTCACTGATTTTTTGGTACATGGCGATATTGGACTTAATGGTTCCATGATAGAGGAAGGGATCCTGCAAGACCAGACCGATGTTTTTTCTCAACTCTTCCTGACTGTAGTCCCTAATATCCACATCATCCAAGAGAACTCGCCCTGACTGAAATTCATAAAAGCGCATGAGGACATTGATAATCGAAGATTTCCCTGAACCTGTATGGCCTACAAATGCAATGGTTTCACCCTTATTAACAGAGAAAGAAATGTCATCAAGAATCGGATGTTTGCCATCATAAGAGAAACATACATGTTCAAACCGAATATTACCTTCTGTAATCTTTGCTTGGCTATCCTTTTGAAGGGGTTCATAGGTCCTCTCGTCAATCAAAGCAAAGACACGACCTGCAGAAACCATAGAAGTTTGAAGGGTTGAAAAGTTTTGCGTCACTTCAATCAAGGGGTCAAAGAGACGATTGATATACTGGATAAAGGCATACATGGTTCCAGCTGTTATTCCCAGATAAAGTCCACGGTAGCCAAAATAAGCCATTAAAACTGCATATCCTAGGAGTTTCAGCAAACTCATGGCAGGGCGCAAAAAGAGGGCATCCAAGGCTACAGAACGGTTGGCATAGACCAAGTGTTCTTGGTTGATTTCATCAAACTCTGACTGTAGGCGCTTCTCTTGATTAAAGGCCTGGATAATCCTGATTCCTTCGATGTTTTCGGCCAGCTTACTATTGATATCTGACAAGAGACTTCTGGTTTTCTCAATGATTTTCACTGATTTTTTCCGATAGAGATTGACCAAAAGGAAAATCAAGGGGAGAAAGAGCAAGACTAATGCAGTCAAACGAAAATCCAACACCAACATGGTATAAAGAGTTGTCAGAAAGATGAAAACTGCTGAGATAAAGCTAGATAAAATCCCTGAAAACATATCACTGATGGTCTCGGTATCATTTGTCAAACGAGAGACGATAGAGCCTGCTGGCGTCTTGTCAAAGTAAGACATGCCCAGCTTCTCCATATTATCAAAGGCATCGCGACGAATATCCCTAACAATACTGTAAGACACGCGCGCAAAGAGAAGATTACCGACATACTGAACTACAGTTTGTAGAATATAAAGGCCATAGTAGGCCAGCAAAACGGTCACAGCGAGTTGGTTGAGATTGCTGAGATACTGGTCAATAAAGTGGGAAGCCACAAGGGGAATGACACTTTTAATGACCGTCGTCGCTAGTAGAAAACTAAGTGCCAAAAAAGTCAGGAGCCCATAAGGCTTGAGATAAGACATCAAGCGCTTCAATACAGTCCATTGTTCTTGTTTATTCTGCATCTTCTTCTCCTTTCATTTCCAGCTGCTGAGACTGGTAGGTTTGAGCATACCAGCCATCCAAAGCTAGCAAGTCTTCGTGTGTGCCCTGTTCAATAATTTGACCATTTTGCAGAACCAAGATTAGATCTGCATGGACAACTGCACTGAGGCGATGAGCCGTAATAATGGTTGTCTTGTCCTTTCGCGTCTCCTTGAGGTTGTCGATAATCGCATACTCTGTCTTGGCATCCACGGCGGACAAAGAATCGTCTAAAATCAAGATATCAGGGTCTAAAATCATAGCTCGACTCATGGCCAGACGCTGCTTTTGACCTCCAGAAAGACTGACTCCCTTTTCACCAATCAGTGTATCAAATCCTTGAGGCATGTCTACAATGTCTTGATAAACTTGAGCTAGCTTAGTCGCTTCCTCGACCGCTGAAAGGGGCAAGTTAGGATTGCCAAATCGGATATTGTCTAAAATAGAAGTCGCAAAGAGGAACTGGTCCTGAGGAACATAGCCCATAAGACTACGAAGATCTGTCAGACGATAGTCACGAATATTATGACCGTTTAGGTAAATAGCACCCTTATCCACATCGTATTCACGTAAGAGGAGCTTAATCAAGGACGTTTTTCCAGAGCCTGTTTGACCAACCAAGCCCAATGTTTGCCCTTTTTCCAGACTAAAGTGAACATTTGTCAGTGTTTCCTCATTTTCAAAGGCAAAGCTATCAATGACATACTGCAAGCGCCCATTTTCAATACTGTCTAGAGGAAACTCAGGGTCTTGTACAGGTGATTCCTGAAACAAAAGTTCCTCAATCCGCTGGTAGGAAACCTTTCCTCTTTGAGTGATATTAAAGAGGAAACCAATGGCCATGAGAGGCCAAACCAACATATCCAAATAGCTGATAAAGGTTACTAGATTTCCAACTGTAATCTTCCCTTCCTGAACCATCAAGGAGCCGACCAAGAGGGTTAACACATAGGATGAACCAACAAATAAGAGAACCATGGGGTCAAAGAGACTATCGTATTTCATGGTTTGCAGGTTCTTTTGGAAGGTCAATTCATTGACTGCCTGAAAGGACTTCAACTCGTCCGCCTGGTAACCGAAAGACTTGGTCACTTTAATACCTGATACAGACTCCTGTACCTTGTTATTAAGTTCGGAAAAGGCAGCTTGGGATTCGCCAAAGGCCTTGTGGGTCTTTCTCCCTAGACGACTGGTCGCATAAGCCATGAAAGGCAGGGGAAGAATGGCAACCAAGGTCATCTGCCATGAAATGCTAAAGAGCATGGTCAACAAGGTCACTAAAGCTGTGATTGAGGCATCAACCGCTGACATAACCCCTCCCCCTGCCAGACGCGTTAAGGCATTGATATCGTTGGTTGCGTGTGCCATCAGGTCCCCCGTCCTATAGGTTTGATAAAAGGCTGGAGACATTTTTGTGAAATGCTCAAACAAGCGAGAGCGCATAATCTGTCCCAGACGGTAGGAAGTCCCGAGGATATACATCCGCCAAACATAGCGCAGATAGTACATACCAAAGGCTGCAAGAAGCAAGTAAAATAGGTCAAGAAGGAGGTCCTGCTGGGTTAATTGCCCCGATGTGATAGCATCAATGACCCGCCCCATGACCATGGGGGGAATGAGGTTGAGGACGGAAACCAAAACCAGGGCCACAATCCCGACTAGATAACGGCGTTTTTCTAACTTGAAAAACCACCAAAGTTTTTGAATAATGGACATAAAATCCCTTTCTGATTGCAAATAGAAACCTGAGGCCAAGACCCCAGGTTTTTCTTATTCATAGGTTACGACTGTGACGGCACCCTTGTCATACTCAGCGATAAAGATATTGGCTACATTGTCATGTCCTTGCTTGTTGAGGTTATCAAGCAACCACTCTTCGCTACGACCAATCGATTCCAAAACATCAACTTGAATCACACCGTCAGTCACAACTGGATACTTAGGATTTTCATCTCCCATTTGGACCACGATGAGTTGGCCATTTTGCTCCTGCACAGCTCGTTTGACCTGTTTCATCTGGAAAATTCCTTGGCTACGAAGTTTGAGAGCAACTTCTGCTGCAGACAAGCCAACTGAACGACAGGCTTCTGGGTCAATCTGCCCATTTTTGATAAGGAGAGTTGGTTTTCCATCAATCAAGCGTTTGACAAAACGAACATTGTTATTGAGCCACTTGAGGGTCAAGACCAAAATCGTCCACATCATCAAAATCACTGCGTACTGCAGGATACTGATTGAACTATTGTAAATCACCCCACCGATGATACCACCAAGAACATAGTTCTGAATTTGGTCTGTAGCAGAGTTAGGTGCTAGATTCCCCTTTCCTGTCACATTAATAACAAAAACAAGAGAGAAAAGACCCAAGGCCAGTTTGATTAAAATTTCCATATAATTGAGTGTCATTTGTTTACCTCCACCAATTCAATAGCGTCTGTTTGATGCAATTCTAATTTCTCTAAAAGATACTTGTCTGGTTGGCTCCCGTTCATGGCACGATAGAAATTTGAACCTACCTTGATAAGTGCTCCATCAGTGGCTGCAGAAGTATTGACATAAACTTCTGATTTATCCACTCCCAAGTCTTTGGAAACAACCTCTATGAAATGAAGGGAGGTTTGAAATTGGTTGTTAGAGGCTTGATTGGTCTGGTATTTTGAGATTGTCACCAAAAGCATGGCCACCAAGGTCAAGGCCAAAATCATGACCAATTCCCGAAACTTAGTCCCCTTTTTATCTCGATAGGCTTTAAAAGCAAAAAATCCTGTGATAGCTAGGAGCACAATCCCAAAGCCAATCATCATTCCATTTTGCTGACTGATTTGGCTAAGTACATAGTCATATGAGTAAAATTTCATTTATTTTCACTCCCTTTCATAAAATCATTCTTAATTATAAACGAAAGAGAGTGATTTTTCAAGCCATACGTTGGGGAAATGGACCTTTTTTTGGTATAATAAAATCTATAATCTGAATGAAAAAGGTAACTTTATGAAACTCATCTCATGGAATATTGATTCCCTCAATGCTGCCCTAACTAGTGACTCAACTCGTGCCAAATTGTCCCAAGAAGTACTACAAACCTTGGTCGCTGAAAATGCTGATATCATCGCTATCCAAGAAACCAAGCTTTCTGCCAAGGGTCCTACTAAAAAACACTTGGAAATTTTAGCTGAACTCTTTCCAAACTACGAAAACACGTGGCGTTCTTCTCAAGAACCTGCCCGCAAAGGCTATGCTGGAACCATGTTCCTTTATAAGAAAGAACTCACACCCACTGTCACTTTTCCAGAAATCGGTGCCCCTTCTACCATGGACTTAGAAGGTCGCATCATCACTCTAGAATTTGATGAATTTTTCGTGACCCAAGTTTACACTCCAAACGCTGGCGACGGCCTCAAACGTTTGGAAGAACGTCAAGTATGGGATGTCAAATATGCTGAGTATTTGGCTCAACTAGACAAAGAAAAACCAGTCCTTGCAACCGGTGACTACAATGTGGCCCACAATGAGATTGACCTTGCAAATCCTGCTAGCAACCGCCGTTCACCAGGATTTACCGACGAGGAGCGTGCTGGATTTACCAACCTTTTAGCAACTGGATTTACTGATACCTTCCGCCACATTCACGGCGATGTTCCAGAACGCTACACTTGGTGGGCACAGCGCAGCAAGACCTCTAAAATCAATAATACTGGCTGGAGAATTGACTACTGGCTCACAAGTAACCGCATCGCTAACAAGGTGACTAAGTCTGATATGATCGACTCGGGAGCTCGCCAAGACCATACACCTATTGTCATGGAGATTGAACTCTAAGGAGAAAACGAATGGACTATCAAGCTGTCATTCCTGAATTTGTAGTATCTGACATCGAAAAATCACGCCACTTCTACTGCAACCTGCTAGGATTCTCTGTCGAATACGAGCGTCCAGAGGAGAAATTTCTCTTCCTCTCGCTTGAAGACTGCCAACTTATGCTAGAAGAAGGCAGCGTAAAAGAATTAGCTCAGCTGACCTATCCTTTCGGGCGCGGTGTCAATATTTCCTTTGGCATTGCAGATGTTCCTCAGCTCCACCAAAAACTGCTGGAAGCTGACTATCCTATCCATCGTCCCCTGACAAAAAGAGAATTTCGAGTAGGAGATAGCTTTATATATCCCCATGAATTTGCGATTTTGGATCCAGATGGCTATTTTTTAAGATTTAGCGAGTAGAATAATAAAGATTTGGAAAAAGTCTTTAAAGTAAAAAAGACATATTGTCAAGTGTTTAAAAACTTGATAATATGCCTTTTATGATGGAAAAACCTTCTAAATGTTAGCCAATAAGTTGATTTTTGCCTATTTTTATTATATTTGTTCGTTTTTAAAACCAAAACACTAACAAAATATTTGATTTCTAAAGTTATTTAGTGTAAAATAAAAACATTGGCTCAAGCCTATTTAAAATTGAATATCATTTTACTTGTTTATGTCGTGAATTGGCACGACGTTTCTACAAGGTGCCGGAACACCTAACAATAAGTAAGTCAGAGTGAGGTATGGCCGTTTTTGCCATGCCTATTTGGGGGACTTGCTTAGAGATTAAGTAAGTTCTTTTTCTATTTCTTGCTAGAAACTATAAACAAGCAAATGGATTGGCTTTTAGACTTTAGGAGGTCTTATGAAATTATTAGAAGAGCGCATCCTCAAGGATGGGCATATCTTGGGTGATAACATCCTCAAGGTGGATTCCTTTTTAACCCACCAAGTTGACTTTAGCTTGATGCGAGAGATTGGTAAGGTTTTTGCGGAAAAATTTGCTTCTGCTGGTATTACCAAAGTCGTGACCATTGAAGCGTCAGGTATTGCCCCAGCCATTTTTACAGCTGAAGTCTTAAACGTTCCCATGATTTTTGCTAAAAAAGCTAAAAACATCACTATGAACGAAGGAATCTTAACTGCCGAAGTTTACTCCTTTACCAAGCAAGTGACCAGTACCGTTTCTATCGCTGGAAAATTCCTCTCACCAGAGGACAAGGTCTTGATTATCGACGATTTCCTTGCTAATGGCCAAGCTGCTAAAGGCTTGATTCAAATCATCGAACAAGCTGGTGCCACAGTCGAAGCTATCGGTATTGTGATTGAAAAATCCTTCCAAGATGGCCGTGATTTGCTTGAAAAAGCAGGCTATCCTGTCCTATCACTCGCTCGTTTGGATCGTTTTGAAAATGGTCAAGTCGTATTTAAGGAGGCAGATCTCTAATGCAAACTCAAGAAAAACATTCACAAGCAGCCGTTCTTGGCTTGCAGCACTTACTAGCCATGTACTCAGGATCTATCCTGGTTCCCATCATGATTGCGACAGCCCTTGGCTATTCAACTGAGCAGTTGACCTACCTGATTTCCACAGATATCTTCATGTGTGGGGTGGCAACCTTCCTCCAACTCCAACTCAACAAATACTTTGGAATTGGACTCCCAGTCGTTCTTGGAGTTGCTTTCCAATCCGTCGCTCCCTTGATTATGATTGGGCAAAGCCATGGTAGTGGTGCTATGTTTGGTGCCCTTATCGCATCAGGGATTTACGTGGTTCTTGTTTCAGGCATCTTCTCAAAAGTTGCCAATCTCTTCCCATCTATCGTAACAGGATCTGTTATTACCACGATTGGTTTAACCTTGATTCCTGTCGCTATTGGAAATATGGGAAATAACGTTCCAGAGCCAACTGGTCAAAGTCTCTTGCTTGCAGCTATCACTGTTTTGATTATCCTCTTGATTAACATCTTTACCAAAGGATTTATCAAATCTATCTCTATTTTGATTGGTCTGGTTGTTGGAACTGCCATTGCTGCTAGCATGGGCTTGGTTGATTTCTCTCCTGTTGCGGCAGCACCGCTCGTCCATGTCCCAACTCCACTCTACTTTGGGATGCCAACCTTTGAAATCTCATCTATTGTCATGATGTGTATCATCGCAACAGTGTCTATGGTTGAGTCTACTGGTGTTTATCTAGCCTTGTCTGATATCACAAAAGATCCAATCGACAGCACGCGCCTGCGCAACGGTTACCGCGCAGAAGGTTTGGCCGTACTTCTCGGAGGAATCTTTAACACCTTCCCTTACACAGGATTTTCACAAAACGTTGGTTTGGTTAAATTGTCAGGTATCAAGACTCGCCTGCCAATCTACTACGCAGCTGGTTTCCTGGTTCTCCTTGGACTCCTTCCTAAGTTTGGCGCCCTTGCCCAAATCATTCCGAGCCCTGTCCTCGGTGGTGCTATGCTGGTGATGTTTGGTTTTGTATCTATTCAAGGGATGCAAATCCTCGCTCGTGTTGACTTTGCTAACAATGAACATAACTTTCTTATCGCAGCAGTATCCATAGCTGCAGGTGTCGGACTCAACAACAGTAATCTCTTTGTCAGCATGCCGACAGCCTTCCAAATGTTCTTCTCAAACGGAATCGTTGTAGCCAGCCTACTCGCCATTGTCCTCAATGCAGTATTAAATCATAAAAAGAAATAAGAAAAAGAGGTGCGAGCCTCTTTTTTGTTTATCACAAGTTGATTATAAATATAATCAATCCCAATTCCCATCTAATATTTCTTTTATAAACTTCTTAGGCATCCAAAAGGAGTGTTTTGTAATCCTACGCCCATCTGGAAGTTCATCCGTATCAGATAGTGAGCCTTTCCCAACAAATTTTCCTTTTTCAATTTCATAATAAGCATTGGTAGCATGTAATTTCGTAAATAGGATTCTATTTATCTTACTTTGAGGGAAATTAGTTGAAACTTTATTACCATTTTGAGTTAATTTAACTCCGTCAGAAATAATTTGTCTAGTTTCCTGCCACACTCTTTGGATTTCTTCTAATTGTCTATCTTGAAATCCCCAAAATTTGATAGAATCTAATACAAATAGCTTAGGTTCAATTTCCTTAAAAATAACGAAGAGGAATCGTTTATTATAAATTTCATTATAGACATGTGACGATTCCCAACTATCTGTTTCTGCTAATTCTTTAAAACAATAAGTTTTAAATGGAGAGTCTTCCTTAGGTAAATTATTCTTATCTACTCGAATAACTCTCAAATTCATGTTTGCTTTCTGAAATTCTTTAGTCTTATCTAAATCCCCTGTTAAACCTAAAATTTTTCTAATCAGAGTACTATTCTTACCTTTTGCTTTGGGATTCACTTCAAATCTATCATATAACTCTTGTTCAGAGAAACCTTTGTAGGAAAGAATCTTCTCTGCAATAACCTCAGTAAATGACTTTTTTTCACCCCTAAAATTAGCCAGAACACTTTCTTGATCTGATTGGTTAAAGATTTTATGATTAATCAGATAGGTCATATAACTTGATTTTAATTCCCAAGCTCTTTGTTTGGCTAATTCATGACTAAAAGGTTGTTGTCTTAAATCCTTTCCTTTACCTGCTCCTTTTGTACAAGTTGATAAATAGTTTCCATCTGATTCTGATAATTCATGCGCCCTTCCATTTTTGATTTTATCTGTAATTTTCTGATAGTCTTCAAGGATGACTGCCATATCCTCCTCAAACCATTCATATAAAAATATTTTTTCAATGACATAGTCCTTCATTGTTTGATTAGGAATTAAGCCATTGTAAAACAATAACAAAATCTTTGCACATTTTTTCCATAAATGAGTGGAGTAAAAATCCTCTAAATTTTCCTCCATATAGTTTAGTATTGTTAATACAAGTCGTTCTTTTGCACTAAGTGTCCCATTTTTGTTTATCTTAAAAGGAGTAACTTTTAATTCTACACCTATTTTTTCAAAGTCAGCTTCCGAGTCACTATTTGGCTGGTAGCCATAGAAATATTTTTCAATATAATTTCCATATTGCCCTTTTGACTTCATACTAATTGCTTTATCTTGTACCTCAGAGACTACTCTATCATTATAATCGTCATATGATTTATAAAGCGAACGATTATACTCTTCCATAACATCGGAAAATTTTCTATTTAATAGTTTGTGAGAATATTCAATAACACTATCGATATCTTCATCGTTATAGTTAAATAAGTTTTGATCCATTTTCTTCTCCTATCTTTTATATTATATCAAATTAAACTAAAGCAAACATTAATACTTGATCAATCATTGAAAATAGTATATAATGGATTAAACTGTAAAAAAATGAAGGAGAAAAGATGAAAGTTCTCGAACTATTTGCTGGAGTTGGCGGTTTTCGGATAGGATTAGAAAATGCCGATAAGCAACTCTTTAAAACAAAATGGGCAAACCAATGGGAACCATCTCGTAAATCTCAAGACGCATTTGAGGTCTATGATTATCACTTCCCCAATAGCGAAAACATCAATATTAGTATCTCTGATATAACAGACGAACAATTTTCCAAAATGGATGCCGATATGATTGTCGGTGGTTTTCCTTGCCAAGATTACTCTGTTGCGCGTAGCAAGAAAAATGAGAAAGGTATTGAAGGAAAAAAAGGAGTTTTATTTTGGGAAATCATTAGAGCAACGGAAATCATTAAACCCAAATACTTAATTCTGGAAAATGTGGATAGGCTTTTAAAAGCGCCCTCAAAACAGAGAGGACGTGATTTTGCAATCATGCTAACAGCTTTTAATAATCTTGGATATTCTGTAGAGTGGAGAGTTATTAATGCTGCTGAGTATGGAAGAAGCCAACGAAGACGTCGTGTATTCTTTTTCGTTTATCGAAATGATACAGTCTTTGCCCAAAAAATTGACAATCTTTACGAAAAAAATGAAGAAATCTTTGAAGATAATAGGTATAGTGACTATATTTTCAATCAAGGTCTATTTGCGAAACAATTTCCTATTAAACCTATAGCAGTTAAAAATCGTCATGTATTTTATGAGTTACCAAATGATATAGTTGAAGTTTCAGATACTTTTACTGGTACTGTTTGGAATACAGGAATTATGAGACATGGAAAATACTATTCTATTGATACAGAACCTAACTACAATGGTAATCCGATTACTCTAGGAGAAATTCTTCAAGATGAATCTGAAGTACCTGAAAAATATTTTTTAACTGATAAGGCTAAACTAGAAAAATTTCAATATCTTAGAGGACCTAAAAAAATTGAGCGAACATCCTCTGACGGACATCAATACATCTATTCAGAAGGAGGAATGTCCCCTTATGATGATTTAAACCTTCCAGGAAGAACAATGCTTACATCCGAAGGAACTGTTAATCGTTCCACACATTTATTATTTGTAAACAATAAATATAGATTAATTACCCCCATTGAAGCTGAACGCCTTCAGGATTTCCCAGATAATTGGACAGCTAAAAAGAAACTATCTGACGGTTCTATTGTAGAGGTATCTGATAAAATGAGAATGTTTTTTATGGGAAATGCTTTAGTTACTGAAATTGTAAAAGAAATTGCTAAGTTTATTAAAGAAATTGATTGATTTATCTGAAACTAAAAAAGAGGTACGAGCCTCTTTTTTAGTTATCTATATCCTTACCTGTCTGTCTTCTGACCGTTGGCCTGTAACAAACATGGTAAAGGTTGCTTTACAGACATTTCTGCCTTCTTGATTGGTGATATCGACATCCACGACGCAAGTTGTGCGTCCTTGGTGGACACATTCTCCTTTAATGGTCAGCACATCGTCGAGTTTTCCTGCTTTGAGGTAGTTGATAGAAGACTGGAGCGTCACTCCATCAAGCCCCAGAGATATGACCACCAAACCACTGATCTGGTCGCAAAGGGTAAAGAGATAGCCACCATGGGCATTGCCATAGTAGTTGAGAGACGAGTCCACTACTTTGGTCGTCACCACAACGTGACCATCTCTCATTTGTTCAATTTCGTAATTTTCAAAGGCAGATATAGCGTCAAAATGAAAGTCTTTCATCGTTTCCTCCTGATATTTCAAACGACACTATGATACTACTTTTTATAGGACTGTGCAAGGAGAAAGCTCCTAGTCTGGCAAAATTCCGACCTGCTCCACAAAGCGCATAAAGGCTGCCTGTCCTTGTTCTGTCTGCTTGTAGACTCCTGCGTCCTCAAGCACACGCGCAAAGATAGCACCAACAGAGTCCTTGACGATTTCAAGGGCTTTTTCTTTATCTGTTAGGGCTGGATATTGGGCTCTAAGTTGGTCTGCCCATTCCTGATGATAATCGGAAACTGTAACAGCTTCTCCCACGAGATAGCTAGCGACTTGCTCCACTTCTTCTTTCAGACGTGGTGGCAAGATTGCCAAGCCCATGACCTCAATCAAGCCGATATTTTCCTTCTTGATATGTTGGACATCCTTGTGAGGATGATAGATGCCATCAGGATGTTCTGCAGAAATCTGATTGTCCCTCAAGACCAAGTCCAACTCAAATTGTCCATTACGTTTACGAGCAATTGGTGTGATGGTGTGATGCAGTGTCTCGTCTGTCTCTGCCAAAATCTGCACTGCAGAATCTGAATACTGACGCCATTCCTGCAAAATCTTGTCAGCTAAGTTGATCAAATCTTCTTTGGAATCCGAAGTCAAACGCAATACTGACATTGGCCATTTGACAATGCCAGCCTTGACCTGCTCAAAACCAGCAAATAGGAAGGTCTTTTGCAGAGGAGCCAATTCCATAGGAAATACGTGACGGCCTCCCTGATAGTGATCATGAGTCAGAATAGAGCCTCCCACGATTGGCAGGTCGGCATTAGAGCCTGCAAAATATCCTGGAAACTGCTCTACGATAGCAAGCAGACGTTCAAAGCTCTGACGACTAATGGCCATGGGACGATGCTGGCCATCTAAGAAAATACAATGCTCATTAAAGTAAGCATAGGGCGAATACTGGAAGCCCCACTCCTGACCAGCCATTTCAAAACGGATAATACGGTGGTTGCTGCGAGCTGGGTGGTTAACTCGACCATGGTAGCCCTCATTCTCTAGACAAAGCTGACACTGGGGATAATTGCTAGCTTGCACCAACTTGGCTGCCGCAATCTCTTTGGGATCCTTTTCAGGCTTAGAGAGGTTGATGGTAATTTCAAGTTCACCGTAATCAGACAGAACACGATAAGCGATATTTTTAGCAATGGCCTTGAGTTTAATGTAGTCATTCTTCTGACTGAGTTGGTAGAAATCCGCTATCGCTTGCTCAGGAGACTGGGCGTAGGTTGCCCAAAAGTCACGATTGACCTGACTCGGACAAGGGGTCACCAAGTCCATCAATTCAGCACCAAGGATTTCACGCGCAGTCTGACTATCCTCAATCGTCTCTAATCGAACGGCTTCCTCAACCAGCTGGTCCTTGAGATCAATCAATTTATCCAGATTGGTCTCAACTTCCAAAACACCATCTCCCACTCGTGCCAAGACACGATTGGTCAGGTAGATTCGATCCATTTCCTCAAATGAACTTTCAGAAATAATATGTGTTACAAATTTATCTACTAAGGTCACTATAGAGCCTCCTTTTGATTAGTCAAGGACGCGAGTGCCACCTGCAACTTCAGCAATATAGAAGCTTGGAGCGTAGCCAACTACTTCCTCGTAGTGTTTGCCTACAGCTTCCTTAAAGTCCTCAACAGCATCTTTTTGCACCAAGGCAATGGCACATCCGCCAAAACCTGCCCCTGTCATACGAGCACCGAGAACACCTTCCTGAGCCCAAGCAGTATGAACGAGGGTATCCAATTCCAAACCAGTCACTTCATAGTCATGTTCTAGAGAAACGTGTGACGCATTCATCAAGCGACCAAATGTTTCCAAATCACCTGCTTGAAGGGCTGCTTGAGCTTTAAGGGTACGTTGGTTTTCAAGCACAGCATGGCGAGAACGTTTCAAACGATTTTCGTCTTTAATCAGATAGCTGTATTGGTCAAAGGCCCACTCGTCCAACTCACCCAATGTCTGAATATCCAAGGCAACTTGCAATTCTTCTACTGCTTTCTCACACTCAGCACGGCGTTCATTGTATTTAGAGTCTGCTAGTTCACGGCGTTTGTTGGTATTCATGATAACAACAACATTGTCCTTCAAATCAAGCGGCACCAAGTCATACTCTAAAGTGTTAGTATCTAAGTAAATAGCACGTTGGTCAGCTCCCATACCGATAGCAAACTGGTCCATGATACCAGAGTTGACTCCGATAAAGTTGTTTTCTGTTTGTTTGCCGATTTTAACCAAATCGAGACGCTCTAATTTTAAATCAAAAAGATGCTCAACCACGACCCCTGTCAAGAGTTCCAAAGATGCCGATGATGACAAGCCAGCACCATTTGGGATATTCCCATAAACATAAAAATCAAACCCTTTGTCAATGACATGCCCAGCTTCTTGCAAGAAATGAAGAACCCCTTTTGGATAGTTGGTCCAGTTGTGCTCTTTTTCAAACTTGAGATCCGCTAAAGGCACTTCGATAATGCCCTTATCCTCAAAGTTGGCTGAGTAAAAACGCAAGACTTGGTCGTCACGTTTGCGAGCTGCCCCATAAGTTCCCAAAGAAATAGCAGCTGGAAAAACGTGCCCACCGTTGTAGTCCGTGTGTTCACCAATCAAATTGATACGGCCTGGTGAAAAGAAGGTTTGATCTGCTTCTTGACCAAAAACAGCAAGAAAGTCTTTGCGAAGGGCTTCTGCAGTAAGATGTTGTGTCATATAAATTCTCCTTTGACTGTCCGTTAAGCTACCTTAACGTGTAATCGTTTTCTTCTATTGTATCCAAGGGATTTCCCAAGGTCAATCCTTTTTACTAAAATTTTACTAAACTATCGGTAAAAGGCAGAAAAATATGATATACTAACCTAAAAGAAGGAGGATTTATGGCTACCTTAAAAGACATTGCACAGCTAGCCTCTGTCTCTATCGCGACCGTATCCCGTGTCCTCAATCGCGACCAGAGCCTATCTGTTACAGAAGAAACCAGACACCGTATTTTGACCGTTGCTGAAGAGCTGGGCTACACCAAACACCTCAAGACAGGCGAATCCCATAAACCCAAGCAGAAGATTGCCATTATCCAATGGGTCAGCGAACAAGGGGAGCTGGACGACCTCTACTACTACCAGATTCGTCTAGGAATTGAAAAAAGAGCCCAAGAATTGGACTATGATATCTTGCGCTATTTCAATGACCATCCTTTCACCCTAAGCGAGGAAGTGATTGGAATTCTCTGCATCGGAAAGTTTAGCCGTGCTCAGATTTCTGCCTTTGAGGAATACCAAAAACCTCTTGTATTTCTAGACAGCGATACACTGTCCCTGGGACATACCTGCATTATCACGGACTTTTACACTGCCATGAAACAGGTTGTCGATTATTTCCTCAGTCAAGGGTTGAATCGCATTGGGATTCTAACAGGTCTTGAAGAAACAACTGACCAAGAAGAAATCATTGAGGATAAGCGGCTGGAAAATTTCAGAAACTACAGTCAAACAAAAGAAATCTATCATGATGAACTGGTCTTTCAAGGAAGCTTTACTGCCCAGTCTGGCTATGACTTGATGAAGGAGGCTATTCAGAGTTTGGGAGACCAACTCCCGCCAGCATTTTTTGCAGCTAGCGATAGTTTAGCCATCGGTGCCCTCCGTGCCCTCCAAGAAGCTGGAATCAGCCTGCCAGACCGCGTCAGTCTTATTTCCTTTAACGACACCAGTCTGACCAAACAGGTCTATCCTCCCCTCTCCAGCATCACCGTCTATACCGAAGAAATGGGCCGAGCAGGTATGGATATTCTTAACAAGGAAGTACTCCACGGTCGCAAAATCCCTAGCCTGACTATGCTGGGAACCAGACTGACTCTGAGAGAGAGTACAAGGAATGAATAGGATAACAAAACGACCTCTAGCGAGGTCGCTTTTCTAATGATGATGCCCATGCTTCTGCTCTAATTCTCTCACCCTCCGCTTATGTTGCGCATGATTGCTTTGACTGCTATCTACTTCAATAGTGATATTCTGCACGCCTCTTTCTTCTAAACATTGACGCACCACTTCTTTGGTTTCCATCATCTGTTCCCAGTCCTTGATACAAATGTGAACAATAGCATTATTCTCTAGACCATCCATGGACCAAATGCTAAGTTGATTGACACTGTTGACATTGGGTAGAGCCTCTAAATCCTTCTCCAAATCACTTGTCTCGACTCCTTCTGGCACAGCATCTAGGAAAATTTTCAGTGCGCTCCAAAAGCGAGGAATGGCTTTCGACAGAATAAAGATAGAAATAACTAGTGATAAAAGCGGATCGAGGATATACCAGTCCGTAAATCGAAGAATAATCGCCATTAGAATGACGGCCAACCAACCAAGAGTGTCTTCCAAAAAATGCAGGCTAAGAATTGACTCGTTCTTTGTTTTCCCCTTACGAACTACCAGACTTGCTAGCACATTAATGGCTACTGCAATGATTCCCAGCCAGAGGATGCCTTCCTCATTGACGGGTTGCGGGTGAACAATCTTTGTGACATTTTCCAAGATCACTAGGACAGACCCTATCATAAGAATCACAGCCGTTAGCATGGCTCCTAAAAGACTAAAACGTTTGTAACCCAAGGTGTACTGTCTATCTTCTTCACGGTTTGAAATTGTTTCTAAAAGGGCTGAGATGCCAATGGCTATAGCATCTCCCAAGTCATGAACGGAATCAGCAAGAACTGCACTCGAACCAAATATTCCACCTGCAATAAACTCGACAATGGCATAAGTCAAATTTAAGAAAAAAGCTAACCAGATAGATGTTTTAGAACTCATTTCTCTCCCTCCTTTGGTATAATGGGTATATACATACTTCTTTCATTTGTATTATCTAATAAAATTCAAAGAAAGGATAGAAGCAAACTGTCAGCCATGTTCAGTTCTGAACAGTTTGTCTCAAGTGTCTACATGCCAAAAAGAGACCGTCGAGTCAGCAAGACGAAAAAAGCCATCTATCAAGCTTTTTTACAACTTTTGAACGACAAAGGCTATGATGCCACTACTGTTCAGGATATCATTGACCTAGCAGATGTTGGGCGTTCTACTTTTTACTGTCACTATGAAAGCAAGGAACTCCTTTTAGATGAGCTCTGTCGCTACCTCTTTCATCATCTCTTTGAAAGGGAAGGACACTTTACTACCGAGGACTACCTCGCACATATCTTTTTACATTTTCAGAAAAACCAGGACCATGTTACCAGTCTGCTATTTTCCAAAAATGACTACTTCCTCCGTCAACTCCATAAAGAGCTAGAACACCATGTCTATCCCATGTTGGCTGATGAGTTAAAAGAAGCCCACACTAATCTGCCTACTTCTTACCTCCAACACTTGGTCGTGTCCAACTTTATCGAGACATTGACCTGGTGGCTCAAAAAAGGACAAGACTTTACATACCAGGAAGTTGTCCAGTTTTATCTAGACCTTCTCATTCCTAAAAATTGAATACAGAGTAGAGCTCAGTTGCCTTATTTCTAGGCTACTGAGTTTTCATCTTTTCAACAATCAAAAAAGCCCAGACAACATTGTCTGAGCAGTTTTCTATATGGTCGTTTAACAAAGTTGAGTTTGACATTTTCAAACTATTTCTTCAACAAACCTTGTTCTTGTAGAAACTCCTTGGCTACTTGTTCTGCTGACTTGCCTTCAACACCGACTTGGTAGTTGAGCTGGCTCATCTGGCTTTCAGTAATTTTACCAGCCAATTTATTGAGAACTGTTTCCAACTCTGGATGTTTCTTGAGAAGAGCTTCTTTCATGAGTGGTGCCCCTTGATAAGGTGGGAAGAGTTGCTTGTCATCTTCCAAGACCTGCAAATCATAACGCGCCAATTCCGCATCAGTTGAATAGGCATCCGTGATTTGAATATCGCCTGACTGAATTGCCTGATAGCGAAGGGCTGGCTCCATGGTCGCTACATTGAGGTTAAGACCATACATTGATTGCAAGCCCTTATTTCCATCTTCACGGTCATTAAATTCGAGAGTAAAGCCTGCCTTCAACTGTCCTTCCACTTTTTTCAAGTCCGAAATGGTCTTCAAGCCATATTCTTGAGCAATTTTCTTCGGAACAGCTACAGCGTAGGTATTTTGATAAGACATGGGTTTGAGATAGGCTAGATGATCCTGTTTAGCAATGCCATCACGCGCTACATCATAAACCTGCTCTGGCTCATGACCTACTTTAGGTGATGGCTGAAGCAAACTTTCAGTCACCGTACCAGTAAATTCAGGATAGATGTCAATATCGCCTTTTTTCAGAGCTTCATAGAGAAAGCTTGTTTTCCCAAAATTCGGTTTAACAGTCGCAGTCATGCTGGTATTTTCTTCAATCAGTAACTTATACATATTAGCCAAAATTTCTGGTTCCGGTCCCAATTTTCCAGCAATGATCAAGTTCTCTTTCTCTTTTTGAACCAAAAGAGCTGGACTATAAGATAAACCGAGCAATATTGTCACCAAGGCAAAACCAGAAAAAATCGTCCGCAATTTTGCTTTTTCCATCACTTTTAGTAGGAAGTTAAAGGCAATGGCAAGCACTGCAGAAGAAAGGGCACCAATCAAAATCAGACTGGCATTATTACGGTCAATTCCCAAAAGGATAAAGGAACCCAGCCCCCCTGCCCCAATCAAGGCAGCCAAGGTTGCTGTACCAATAATTAAGACAGCTGCCGTCCGAATCCCAGACATGATAACAGGCATGGCAAGCGGAATTTCAAACTTCTTGAGACGCTCCCATCTAGTCATCCCAAAGGCAATCCCAGCCTCTTGCAGACTCGGATCAATTCCCTTGAGTCCAGTGATAGTATTTTGCAAAATCGGAAAAATCGCATAAATCACAAGAGCTGTCAAAGCTGGTAAGGTCCCAATTCCCATCAAGGGGATAAAGAGCCCCAGCAAGGCCAGAGACGGGATGGTCTGGAAAATCCCTGCAATCTGCAAAACCCAATCCGCCAACTTCTCATGATAGCGAAGATAAACAGCCAAAGGAATCGCGATAAAAATAGCCAGCAACAAGGTCAAAAGTGACAACTGCAAATGCTGAGATAGAGCTGTCAACCAATCACTAAAACGATCCTGAAAAGTTGCAATTAAATTAGTCATGAACACTACCTCCAAACAAGTCTGCTACAAAGTCTGTTGCAGGAGCTTTTAAAATCGTCTCGGGATTCGCCACCTGACGAATCTCTCCATCCTGCAAAACAGCAATACAGTCCGCCAATTTCAAAGCTTCATCCGTATCATGGGTCACAAAAATCGTTGTCATCCCAAACTCTTTATGCAATTCTTTCGTCAGAACCTGCAACTGTTTGCGAGAAATAGCATCTAAGGCTGAAAAAGGTTCATCCATGAGAAGAATCTTAGGCTGACCAATCATAGCACGAACAATACCGACCCGTTGCTGTTCTCCACCAGATAATTCACTCGGAAGTCGATGCCCATACTCAGCCACTGGTAAACCAACCTTAGCCAAAAGCTCTTCAGTTTTATTAGCAATTTCTTCCTTAGTCCACCCTTTCATCTCAGGAATCAGGGCAATATTTTCTGCAACCGTTAAATTGGGAAACAGTGCAATGGCCTGTAAAACATAACCAGTAGAAAGACGCAGTTCCCGCTCATCATAGTCTTTGATGCGTTTACCATCCATATAAATATTTCCATCAGTCGGTTCCAAGAGACGGTTAATCATCTTAATCATGGTCGTCTTACCGGACCCAGAAGGTCCAACTAAAACCATAAACTCTCCATTCTCAATACGTAAATTGACATCTCTCAAAACATCTTTTTCCGTGTAGCGTAGCGCTACATTTTTGTATTCAATCATTCTTTGTCCTCATTTTAAAACTTCCCTCGATTGGTCAGGTCTTCTACCTTAGGCATAACTTCCTTATTGTCCCAATGCTCAGCAATTTTCCCATTGTCTAGACGGAAGATATCGTACTGGGCATAAGCAAGGCCATCAATCTGAGTTTAACCATAACTAACCACATAGTTTCCTTGTCCTAAGAGTTGGAAAACAAAGTCAAAAGTGGCCTTTACTTATAAACAGCTAATTTGCTCCATTTTAAACCTCGTTTTCACCTTCTTTCAGATTAGCCAAAATTCTTTCTTGAAAGGCTTCAAACTGCCGAATTTCTTCCTCTGAAAATCCTTTGTAAAAGATCGTATCCAATTTCTGACTGACACGATGTCCCACTTCTTTCTGGGACTGCCCCAAATCTGTTAAAACTAGATACTTCTTACGCTTATCTTCTCCACATGGACTAACTGTTACAAGATTTTGTTCCTCTAGCTTTTTAATCATAGTCGTCAGCGTATTATTAGCAAGACCAGTCGCAATCGCAATATCTGTTGCAGTTGCACAGCCTGTTTCACTATTCCATAAAACCGCTAAAATCTTGCCCTGCTCACTCCGATAAAGAGCCTCAGGATCTTGGCTCAGTAAGTTTTGAAAAATCCGCCCATTCAACAAACGAATATGATGGGCTAGCAAATGACTATCTTTCATAACACCTCCAATTTATTTCGATATCGAAAAGAATAAAACAATTGTAACACTCATTATTCCAACTGTCAACTATTTCGATTTAGAAATAATTTTCCCCAGTAAAAAAATCTCCTACCCAAGATAGAAGATTTTAAACTTATAAACTTAATCCGTCATGTCCGATACCAACGTTCGATGCTCCAACGGAATGCTGCACATAACTAGTAAGAAAATGAAACCAGACTGAATCCAGAAGAGGGCCAAGTCAAAAATTCCATGCACAGCAACCACTGTAAGGAAAGATAGATAAAGACCGATAATCGGACGTTTCCCCGACTCCTGACTCATATCCATCATTAAACGAACAGGAGCAACAGAAGACAAAACTAATAAAATAGTCCCCACAATTCCGTAACTCAGAATCGTATCGATATAAAGACTATGAGCATGTTCATGATAAGGAGCATTTATTCGAGGATAAGAGTGCATATAGGTCAATGGCCCCTCACCCCAAAAAGGATTTTGCTTAAACAAGGCCATACCAGCATCCCAAATAGAAATGCGTTCTTCCATAGAAGAGTCTAAAGTCCCCATCCGAACTCCCAAATCACTGGAAAAGAGGAAACTCAAGCCAATCGCGAAAACCCCAATACTAAGCCAAAAGGCCTTCCAGTTTTTAATGGTCGTAAAGAGATAAATAATGGCTCCAGCGATAATAGCAGGAAAGGCAGTTCGATTTTGCGTAAAGTTCAATCCAAAGAAATTCACAAAGCCTGCAAACACACAGAATACTTTCAACCAATTCAACTTGGTCGTTGTAAACAGATAGAAGGCAATCATGATACAGAAACAACAAATAATTCCATAATAATTAGGATTAAAGAAGGTCACTTCTGCACGATTCTGATGCCACACCTGCATATTGGGTGAAAGAAAAGCATAGTTGAATTTCTTCACAATTTGGAAATGTTCTAAACTCGCAAAAGCAGCTGACAAGACGCTACCAAACAAGACGAGCTGCAAAATCAATCGAAAGAATTTATGTGATAAAATCGACTGATAATGCAAAAAGAAAACAGTAAATAGAAAAATTCCTACTGAAGCCACAACTCCCATCCAATTTTGTGCAAAAACGGATATAACAGTACTATAGCCAAGAAAAAGAAGCAGCATCGGATGCTCCCCCATTTTCTGAAGAATACTTTTCATGTCTCCTGTGAAAATTAAACTGATAATATATAAACAGAATACAACTACAAAAAGATAAAAGGGTAAAAAGATACTCAGGATAATTCCCAATAAAATCAGCTCTTTACTAGACAACCCTTTCAGCTTTTCAATAAAGCCTATTGATTTCAAAATGAATCCTTTCTCTCCAAATCAGTTGATTCAGATAATAGTAAGCTACCCTATATTGTACCACTTTTTTAGCAATTTGAAAACAAAGGAAACGTTTACTAGGTAAAAAAGGGCGCAAAAATACTAATATTTCAAAACTCAAACTTAATGACTAGATTTACTATAAGAAAATCATACCGTAAAGACTAGGTATATGTTAAAATAGTAGTAATATAATAAGGTTTTGACCAACTATCCGAACAATATTTAAATCATTTACAATTCCTAAAGAAAGGAAACACTATGAAATCCTACCAAGCCGTCTACCAAATTCTAGCTAAAGAAACCGACTATATCAGCGGAGAAAAAATCGCAGAAGAACTATCCCTAAGCCGAACATCAATTTGGAAAGCCATCAAGCGTCTAGAACAAGAAGGCATTGAAATTGATAGTATCAAAAACAAAGGCTACAAACTGGTGAATGGAGACCTTATTCTTCCAGAACTTCTAGAACAAAATCTTCCAATTAAAATAAGTTTTAAACCCGAAACAAAATCAACTCAACTAGATGCAAAAGAAGCAATTGATTTAGGGAATGAAGCAAACACCCTCTATATAGCTTCCTATCAAACAGCAGGCCGAGGTCGATTTCAACGTTCATTCTACTCACCACAAGGTGGCATTTATATGACACTCCATCTCAAACCAAATCTCCCTTACGACAAATTACCATCCTACACACTACTTGTAGCAGGAGCTGTCTACAAAGCCATTAAGAACCTAACTTTAATTGATGTCGACATAAAATGGGTCAATGATATCTACCTAAACAATCATAAAATTGGAGGAATCCTTACTGAGGCAATGACCTCTGTAGAAACTGGCTTAGTCACAGATATCATTATTGGAGTAGGTATTAATTTCACTATTAAAGACTTTCCTCAGGAATTAAAAGAAAAAGCTGCTAGTTTATTTAAAACACCAGCACCTATTACCAGAAATGAATTAATCATAGAAACCTGGCGGACTTTCTTCGAAACACCAGCAGAAGAGCTATTATACTTATACAAAAAACAGTCATTTGTTCTAGGAAAAGAAGTGACTTTTACACTAGATCAAAAAGACTACAAGGGACTTGCTAAAGATATCTCTGAAAATGGAAAACTTCTGGTTCAATGTGATAATGGAAAAGAAATCTGGCTAAATAGTGGCGAAATTTCACTCAAGAGTTGGAAGTAATAATAAACTAGCACAACCGTAAAATCAACAATATATACAAATTTTAGTATTTCTTCAGCCCAATACAGTTGAAAAAGAGCCATTTTAAGGAGAATTCTAGTAGGAATACCAGTCGTTTCTAGGTAAGGGGTCTTAGACGGTTTTTGAAAGTCATATTTCTTCATTTGACTTCCAGAACTAGGACAAGATGGGGCATTGTAATCCAGTTTCGCGATGATTTCCTTGTGAGTATCCCTATTGACGATATCTAAAATCTTGATATTTTGGTCTTTGATATCGAACAATTTTGTGATAAAATGTAACTATTCCATATGATTCTTTCTAATGATGGTTTGGTTGCTTTTCATTATAGATCATATGGAACTTTTTTCTACATAAAAATAGGATCCATAATATTTATAGGGGGGGTACCCACTACAAATATTATGGAGTCTTTTTATCGCTCTGAATACCAAAAAAGAAAGGACGAAATGTGTCCTTCCTAGAACTTAGCTTTTCTTCAACCCACTACAGTTGACAGAGAGTCGAAATTAAACGGAGAATAAGGGATTCGAACCCTTGCGCCAGTTACCCGACCTAACGATTTAGCAAACCGTCCTCTTCAGCCTCTTGAGTAATTCTCCTATTAATGGGCACGAGTGGACTCGAACCACCGACCTCACGCTTATCAGGCGTGCGCTCTAACCACCTGAGCTACGCGCCCAAGTTAAAAAACTTGGTAATTTGAACAAAGTTCAAAGCGGGTGACGAGAATCGAACTCGCGACAACAGCTTGGAAGGCTGTAGTTTTACCACTAAACTACACCCGCATAAATACTATAAATAAAAATGGCGCGAGACGGAATCGAACCGCCGACACATGGAGCTTCAATCCATTGCTCTACCAACTGAGCTACCGAGCCTTATTGCGGGAGCAGGATTTGAACCTACGACCTTCGGGTTATGAGCCCGACGAGCTACCGAGCTGCTCCATCCCGCGTTAATACAAAAGGAGGATGTGGGATTCGAACCCACGCACGCTTTTACACGCCTGACGGTTTTCAAGACCGTTCCCTTCAGCCGGACTTGGGTAATCCTCCATATTATTTAAATGGACCTTGTAGGACTTGAACCTACGACCACTCGGTTATGAGCCGAGAGCTCTAACCAGCTGAGCTAAAGGTCCAACAAGATCATTATAGCGGCGAAGGGGATCGAACCCCCGACCTCCCGGGTATGAACCGGACGCTCTAGCCAGCTGAGCTACACCGCCATATATCGGGAAGACAGGATTCGAACCTGCGACACCTTGGTCCCAAACCAAGTACTCTACCAAGCTGAGCTACTTCCCGAGTTAAATAGAAAAATGCACCCTAGAGGAGTCGAACCTCTAACCGCCTGATTCGTAGTCAGGTACTCTATCCAGTTGAGCTAAGGGTGCTCATTATATTATGCCGAGGACCGGAATCGAACCGGTACGATCGTTACCAATCGCAGGATTTTAAGTCCTGTGCGTCTGCCAGTTCCGCCACCCCGGCCTCTCAAAGCGAACGAC